>CAZVOY010000029.1:0-13218 GCA_964628865.1 uncultured Lachnobacterium sp. | reverse complement strand
TTAATGTTCCTCGAGGTATTTTACTGCGCTATATGCATATACAGCAGCACCATAGGAAAGTACATTTTCATCAAATTTCACCTTTGGATGATGTTGAGGATATTGATATCCGTCTTTCGATGTTCCACCAGCGATTGCCAACATAATGGATGGTACTTCATGACTAAAGTATGCGAAGTCTTCAGATCCAGTAGCTTTGCTTGCTTTTTTATTTGTAGCAGCCATTTTTTCTAAGTCGCCTTTGCTAAATGCCATCTGAGGTCCAAGAAGCTCTTTCGTGTATCTAGTAATATCTTTGGATAACTCAGCATCATTTACGAGAGTAGGACAGCCGCTAGTGAATTTTAGTTCCGCAAAAGCACGGAACGTGGTTGCTACACCAGTAATGATTTCGTTCATGCGTTCCTTTAAGAAAGCACGAGTTTCTTCATCATAGGTACGAATGGTACCGCCCATAGTAGCTGTATCAGGAATGGCATTGGAAGCATTTCCAGCATGGATTGTTCCAATAGTAAGAACTGCCTCATCAGACATAGCAAGTTCACGTCCATGGATTTCCTGTAAAGCGGTAACAATATGTGCTGCAACGGTAATAGGGTCTACTCCCATTTGAGGCATAGAGCCATGGCATCCTTTTCCCTGAATGTTGATTTCAAAATAATCTGCAGCTGGTGCGCTGACACCACCATCGCAAACGATGACAGAACCAGTTTTAAAAGGCATACCAGCTGTAATGTGAACCATAAGAGCTGCGTCTGGAGTTGTATTGCGCAATACACCTGCGTCAATCATATCTTTTGCGCCTTCAAAAATTTCTTCTGCTGGCTGAAATAAGAGTACAACTTGTCCGTTTAAATCATTTTCCATCTCTTTTAAAAGGCGTGCTGCACCTAAGAGCATAGTGGTGTGTGTATCATGTCCACAGGCATGCATATTTCCGTTTGTGGATTTGAAATCAATGTCGGCTTCTTCCTGAATAGGAAGCGCATCCATGTCTGCACGAAGTAAAATTGTTTTTCCTTTATTCGCATGTCCACAGGTAGCGATAAGACCACATTTTCCATAAGAATTTGGAGAAAATCCCATGTGAGTCAATTGTTCATAAACATACTGATATGTTTCCTGTAAATCGAACCCAATACCAGGATGGGTGTGGAGATAGCGGCGATGGCTGATTAGTTCTTCTTGTAATGATATTGCTTTTTCTAAAATTTGAGTTGATGTCATAATAAATCTCCTAAATGATTATTGATTTTTCCTGTTATTTTTATTATCTTATAAATAAGAATGTTTTTCAATACGGGGGTTGTGTTTTGAGTAAAGAAAATATACATTATTATGAACATCTAGCAGAATTATATCCTACCATTAGTTCTGCAGCTTCTGAGATTATTAATCTACAGGCTCTTTTACATTTGCCAAAAGGAACGGAACATTTCCTTTCGGATATTCATGGAGAATATGATGCGTTTTCTCATGTGCTTCGCAATGGTTCGGGTGCAGTACGAAAGAAAATCGATGACGTATTCGGTCGTACATTAGGTGTAGCGGACAAGACAGCTTTGGCTACTCTGATTTATTATCCACAGAAGAAAATTTCATTAGTAAAACAGACGGAAACCGATATGGAAAGTTGGTATAAAACTACGCTGTATCGTTTAATTGAAGTGTGTAAAATTGTTTCTTCTAAGTATACTCGTTCCAAATTGCGCAAGGCATTACCAGAAGATTTTGCATATGTAATAGAGGAACTTATTACAGAAAAGCAGGAAGTGTTAAACAAAGAAGCATATTATGAATCTATTATCAACACCATTGTAGAATTGGGACAGGCAGAAAGCTTTATTGTAGCATTGTCCGAATTGATTCAGAGATTGGTTATTGATCATTTACATATTTTAGGTGACATCTATGACAGAGGACCAGCGCCACACAAAATCATGGATGAGCTTTGTGATTATCATTCTGTAGACATACAGTGGGGAAATCACGATATCGTATGGATGGGAGCAGCTACTGGACATTTGGCTTGTATAGCAGCTGTTATTCGTACCAGTATCCGTTACGGTAACCTAGACCTTTTAGAAGAAGGATATGGTATCAACATGCTTCCACTTGCAACTTTTGCAATGGATGTATACGGAGACGATCCTTGTGAGCGTTTTACGCAAAAAGATAATAATAGTAATATGACAAAAAATGAGAGTGAACTGATTCGCAAAATGCACAAAGCTATTGCAATCATTCGTTTCAAATTAGATGGACAGTTGATTCAGAAATATCCTGAGTTTGGTATGGAAAATCAGCTCCGACTTGGAAATATTGACTTCGAAAAAGGTACTGTACTTATCGAAGGAAAGAATTATAAAATGGAAGATACAAATCTGCCAACGGTAGATCCTAATAATCCATACGAGCTTACAGCAGAGGAGCAGGAAGTGATGATGCGTTTGCGTGCATCTTTCCGTCACTGTGAGAAATTACAAAAGCATGCAAAATTCCTTTTGAAAAAAGGTGGACTATATAAGATTTATAACGATAATCTTCTTTATCATGGTTGTGTACCAATGGATAAAAAAGGAAACTTTACCAAGGTAAATATTTTTGGAAAAGAGTACAGTGGAAAAGCATTATATGATGTTTTGGAATCTTATGTACGTAAATCCTTCTTCTCAAAATCAAAAGAGGAACGATTGAAGGGAAGAGATTTGATTTGGTACCTTTGGACAGCTCCAAACTCTCCAATTTATGGTCGCCATAAAATGGCTACCTTTGAACGCTATTTCGTAGATGATGTTAAACTTCATCATGAAAGTAAAAATGATTATTACAGGATTATTGATAAACCAGAAATTGCCGACAAAATTTTAAAAGAGTTTGGTATGGATCGAGAGGGCGTACACATTATAAATGGACATGTACCAGTGCGTTTGAAAGATGGTGAAAGTCCTGTAAAAGCAAAAGGTAAAGTAATTGTCATTGACGGTGGCTTTTCAAAGACATACCAGAGTAAAACAGGTATCGCTGGTTATACGCTTACTTACAATTCCTATGGCTTGACCTTGTCAGCTCACGAACCATTTGTATCTGCGGATGAAGCAGTTCGTAAGGAAATGGACATCGTATCCAAGAGAGAAATCATTGAATACAGTGATAAACGCGTATTAGTTGGTGTTACGGATTACGGAAAGAAAATGGAACGTCGTATTGAAGATTTAAAAGAACTGATTCAACTCTATCAGAGTGGTGAATTTGCAGAAAGAGATTCAAAGAGAGATTAATTATGTATATTGTAGATGGTTTTTTATTTGAAGACGAAGCTACGGCTGAGCTTGCAAAAAAAGAAGAAGAAGGGATTCGTTTTATCAAAGAACGAACCGCGCTGGACAATCCAGAGGTTGTCTTACGATTATATAAGAAGCTATTGGATCAGGGGCTATTCGTTACACCTGTAGGCATTCGTTTTATGACAGAACTTCAAAACGTGTTGCTTTCTTCACCATATATTACGAAAGAGGATATTCCACCAATCAAGGTTTCACAGCAGGTGGTGGTATCAAAAGAGGGAGAAGTGACGCCACAGGAAAGTGTAAAGGGGACACCTAAAGCGGTTAAAAGAAGTGAGAAAGAAGATCAGTACAAAAAACCATTTCAAATTACCCTCTTTTTTGCAATTATTTTTGCGATATCTATTATGGGTATGTTTCTCATTACAGAAATCAGCGGGAACAATGTAAATATCATCAATTACCGTAATGAGATTTTGAATGAATACTCTAGCTGGGAAGTAGAACTCCAAGAAAAAGAGGAAGAGCTTAAAGCGTGGGAAGCAGAATTGGAATCACGTTCACAGAATTAACATAATTATTTTTTATGGTATTGAAAGAGGGAAATCGTATGATTTCCCTTTTTATGAAAACGAAAAAAGGAAGAAAAAATGGATAAAATTAAAATTCTTGTGGTAGATGATGAATCACGTATGCGAAAATTAGTAAAAGACTTCTTGGTGAGACAGGATTATGAAGTATTAGAAGCTGGTGATGGTGAAGAAGCTCTTGATCTCTTTTATAGTGAAAAAGGTATTGCGCTCATTCTTTTAGATGTTATGATGCCAAAATTGAATGGCTGGGAAGTTGTAAAAGAAATCCGTCAAAGTTCAAAAGTGCCAATTATTATGCTTACAGCAAAAGCTGAGGAAGCAGATGAACTGTTGGGCTTTGAATTGGGCGTTGATGAATATATTTCAAAGCCGTTTTCGCCTAAGATTTTGGTCGCACGAGTGGAAGCCATTCTTCGTCGTGCAAATAAAATCGGAGAAGAGGCACAGACAAAGACGGCAGGTGGTATCACCATAGATAAAACTTCCCACACAGTGTCCATTGGTGAAGAAAAGATTGAACTCAGTTACAAGGAGTTTGAGTTGCTTGATTATTTTATGGAAAATCAGGGGATTGCATTATCGCGAGACAAGATTTTGGATGCGGTGTGGAATTACGATTATTTTGGCGATGCCAGAACCATAGATACTCATGTAAAGAAATTAAGAGCAAAATTAGGAGATAAAGGTGAGTGTATCCAGACGGTATGGGGGTTAGGATATCGCTTTGAAGTATAAAAGAGGTAAAACGTATGAAGAAACATGTTTCTTTATCAGTAAAATTAACTTTGACAATGCTGTTTTTGCTGGCAGGAATTATTGGTTTATGTTGGATTTTAAATCATACTTTCCTAGAAAAGTTTTATGTGTATGATAAGCAGCAGACACTTTTAGAAGCTTATGAAGTATTGCATGAAGCGAGTGAAGAGGGGATTATCGGTGAAGACGAGTTTGATATCACCTTTGAAAATCTTTGTGCAAATGGAAATTTAAATATTTTTGTGGTTGATGCAAATGCAAAAGTTCTTCGTTCTTCTATGATGGATCAATCTATGTTGCTTTTTGAGTTAGATGAGATGATGCGAGGGGGCGTGAATGATTCGTTTTCGCAATCACAGGTATTAGTATCTACAGAAGAGTATATGATAATGCGTCAAAACGACCCAAGACTGCAATCAGAGTATCTGGTTTTTTGGGGGGAGTTGGATGAAAGTGGTAGCTTCGTTTACATGCGTTCTGCATTAGAAAGCATTCGCGAAAGTGCAAAGATTACAAACCAGTTTTTCATTATTGTGGGACTCTTTGGTATGGCTGTCGGAATTGTAGTGATTTTCTTCATCGCAAAGAGTATTTCGCGTCCAATGAAAGAACTGAAGGATGTTTCCAAATCAATGGCAGATTTGAAGTTTGAGGTAGCGTATCAACAAAAGTCACAGGATAGCGCTGAAATCGTAGAATTAGGCGAGCATATGAATTTCTTGTCGCATACCTTGGAGAAAACAATTTCAGATTTAAAAGTTGCAAATAACGAATTACAAAAAGATATTGAGAAAAAAGAACAGATTGATGAAATGCGAAAAGAATTTCTGTCTAATGTATCGCATGAACTAAAGACGCCAATTGCATTGATTCAGGGATATGCAGAAGGATTGAAAGAAGGTGTCAACGAAGATCCAGAAAGTCGTGATTATTATTGTGAAGTAATTATGGATGAAGCGAACAAGATGAATCGCATGGTAAAAAATTTGCTTACTTTAAATCAAATCGAATTTGGGAATGATGTAGTAGAAATGTCGCGTTTTAATATTACAGAGTTAATTACAGGTTTAGTACAGACAAATCAACTACTGGCAGAACAAGAGGGAGTGTCGATTATATTTGAAGAAACAGACGACTTTTATGTATGGGGGGATGACTATAAGGTAGCAGAAGTCTTAACTAATTATTTAAGCAATGCGCGACACCATGCAACAGGAGAAAAAGAGGTGCGTATTTCTTATGTAAAAAGAGAAGATAAGCTACGGGTATGCGTATCAAATACAGGGAACCAGATACCAGAAGATGAGTTGGAAAAAATTTGGATAAAATTTTATAAGGTAGATAAGGCAAGAACCAGAGAATATGGAGGAAATGGTATTGGGCTATCTATTGTTAAGGCTATTATGGAGTCTATGCATCAACAATGTGGGGTTCGTAATCTGGATAATGGCGTAGAGTTTTGGATGGAATTGGAAAGTGGTTGTGCAAATCAATAAAATATGATACGATAAATAGAGTATTTTTAGTAAAAAGCTATAGGAGAAAGTATGAAAAAGGCTAATAGATATCTAGTTGTTTGTTTGGCAGCTTGTACTTTACTATTAAGTGGTTGTGGGACACAGATGTACGAACTTACTGCAGAAGAGGAAGACATCATCGTTCACTATGCTGCTTATGTAGTTGCAAAGCATAACATACAACAAAAAGATGGCGTTTCGAATGTGGTAGTCACAGATGAAGAGCTGGAAGATGTAGAAGAAAATGTGGAACCAGAAACAGAGCTCGGCGAGGAAGTTGTAGGTGGCGGAGAAGATATATCTGGTGAAACAACGAGTGAGACACAAGAAGTAGATGATACAACGGTTTCCTTGGCAGAAGTTATCGGACATGCTTCAGATTTGACTGTGACATATACGGGTAGTTATGTGGCAGATAATTATATAGAAGGGGCTGCGTATTCGGTAGACGCTGCAACAGGAAAAACCTTTTATGTAATGCAGTTTACTCTTACAAACACAACTGCAGGAGATGTGGCCGTAAACAATGCAGCGATAAATCCAATATTCAAATTGGTTTCAGGAGATGTAAATGTAAAATCGGAAGTGACTTTCCTGACGTATGATTTTTCTACATATGTCGGTACGATTCCGGCGGGGCAATCGGTAGAAACTATTCTGTTGTTTGAGGTAAACGAGGCGCAGGCAGAGGGAATTTTGGAGCCAATTTTACAGATTACAGTAGATAATGAGACAAAAAACGTGAAATTATAAAAAATTACAAAAAAATTTATACAAATTATGTGACAATATGTTATAATGTGACATATAGATGATTTTGGGAGGAAAGCTATGGATACTAATATTCTATTAGAGTCTGGGACAAACGAATTGGAGGTACTTGAGTTTGCGTTAGGAGATAACCACTATGGTATTAACGTTGCCAAGATTCGCGAGATTTTACAATACATGCCTGTTACACCAGTGCCAAATGCACATCCAAGTGTAGAAGGTATATTTATGCCAAGAGATACCATGATTACAGTTATCAATCTTAGAAGTTGTCTTGGTATGCCAGAAGGAGAAGACGAAGGTTTATTTATTATTACAAACTTCAATAAATTAAACATTGCATTCCATGTGGATCAAGTTATTGGAATCCATAGAGTTTCTTGGGAAGATATTATTAAACCAGATTCAACACTGAATACAAGTGAAGGTGGCGGAGTTTCTACAGGTGTTATCAAGATGAATGATAGACTTGTTGTGATTCTTGACTTTGAATCTATCGTTTCAGGAATTAGTCCAGAGACAGGACTTCGTACAGCAGATATCGATACACTTCAAGCTAGAGACAGAAGTGACTCAAAAATTCTTATTGCAGAGGATTCGCCACTTCTTAGTAAGCTTATTACAGATTGCTTAAGAAAAGCTGGCTATCAGGATCTTATTGTTACTACAAATGGTCAGGAAGCATGGGATAAGATTTCTGAAATGAAAAATAATGGTACACTTGTTGGTAATGTTCAGTGTATTATCACAGATATTGAAATGCCATTGATGGACGGACATCGACTCACAAAACTTTGTAAGTCCGATGATACAATTAAGAAGATCCCACTCGTTATCTTCTCATCATTAGTAAATGAAGAAATGAGACGTAAAGGCGAACAGCTTGGTGCAGACGCTCAGTTGACAAAACCTGAAATCGGATCATTGGTTGATGCAATTGACCGTTTGATTGCAGAATCAGACGTATAATTTAGAATTCGAATTTTAAGGGATGTGATGAAATTGTCACATCCCTTTATGACATTTATTATAATAATTTTTACGGAGAGATGATATGAACAATCATTCAGAAGATTACTTAGATAAGTTGCTTAATTCTGTGAATGGAGAAGAGCTAGAACCACAGAATGATGAAATGGAAGAAGACTTTTTAAGTACTCTATTAGAAGAAGCGAAAAATTCAGAAACAGTAAGTTTAGAAGAAGCAAAAATCATGACAGAGCCTATGGTTACTCGTAGAGTATCCAAATCAGAAGCTGACTTTTTGATGGAATTTGAAAAGGAGCTGGAAGAAGATAATCTTGCAGGGTTTGATGATTTTGTAAGAAACTTCGATAACGAAGATTTGATTGCAGGAGAAGGAATGAATCCATTTGATGCATTTTCTATGGGAAACATGTTAGATGAAATGGATATTCCGGTAGGAGATTCCATGGTGGAAGAGCCTGCAATGGAAGAGGCGGTATATGAAGAGCCAGCACATGAAGAGTCTATATACGAAGAAACTGTTCCAGAAACACCAATGATGGAAGCGCTTGCAATGGAAGATTTATTTTTCGATGAGCCAAACGAAGAGCCTGTAGCAAGTGAAGATACAGACAGTTTTTCTTTGGGAGGCGTAGATTTAGGTGCATTACTAAATGAAACTTCAGAAGATGATGTATCAGAAGATACACCATCGGAAGAACCAGCATCTGTAGATGATATGTTCGCCAACCTTTTTGGTGATGATGTAATTGCAGATGGCGACAATGAAAGCCAAGGAATGTCTTTGGATGGGGGCTCAGAAGGTATCGACTTAAGTAATTTAGGTGAAGCAGATCTTATGAGTCTTTTAGCAGGAGATGGTGATCTTTCTGATATTGGTGATATGCTGTCACAAGGTGAAGATTCTGAAGTGCCGATGGATGGCGTAGATGCCTTTGCCATGTTTGCAGAAGGAGAAATGTCTGCACAGTCTAGTGATGAAGCGGATAAGCCTGCAAAGAAAGAGAAGAAAGGCGGTTTCTTTGGTAAAATTTCAGCGATTCTCTCAGGATTAATGGGAGATGACGAGGATGAAGAAGAAGCAGTTTCGCTTAAGACAAATGGTGCGCCTAGTGCAGATCAGTTGTCAGGAGAAAATGCGGATATATTAGCATCCTTTGATGCATCGGAAGAAAAACCTTCAAAAAAAGAAAAAAAGAAGAAAAAAGAGAAGAAAGAGAAGAAACCAAAGGAAAAGAAAGAAAAGAAACCAAAGGAAAAGAAAGAGAAGAAACCAAAGGAAAAGAAAGAAAAGAAACCAAAACAAGTGGATAATACACCTCCGCTTCCAAGAGGACCAGTGCTTATGATTTGGGTAATGGCAATTTCATTGGTTGCCTTGGTTATGATGGGAGTAAATATTTCGGGATATTCTGCTTCTGTATCAAATGCAAAGAGTTATTATAATAATGGTGATTATTCAGAAGCATACGGAGAACTTTTAGGATTAGAAATAAAAGAAGCAGATATGATGCTTTATAATCAGGTGGCTACATTAGCCGCAGTAGATAGTGAAATTAAGAATTATGAAATCTTTTCATCTTATGAAAGACATGTAGATGCGTTAGATTCTTTGATTTGTGCAGCGGGAAGATGCGAAGTGAATGCGGACAATGCTGAAGTATATGAATGCGTTGGACAGATGCAGATTTTGAAGGCAAAGGTAACGAACTTATTACATAACAACTATGGAATTACCTATGAAGAAGCTATCGAGATGTATAATATAAAAGATAGAGACGATTATACAATCGCTCTCTATGAAAAATTGAAGGAATTAGGTTTAAGCGAATAAATGGTTGCAATTATTGATTACAATGCGGGAAATTTAAAAAGTGTAGAAAAAGCATTGCAGGCTGTGGGGCAAGAGAGTGTGATAACACGTGATTTTCACACAATTTTGTCTGCGGACCACGTGATTTTGCCGGGTGTTGGAGCATTTGGTGAAGCGATGGAACAATTAAAACACTATGAATTAGATAAGGTGATTCGTGAAGTAGTAGACAAACATACACCATTTCTTGGCATTTGTCTTGGATTGCAGTTGCTATTTGAAGGAAGCGAAGAAAGTCAGGGGGTTGAAGGCCTTCGGATTTTAGATGGTCAGATACTTCGTATTCCAGACAAAGAAGGGTTGAAAATTCCACATATTGGATGGAATTCGTTGGAATTGCAAAATGAGGGACGTTTGTTCCAAAATATGAAAGATGACCCATTTGTTTATTTTGTGCATTCCTATTATTTAAAGGCAACAGACGAAAGTATTGTAAAAGCTACATGTGATTATAGTACATGCATTCACGCATCGGTGGAAAAAGACAATGTATTTGCTTGTCAGTTTCATCCAGAAAAGAGTAGTGATACAGGTCTGACTATTTTAAAGAATTTTACAGAGATTAGGGGAGGTTTTTAAAATGTTTACAAAAAGAATCATCCCTTGTCTGGATGTAAATGGTGGTCGTGTAGTAAAAGGGGTTAATTTTGTTAACTTAATAGATGCTGGCGATCCAGTTGAAATTGCAGCCGCATACGATAAGGCTGGTGCGGATGAGCTGGTGTTTTTGGATATTACAGCATCTTCAGATAATCGTGGAACTGTTGTGGACATGGTTCGAAGAGTTGCGGAAAAAGTATTTATCCCATTTACTGTAGGTGGTGGAATTCGTACCGTAGAGGATTTTAAAGTGCTTCTTCGTGAAGGTGCAGACAAGATTTCGATTAATTCTTCAGCGATAAATACACCTGAACTTATCAGTAATGCAGCGGACCGCTTTGGCAGTCAGTGTGTGGTAGTTGCAATTGATGCCAGACGACGAGAAGATGGAAGTGGTTGGAATGTGTACAAAAACGGAGGACGTATTGACACAGGTTTAGATGCCATTGAATGGGCAATGAAAGCGGATAAAATGGGAGCAGGTGAGATTTTGCTCACGAGCATGGATTGCGATGGAACAAAAGCAGGTTATGATATTGAATTAACCCGTTTGATTTCGCAAAATGTTTCGATTCCGGTCATTGCATCAGGTGGAGCTGGGACAAAAGAGCATTTCTATGATGCGCTTACAGAAGGATGCGCAGATGCAGCATTAGCGGCTTCCTTGTTCCACTTTAAAGAGTTGGAAATTATGGATTTGAAAAATTATCTGGCAGGAAGAGATGTTCCTGTTCGCAGATAAATGATAAAATTAAAGAAAAATGGACATTTGGTCGATATAATATAAAAGAGAGAATAGATATGGCAATGCTTACCAATGATTGGGAAAAGGCTCTCGAGGGAGAGTTTAAAAAGCCCTATTACAGAGAATTGTATAATTTTGTGAAAGCTGAATATGCTCAGACTACAGTGTTTCCGCCAGCAGAGGACATTTTTAATGCACTGCATTATACACCTCTTAATGAAGTAAAGGTCGTTATTTTGGGGCAGGATCCATATCATAATGTGCATCAGGCACATGGTCTTTGTTTTTCGGTTTTACCAGACCAGCCAGATATTCCACCTTCTTTACAGAATATTTATAAAGAATTGGAATCCGATTTGGGTTGCAAAATCCCAAATAATGGGTATTTGGAAAAATGGGCAAAACAAGGCGTGTTGATGCTTAATACAGTACTCACGGTAAGAGCACATCAGGCAAATTCTCATCAGAATAAAGGGTGGGAACAGTTTACAGATGCAATTATTCGCGAGGTAAATAAGATTGACAGGCCAGTAGTTTATCTCCTTTGGGGTAGACCAGCACAGAGTAAGATTGCAATGCTTGATAATCCAAAGCATTTGATATTAAAAGCACCTCATCCAAGCCCACTTTCTGCGTATCGTGGATTTTTTGGATGTAAACACTTCAGCCAGACGAACGAGTTCTTAACTTCCAAAGGATTGGAAGCAATCGACTGGCAAATACCAGATATCTAAAGGAATAGATAGAAGAAAGGAGCGTTTCTTATGTCAACAATCGGAAATTATGATTCAAACTCAATTAATACTTTGTTTTCTAGTTTGAGTACAAGTAGTAATTCATCTTCGTCCTCGACAAGTTTGTATAGCAGTTTGGTGGATTATGCTAGTATCAAAAATGGCTCGTATGGTAAGCTGATGAAGTCGTACTATGCATTAGATGAGGATGAAACCAGTAGTGGAGCAAATGGAACAAAGGATTCTGCCTCTACATTAAAGAGTATTCAAAGTGCATCGAATGCATTAAGAGAAAGCGCAGCAGATTTATATGCAGATAAAACTATTTTCACAGCGGATGAAAATGGCGAATATGATATGGATACGCTTTACGACAAGGTAAAAACTTTTGTAGATGATTATAACAATACATTGGATACCATCAGTAGTTCTGAAACAGATAGTATTGCGACTGCTGGTGCAAACATGATTAATTTAACAAATGTAAATGCTGAAATGCTGGCAAATGTTGGTATTTCCATTAATGCGGATTGCTCATTATCTATTGATGAAGAGAAGTTCAAATCGGCAAGAATTTCAGATATCAGTAGTTTGTTTAGTGGAACAGGTTCTTATGCATATCAGATTGGAGCAAAGGCGACACGTGTCGAAATCTTATCTGGTGAAAAGGCAAAAGATGTATCTGCTTCAAAATCAAGTGGTGCAAGCACTTCTACTAGTACTTCAAGCGATTCGGCTAGCACACTTGCAAAGATATTAGAACATGCGAATACCTTGAATTCTGTGGGAACAGATTTGTATAAGAACAGAAACTTATTCGATACAATAAATGGTGAGTATGATACGAAGTCTATTGTAGAAACCATTAAATCTTTTGTGGAAGCATATAATGATGTGGTTTCAAGTGCAGAAAAATCAAGTAGTTCAAGTGTATCAAATGCACTTTCGGCTATGACGGCTATCACGAATGAGTATGAAAAAGAGTTATTGAAACTAGGTATCTCGAAAAATGATAAAGGTCTCTTAAGTTTTAATGAAGAAGGATTTTTAAACGCAGATATGTCAGATGCAGAGGATTTGTTCGTTGGTACTGGCTCATACACCTATCAAGTAGCGGTAAAAGCGGCAATGCTTGCAAATCAGGCTGAGACAGAAGCGAATAAATCTAATACCTATACAGATACTGCGACTTACTCAAATAATTATAATACTGGTAGCATTTTCGATGGAATCATTTAAAGCGTAAAAAAATTAGGCGACCCTTTTGGGTCGCCTTTTTGATTATTCGTTGTCTGCATCAAGATTTACATTATAAACAGTACGTTTTCTAGCCATTACGTCGCTTTCTAAGTATT
>CAZVOY010000028.1:0-13712 GCA_964628865.1 uncultured Lachnobacterium sp. | reverse complement strand
TCCGCTTTTTTATTGTTTAAATTCGATTGAGTGACTCATGAGTGACTACAAACATGCACACATTCCTTTGTATAAATCATCATCATCACTAATGTCCTTGTACTAGCAATCTTATTTAATTCCTCATCATATTTGTTGTATATGATTTCTTGTCTTTGGATATGTATGATGTCATGGGATATATCCGACCATTTCAAAGCGATTAGTTCTCCAACTCGCAAGCCTAACTGAAAACTTAATAGAATTGCATAAGGAACAGTATTCTTATAATTAGAACTATCATTTTTGATGTAGTCCTTTATCAAGGTTGTTTCCTTTTTGGTAAATACAACTTCCTCTTTCTGCTTCCTGCTTGGCTTTTGTAAGTTTGCGGTTGATACAACTAATTTGTCCATAGGATTCTTAACAATAAACTCTTTATCATAGGCATATTTGAAAATTCCATTGAACAATGATTTTAAATTACGGTAGCCATGCTTTTTGAGTTTCTCCTTGATGATTGTATTTTGCAGATATTCTTTTATCTCTATTGGTTTGATTTGGGAGATTGATTTGTTTGTAAAATCACAAGTTGGAATAAATCGGTTGTAATCAGACATGGTTCTGTCGAATGTGGTTTCTTTTACACTTGTTCTGCAGTGCCTTAACCACAACTGTGCGACCTTTTCAAATGTGAGCAGAGTTCTTTGTTTGTAATCATCATATATTTTGTTTTCAAGGTTCTCTCGCGTCTTTGCAGAAATCTGTCTGCGATTATCCTTTTTCGTTTCATCGTAGACATAAGTAACAAAATAATTTTGTCCATTCCTTGTGGTTGAATAAATTTCGTAAGGGTGGTTTTCTAATACTTGTTTTCTTGTCATTATTTCTATCAAATCAGCGACTTCGCTTTCTTGGATAGAATCTATATTAATCTCATCGGACAGAGATTTCAATATTTTTATTTTTTCTAACTCGGTTATAGGCATTCACTCCTTTCTAGAATGAAAAAGAAGCCCTGCGGTTTGCAGGGCTTCTCGTGATGATGTTATTTTGAAAAATCATTATTTTTTGTTGGGGAAGGTGTGGAAACTAAAGACGTGTTTAATTTCGCTTTGCTAGAAGATTTGAGAGAGTTTATTTCTTTTTCACATTTTATGATGTGATTAACTTCTTCATTTATTGCATCTAAAATGCGTTTTTGTTCTGCCTCATCGCTAATGTTGAAGTCTTTTCTGTTAGTAATTTTCTCTAAGTCCTCATAATATTTTTCTTTACGTCTTTTGCATGCTTTAATCTGTTCAAGGAGTGCATAAATTCGAAGTTCTTTCTCCTTGAGTTCTTCCTCTTTTAAGAATATATCTGTTCTATCCATTGTTAATACCTCTTCTGGAGCATTGTCCTGCTCCTCTTTCTTTGTATTATTTGATAATGTATTCTTAATATTCGTTGTTATTGTTATGTTATTTACTTGAGGTGCGTTATCCGCTGCTATTTCCTCTTGTAAGCGTTTTTGAGCTTCAATCCAATCGGACATAGACATAATTGGCTTTTGAGCCTCTAATGACCGTTTATGGCGGTTAGAAGCAAGAGTCCTTTCAATAGCTTCTCTTGTATAGTCTACTCCAAGCTTGTCTGACCGCTTCTTGTGGAGCTTTCCGTCATTGTCCATGATTTGATATGTAAACTTCTACTTTAGAGTACCATTGGCTTTGTAAAGGGTGGAAGTGATACCTTCTGCCTTTAGACAGTCGTGGAATTCCTGCATAGTAGTTGCATGGGATAATACTTTATCAAGACAGTCTTTTAATTGGTCTAACCAATGATTTCTCTTATTAGACCAATATTCGCCTTGAGATTGCTTGGTATCACTTTCCTTGCAGACTTCATAACCATGCTTTCTCATAAGCATGTCATTGGCTTCTTTGACGTATCGAAAGTGTCGATTGTCTTTTATACATCCGCCTGTTTCTAAGTCATGGTTTATGACTAGAATGTGATTGTGTAGGCATTGCCCCTTGCTGTCAGCATGGGTAATAACCAAGCATGGACTATTAGGATATAATGCCTGTGCGAGTTGTTGTCCAAGCAGATTGACAAGGGCTATATGATTTTGATTATCGACATGAAATTCATGTGAGGGGAAAGATTGCAGAAGTGTATATCCTTGTATCTTTCTTCGATGTGCTTTGATAGTGCTTTCTGCATAATGCAGAAATTGATTTACACTACCAAGGTCACAATGCATATAGGCAACTCGTTCTCTAGTCTGGTCTTTTTTTGGTATGGTACAGTAGACCGCCATAGCACGCAGGCTCTTACATTGTACGATTTTTGTTATGGACATAATGTTATTACCTCTCGAAGCTTTTCTAACAAGATTTGCATAGCTCGGACTTCATTGGCAAAGGAAACAGAAGTATTTCCTTGATTGCATTTGCGCGTGAGCTGATTGATGTTTATTCCTACCTTTGTCAGTATTTGGTTGTATTCTCGTATCGCTGATACAGTTTGATTATCCCACTTAATGATTTTGGTTGATGTGTTTTTGTCTAGTCCTGCTTGTATGAACTGTCGTATCAGCTCGGATCGAGATACCCCCATGCGAGTTGCCAATGTGTTTAAATCTTGTCGTTGTTCTTCTGTTAATCGTATACGTGTAACTTCTGTTTTCATGTGGGGGTATCTCCTTTATGTGTATGTGGGATAATCAAAGGCAAGCATGCAAAATGTGGTACATTTCGCAGCTTGCAAGGGGAACTGTAAGTTCCCCCTTGACCCCCTTGTGTTTGCTTGGTGCATTGCATAACCTCCTTTCGTTTTTCATGCCCTTGCGGGCATGTTTGTAATTCTTAATAATTTATTAAAGATTGGCAGATGACTTGACAAGGTAGGGAAAAATAGACATACTGTCCGTAGGACAACTAAGAATTAAAAAATAAAATCCTAAAAGAGAAAAAGCACCGCGCAAGCGGTGCAAAAAAATAGAAAAATTGAATTTTTTGTAAAATAGAACGTAGCCAATAACTGTGGGTTAATGGCTACGTTTTTTGGTATGTATTTATGTTAATACTATGGCATTGACCACTCTACTTCTATTTTATTTTCTTCGAATGAGGGATAATTATCAATGTCGATGTTTTTAGTTCCGACTTCATCTAGGTTAAATAGTAAGTTTGTATTTACACGAGTTAGTAAAAAACCATCTACTTCATTTCCGGTTTCGGATGAATCACTCAGGATTCCTGTAGCACGATAGCCACCATACCAAGAATCATATACTTGGAAACAGTTTGTTGTACCTTTGTCACTTTCATATGGAACTATATAAGATAATTCAATATAGGTTACACCGGCAATACAATAATCTCCTAGTGAAAGTGGTGCAAAGTCTTGATAAGCGAATATTTCTGTTTGAGTATTATTACCCGTAGAGTCAGTAATAATAGATAATTTCCAATGTGCTGGCTCTATTTTTTCTAAATATGGAGTAAAAATTGATGACATATCAGTAACGAGTATTTCATCAGTATATTTATTTTCTTTTCCTTGATAGTTAATTAAATAGTTGATAGTTTCTTTCATATTTTCTTCATATGTCTGTTTGACATATGAAATAATTTCGTTATCATCTTTTTGTTCAGCTTCTCCGATTGTCCATTTAGAATCACAATAATACACAGTACCAGTAGGCTCTAGTACATAAATTTGTTCAATTTCGTCATCTTTTCCATATCCTTCAGCTAAATACCAAATTGTTTCACCACTAGAGATATATTCACTAAGGGAGTATTCCTCTTTCTCAACAATTGAATTATTGTTTGTGCTGGTATTAGTGGAGTTGTTTCCCGTGTTATCATTTGTTCCATTTGCTTGTGTTCCACCACATCCACAAAGCAATAAAGAAAGAGTTAAAATGATAAGTGTTAATTGTTTGAAATGTTTCATTTGTGTTCTCCTTTTAAAGTATAGTTTTTCTAAATGATAACATTAGAATGAAAGTGTGTCAATTTTAAATATCATTGTGATAATGCAATATCTCTTTGATTACCATAATCTATAAAGAGAGGTGAGAGAAGTGATTGCAGAAAGAATAAAGTTTCTTAGAGAAGAAAAAGAATTGACACAAACTGAATTAGCAAAAAAACTTGGTATTACACGTTCAAGTGTAAATGCATGGGAAATGGGAATATCCGTTCCTTCAACACAATACATTGTGGAACTAGCTAATATATTTTCTGTATCTACGGACTATCTTTTAGGTGTTGTGAAAACATCTAGTATTGATACAAATGGACTAGATGATAAAGATATTGAAATGGTGTATAAATTAGTGGAGCATTTGAAAACAAAGAATTAGAAAGTAATCAAGGGATATTTCAATCGTGTGAATTGAAATATCCCTCTTGTAATTATGGGGTAGTGCCTTGATATACATTCGGTTGTCAATCCCCACTCGTAGAGTGCCTGCGGTAAAGGGATTGACAACCGAAATGGCAAAATTTATTTTTGAGTGACTAATCGAGTGACCAAGAAAAATAAGTCGCTGAACTCCTTTCTTTTAGCGGTTTTTAAAATGGGGTATGATTTCGAATTCCCGATGCTCTTTTAAGTTTTGTTTGGAAAACCTTACAATAAGTGGTATAATAACTCTATTATAGTGTTATGATAAGACGGAGGAGTAAAAATGGTAGAGAAACTTGTAAAAGGTCTAGTTTTAGGTGCAATCGCAGGTGTTATTGCATATTTACTTACAAAGGACATAGGAATTACAGCAATTTCAGCCATGATTATGGTTATGTCAATGTTTGTAAAAAACAAAAATCAGTAGAAATTAGAGGAAGAAGTAATGATTAAAAAAATGATGGAAGAAATCCAGAGTAAGTACAAATGCACATCAGTGGATGCAGGAGTATTTGCTAAAGTAGTAATTGATGGAGCAAACTTTCAAATTAACGCATATGATGTAGAAGGCTTAGGCCGTGTCTCTACGGTTCAGATGAAACGTCTGGTGGGATTATGGGAAATGCAGAGTTTGATTATTAATCCATTAGAGGTTGATATGCCTATTTATTACTACAACCGTCATCGTGAAAAAGGAAACTATATTTATAGAGTAGAGCTTTTTGATACACAGATGAATCCTATGGAGTTAGATGCTTTACAGGCAGTGGTTGAAAAATATGCATCTATTCCAGATGAACCACAGAATGAACGTTGGTACGACAGCATGAAGCTTCCTGTTAGCTTAGTGAAAAAAGTTGGGAAAAAGAATAAGGAAGAACTTGAACCATTAGCATGGGAGCATTTTAAAACATATTTCGATAAGTTAGAAAATGCGTCTGCTTGTAAGGAAGCAGAGAAAAAGAAAAAAGCCAAAGTGTTTGTGGACGAATTGTGCAAACAGAGTGGCTTAGCTGTTGTAGAAATTTTCTTAGGAAATTACGGAGAGAACGTCGTTACAAAATTATGTAATGAAGTATTGTTCGGAATGAAATAATTAATCTTTTGGTTTGTGATAGAAACGTCCTTTGATCTGTTCTGTTTTGATAGAATTGATAAAGGCGGTTTCGTCTACTTTTTTAATGGCAGAAATTACACGCTGACATTCATGAGTAGACACAACGGAATATACTACGTCGCGCTCCTGACCATCATAGGAGCCTTGACCTTCCATGATTGTAGCACCGTGGTGTGAAATATTTGATATCGCTTCGCATACAGCAGCGGCTTTGTTTGTAACTATAAACAGAGTTTGCTGCTGATATTGTTTGTACATAATATGCAAAACTTGTGTGGAAGCATATTGGAAAATGATAGAGTATAAAGCAATATCCCAGCCAAAAAGAATACCACCAAGTCCGATGATTACGCTATTGATGGCTAGTACGATGTTAAAGGAATCGGTTCCTGTTTTCTGAGAAAGAAAAATGGAAATAAAATCGGTTCCACCCGTGGTAGCGTCTACGCGTAAGCATAGGCTGATTGCAAAGCCATTAATGATTCCGCCGAAAATACTAATAAGTAGAATATCATAAGTAACGATATAGCTTGGAAGTAAATCGGTTAAAATACTGGTTAAGAAAATCATCAGGCAAGAGTACATAGTAAACTTTTTGCCAATGTAACGAAAACCAATATAGACAGGAACTGCATTAATGGTTAGGTTGAGTACGGTATATGGAATGTGCAGTTGGAAGAAATGTTCCAATGCACGTTGCATCAGAATAGTAAGACCATTGGCGCCACCAGGAATGAGAGCGCCTGTTTGAACAAAAGTATTAATATTTGTAGCCATGATAAGAGAAGCGATGCAGATTGTGATAATGCGTACAGCTTCTTTTTTTAGCGACTGTTTCATATTCTTATCCTCTGTTTGAATGAATCTTTTAGAAAAAACTATTTCTATGAAAATTATATTCTTTTTGTTTTCTGCATACAATATATTTTTAGCGAGTTTTTAAATAAAAAATTCACAAAACTTGAACAAATTTTTGGTGCAATATTATTGACCAAAAATTTCAAAGTTCTATAATAATATATTAGGGGAGACTACCCACAGGGTAGTACCAGGATGGAGAAGAATTATGAGATACGACAGTATTATTGTAGGGAGTGGTCCTGCTGGTTTGTCCGCTGCTATTAATTTAAAAACTTATAACAAAAGTTTTCTGTGGTTTGGAAATTCAAATCTCAGTGAAAAAGCAGAAAAGGCGGAGCTTGTAGTAAATTATCCAGGATTAAGTAACGCGACGGGAAAAGAGTTGGTAGAAGCTTTTCGAAATCATAAAGACGATTTAGAACTCGAAATCACAGATAAGATTGTGAGCAGTATTTATGACATGGGTGAATACTACAATGTTATGGCAGAAAATGAGTTTTTTGAAACAAATAGCATTATTCTTGCCATGGGTGTCGTGCCTACGAACCAATATAAAGGGGAAACTGAATTTGTGGGACGTGGGGTAAGCTATTGTGCTACTTGTGACGGTGCATTATATCGTGGTAAAAAAATAGCAGTAATTGCTAGTTCTAAAAGATTTGAGCATGAAATAGAATTCTTAGCAGATTTAGCTGAAAAAGTCTATCTATTTCCTTTTTATAAGGAAAGTGAAATTCATAGGGAAAATATTGAAGTGATAGAGAAAGCACCGAAAGAGATAACTGGTGGTTTTCGAGTGGAAAAACTTTTGCTAAAGGATGATAGTTCCTTGGAGGTAGATGGAATCTTTATTTTGAGAAATTCCATTGCACCAACTTCACTTTTACAAAAGTTAGAGATGCAGGATGGACACATTGGAGTTAATCGTCAGATGGAAACGAATTTAAGAGGTGTGTTTGCTGCCGGTGATTGTACAGGTAAGCCATATCAGTATACAAAGGCTGTAGGTGAAGGTAATGTGGCAGCGCATAGCGTAATTGAGTACTTGGGAGAAAAATAATGGCATATATTGAATTTAACAACATTACAAAAGAATATAATACAGGAGAAAATAGCATTAAAGCCTTAGATGACGCGTCTTTTATCGTGGAAAAAGGGGAGCTTGCGGTTGTGCTAGGTTCTTCAGGTGCAGGAAAAACAACAGCACTTAATATTTTAGGCGGAATGGATACTGCCACCTCGGGACAGGTGGTCGTGGATGGTAATGATATTACAAAATATAGCAAACACGATTTGGTGGGATACCGTCGAACCGATATTGGATTTGTATTCCAGTTTTATAATTTAGTGCCAAACTTAACAGCTAAGGAAAATGTAGAATTAGCGGTTCAGGTTTGTAAGGATGCTCTTGATGTGAACGAAACGTTAGAGAAGGTTGGACTGGGGCAAAGAAAAGATAATTTCCCAGCGCAACTTTCTGGTGGCGAACAGCAGCGTGTATCCATTGCCAGAGCTCTTGCAAAAAATCCAAAGTTATTGCTTTGTGATGAGCCAACAGGTGCCCTTGATTATAATACGGGTAAACAGATTTTACAGTTGTTGCAGGATATGTGTCGCAAAGAAGGTATCACAGTTGTATTAATTACACATAACTCAGCAATTGCGCCTATGGCGGATCGTTTGATTCGTTTCAAGAGTGGAAAAGTAATTGAAATGACAATAAATGAAAATCCAGTATCGATTGCAGATATTGAATGGTAGTGAGGAAATGAATGAAAGCCTATACGAAGGATATAATTAAGACAATTATAAAAGGCATGAAACGATTCATGGCGTTAGCACTTATTGCAGCCCTCGGGGTTTGTATGATGTCAGGATTAAAAGCTGCCTGTGATGATTTGCGTTATTCGGCAGACGCATTCTTTGATGAGCAGAATCTGTTTGATATTATGGTTGTTTCTACCTACGGTTTGACAGAGGAGGATGTAGAGACCTTAGCTCGCATTGAAGGAATCGAGGCACTAGAAGGTGCATATAGCGAAACGGTTCATGTACAAGTGGGTGGACAGACAAAGCAGGCATCGGTAAAGGTGCTTAGTCAAAAGGGAATTAATGAGCCTTATCTATTGGACGGCGAATTTCCTATGCGAGATGACGAAATTGTCGTAACGCAAAAATTTATCAATCAAACTGGTGCAAAAATAGGAGATACCCTCAAGATAGATGAAATATTTGAAGTGGATGAGGAAGAGGAAGAAGAGGAAACTGAGGAAGAAGAATCTATCTTTGAATTAGATTTAGCCACCAAGTATGAAAAGGACACGTCTACCATAGAAGAAAAAGATTATGAGGTAGAAGTTGAGGAAGAGGAAGAAGAGCCAAATTTTTTGGTGACTGAATACACAATTGTAGGCGTTGTAATTGATGCAGAAGATATCAATAGCGCGGAAGGTGCAGTTGCATTCCGAAATAATAGCACGACAGATTTTACATTTTTTGTTTTGCCTGAAGCTGTTTCTTCGGAGATTTATACGGCCATTTATATTACCTTGGATGGAACGGATGAGTTGCAGTGTTATTCTGATGAATACAATGAAAAAGTAGATGAGATTGTTTCCATATTGGAAGAAGAAATAAAGGCTGACCGAGAGGAAGTCAGATATGCGGAAGTAACCGAGGAAGCATCTGAGAAAGTAGATGAAGCAGAATCAGAAGCAAACGAAAAGCTGTCAGATGCAGAGAGGGATATTTTAGACGCTAAGTTCGATATTGAAGATGGCTGGTCTGAACTTTTAGATGGTGAATGGGATATCCTAGATGGTGAAGAAGAGTTAAAAGAGGCAGAGCGTAAGTTAAATGCAGCAGAACGAGAGTTGAATTTAGCAGAGCGTGAGCTTGCGGCAGCAAAAGAGGAATTAGATGCTGGCTGGGAAGAGTTAGAGGCAGGAGAAGCAGCTATAGAAGAAGCAGAAGAAGTCATTGCTACTTCAAAGGAAGAATTAGCGGATGCAGAAGCGGAGTTAGAGGGTGCCGAAGAAGAGGTTTCTAGTCAGTTTGCCACAATGAGAACAATCATAGAAGCAGAAATTATATCTGTAAAACGAAATATAACCCAGACCCAAGCGGAAATCAAGCAATTAGATGAGGAAATCAAACTTCTAGAAGAAAATGAAAACAGAACGCCATTGGAAGACGCTCAGCTTCAGGCGAAAAAAGCAGAGCGTGACCAAAAGACGGAGGATTTAAAAACCTACAAAGAACAGTTGGCTACGTATGAACAGACATTGGAAGATTCCTATGCACAAGAGAAAGACGCTCTTCAGGAAGTAGCAAATGCCCGTCAGGAAATTAAAAATGGCTATGCGGAAATAGAGGAAGCGGAGGCTGAACTTGAAGAAAGTAAAAAAGAGCTAGAAGAAGGTCGTAAAGAACTGGAAGAAGGTCAGGCAGAATACGATGAAGGAAGACAGGAAGTTGATGACGGCTGGGAAGAACTAGAAGAAGGCTGGGAAGAGTTAGAAGAAGGATACGCAGAATATTATGACGGCTTGCGCGATTATGAAAAAGGTAAGGCGGAAATAGAAGATGGTATCGTAGAATACGAGGACGGCGTAAGTGAATATGAAGACAAGAGACAGGAAGCGTTAGATAAAATCGCAGAAGCTCGTCAGGAAATAGCAGACTTAAAGATGACAGAATGGTATATTTCCACTCGTACAGCCCTTGGTGCTTACTCCAATATTAAAACCGATGCAGAATGTATTGAGGCAATTGGAAATGCCTTCCCTATTCTGTTCTTAACCGTAGCTGTTTTAATTAGTTTAACTACCATATCCCGAATGGTTGAAGAAGACCGAGGGTTAATCGGTACATACAAAGCGCTTGGATTTACAGACAGAGAAATTCGTAGAAAATATGTGGTGTATGCATTATGTGCATGTATTGTAGGTGGATTACTCGGTTTGATACTAGGTTTTGTGGTATTGCCTGAAATTGTCTTTACTGTTTTTGGAGTTATGTATCAGTTGCCAAACTACATGCTGGCATTTAACTGGTTATACGGAGTTGGCGGTATTGCAATTTTCATGGTTGCAATCGTAGGTTCTGCTATGGCTTCTTGTAGTTCAGAACTTTCTAATATGCCAGCGATATTGATGAGACCAAAGGCACCAAAGAACGGTTCACGTGTGTTATTAGAGCGCTTAACTCCAGTTTGGAGCAAATTGTCATTCTTGAACAAAGTAACTGCCCGTAACTTGTTCCGTTATAAGAAACGTCTATTCATGACATTGTTTGGTATTGCAGGATGTACAGCAATTCTTTTGGTGGGATTTACCATCAAAGACACGGTTACAAATCTGATGCCACTTCAATATGAAGATACATATAACTTTGATGTTATGGTTGTGGCAGATGATAATGAAAAATTAGTAGAATACTTAGATGATACAGATGTGCGTTCTTATATCAATCCCATGATTACAAATGTCAAAGTGATCAACGAGGATGGTAGAGAAGAAAGTGTACAGCTTGTTGTTGTTCCAAATGACCAGTCCTTACGAGGGTACGTGAACTTAGTTGACAGAAAAGGAAACAAAATAACACTTCAGGATGGCATGGTTTTAAGTACCATTAATGTAGCAGAAGTACAAGGATATGATGCGGGTGATACCATTACGCTACAGACAATGGATTTGGAAAGTGCAGAAGTGGAGGTTACAGAGATAGTACTAAATTACTTGGGCAACAGTATTTACATGACAGAAAATACATATAACGAGTTGTATGACGATTTCGAAGCAAATGGTGCATACGTCATGTTGAACAAGAGCGTATCTGACCACCAAGCATATACCGATGAATTGGTGTTAAAGGATGGAATTTTAACCGTAATTTCGGTTGATGAATTTATCTTAAACTATGATAGTGTATTTAGAGTAATCAATTTGGTTGTTACCATTGTAATTGTTTTAGCAGCAGCTCTTGCGTTTGTAGTATTGTTTACCTTGTCTACTACAAACATCTCTGAAAGAGAAAGAGAGTTGGCGACAATTAAGGTATTGGGATTCTTTGACCGAGAAGTGCATGCGTATGTAAACAAAGAAACTTTGATTTTAACAAGTTTAGGAATCTTGCTGGGTATGCCACTTGGAAAAATTGGTGGTATTTGGATTATGGCAATTTTGAAGATGCCATCGATTTACTTTGCGGATTATTTAGCACCAATTAGCTATTTATATGCTGCAGTAATTGCAATCACATTTGCTTTTGTTGTAAATAAAATTACGGATAAGTCGTTGGATAAGATAGACCCAGTAGAAGCATTAAAATCAATTGAATAAAAGAAAAAGAAGTCTTGAATATTCAAGACTTCTTTTTTTATGCGGGTGACAGGACTTGAACCTGCACGTCGGGGACACCAGAACCTAAATCTGGCGCGTCTGCCAATTCCGCCACACCCGCGTATAAAATTTGATACATAATAATATATGCATCAGCAAGAGATATATTACCATTTTGAGAACACAAAATCAAGTCACTTTTCCTAAATTATGTAAAAGAAAATTTACACTTTAGATGATTTCTTTTTTTTTACAAATCATGTATAATGAATGTGTATGATTACTTATTTTAAGGAGAGATAAAATGAAACTGAATTACAAGAGAACGATACTTATCGGATTGGCGTTCATGTCTATTAGTGCTTTTTGGCAGATGTATGATAATGTAGTGCCACTTATTTTGAGCAATTCTTTTGATTTGGACGAAACCATTACTGGTGTCATCATGGCAGCAGATAATGTGTTGGCGTTGTTCTTATTGCCAATCTTTGGTTCCTTATCTGACAAGGTAAAAAGTCCAATTGGTAAACGTATGCCATTTATTTTAACGGGAACAATTTGTGCAGTTGTTTTATTAATGATTTTACCTTATGCAGATAATAGTAGAAACCTTCCATTATTTATTGTTGGGTTATTGTTAGTATTAATAAGTATGGGAACTTACCGTTCTCCTGCGGTTGCATTAATGCCTGACTTAACACCAAAGAAACTTCGTAGTAAGGCAAATGCGGTTATCAACTTAATGGGTGCTGTTGGTGGTGTCTATACACTTCTCATGATCAGTACTTTAGTAGGTTCTGGAGATACCCCAAACTATTATCCGTTGGCAATTTCTGTTGCTTTATTTATGGTAATCTGTGTTGGTGTTTTGTTCTTTACAATTAAAGAAAACAAACTTCACGAAGAATTAAAAGACGAACTTGAAGAAGAGATTAAAGAAGTAAAGGACGATTCTAAAAAAGGTTCAAAACTTCCAAAGGATGTTATGAGAAGTTTAGTATTCTTACTGATGTCAGTAGCTTTTTGGTTTATCGCTTATAATGCGGTTACTACTGCATTCTCGCGTTATGCTACAAAGGTTTGGGGATTAGAAAACGGTGGATACGCAAACTGCCTTATGATCGCAACAGTGGCTGCGATTATCAGTTATATCCCAATCGGTTCTATTGCAGCGAAACTTGGACGTAAGAAAACAATTATGCTCGGTATTATTTTATTGGTAAGCTGTTTTGCATTAGCAGGTTTCTTTGATAGTTATAATGCAGTCCTTATGCCAATCGCATTCTGTATTATTGGTTTTGCTTGGGCAGCTATCGGTGTAAACTCTTACCCAATGGTTGTAGAAATGGCATCTGCTGGTGACGTAGGAAAATATACGGGATACTATTATACATTCTCTATGGCAGCACAGGTAGTTACACCTATCCTTTCGGGCTGGTTGTTAGAAAATGTGGGATATAGAACTTTGTTCCCATATGCAGTATTCTTTGGTTGTCTTGCTTTTATAACTATGACACAGGTAAAACATGGTGATTCAAAACCTGAAAAGAAAAAGAGTGCCTTAGAAAACCTTGATGTAGATGATTAAGAATAAATAAAAGAGGATTCATTATGAATATATTAATTACTTTGTTGGTGATCCTTTTCATCTTAGTGTTTATGGTTGCACCACGAATGATAAATCGAGCTGACCGTACACCATTTTATGGTAGACATTATGCTCACAGAGGATTGTTTGATAATGATTCCGAAGCACCAGAAAATTCATTAGCAGCTTTTCAAAAAGCTGTAGATGCTGGTTATGGAATCGAATTGGATGTTCAATTAAGTAAAGATGATAAACTGGTAGTTTTCCATGATGCGACTTTAAAAAGAATGTGTGGCGTAGATGGAAAGGTATGGGATTATACTTTAGAGGAACTTCAACAGATGAAGCTGGTAAATTCTAATGAAACCATTCCTACCTTTGAGCAGTTTTTAGAATTGGTAGATGGAAAGGTTCCATTTAT
>CAZVOY010000027.1:0-14555 GCA_964628865.1 uncultured Lachnobacterium sp. | reverse complement strand
CGTGCATACGCTAATGCTCATAAGAAAGTAGAAGAATACTACAAAGATACAGAAAGCTGGGCTAAGAGTGCTATCCTTAACGTAGCACACGTAGGTAAGTTCTCATCAGACAGAACTATCCAGGAATATGTAGATGATATTTGGCATCTTGAAAAAGTAACTGTAGATATGACAGGTCTTAAATAAGAGCCGAGGGATCATCCCAGAAAGTAAATTGAATTATTAGCCTAGTGTAGGGCAGCGGAAAAGGCATGGTAGCAAGCTTGCTTGCAACACCATGTCTTTTTTTGATGCAAGTTTCTTGTGAGCAGTTTTAGAGCGAGCTTGCTCGCGAGTGGTGAACAAAATGAATCATTAATTTAATTACATAGTAGAAGAAAAGGGCCCCATCTTTATGATGGGGCTTGCTTTTTTTGGGGTACAAGAGGAAAACTATTTGCTATCCCAGTTAGCTTATGCTATATTAAGTTAGTCAAAACTAACGGGAGGTATACATATAAAACTCAAAGGAATATAAATGAACAAAGATGTATTAACGAAAAGGGAAAGAGAAAAAGCAACGGTATCAGAAATGATAGCCTTGTATTGTCAAAAGAAACATAAGATGAAAAATGGACTTTGCCAAGAATGTACCGAGTTGAGAGAATATGCTCGCTTTCGCAGTGATAAGTGTCCGTTTATGGAGACGAAGACGTTTTGCTCTAATTGTAAAGTGCATTGTTATAAACCAGAAATGAGGGAAAAAATAAGACGTGTGATGCGTTTTTCTGGTCCGAGGATGATATTAACACATCCTGTCATGGCAATTCGTCATGTGATTGAATCTAAGAGAGAAAAAAGGAGATTAGAAAAAGATGAATATTAAGAAGATTGTATACATAGTAGTAGGCTGTATCGGAGTAGGACTTGGTGCTTTCGGCGCAGTAGTGCCTATGATTCCAGCTTTTCCATTTTTGCTTTTAGCAGCATACTGTTTTGGAAGAAGTTCAGAAAAGTTAAATAATTGGTTCATTAACACAAAGTTGTATAAAGATAATTTAGAGAGTTATTTAGCCGGAAAAGGTATGACATGGAAAACAAAAATCCGTATTATGATCACAATAACATTGCTTATGTCCATCGGTTTTATCATGATGAGCAAAGTGCCAGTTGGCCGAATTGTTTTAGCGTGTGTGTGGCTGTTTCATATCATTTACTTTATCTTTGGTATAAAAACTTTGGAAGAAGTGAGGGTGGAAACAGATGAAGAAACAAAAGAATAATAAAAAGAAAGAGTACTTATTTGCGACAGCTCCTTTTGAATTTTTGTATAGTGTGGTAATATAGAGGATGATGATGAGGATTTGTTTATCCAGTAGCTAACTTTTGAAGGAGAATTATTTTAATGGAAAATACAGTAAAAAATGTTACGTTTAGTGTCTATCATCTAAAAATGATAGCGCTTGTAACTATGTTTATTGATCATATCGCAGCAGTACTCATTTGGCGCATTTATACAGCTGATTTTGGAATTACGGCTGGTAATCAAGAAGTAATATATACGATATATGAATATATGCGTCTTATTGGACGAATGGCATTTCCAATCTACTGTTTTCTTTTGGTAGAAGGATTCTTACATACCAGAAGCGTGAAAAACTATGCGCTACGTCTTTTAGCTTTTGCATTCATTTCTGAAATTCCATTTGATTTAGCACTGACGGGTAAATGGTGGAGTACAAGTTGTAGCAATGTTTTTTTTACACTGGTAATAGGTCTGTTATTGATTTGGCTTGTTTCATACATTGAAAAGTTCTATGAATTTTGGCAGGAAAAACAGTGGGACCCATTTATGGGAAAATTAATTACGATTCTAGCAGGCTTGGTTTTGGTAGTTGTATTTGGCGGTTTTGCGGAAATTGTTTTAAAGACGGATTATGGTTTTGCAGGAGTACTTGCAATTCTTATTCTCTATTTGTTCCGTCAAGCCAGAGAGCTAGGTTTTTTGCTTGCAGTTTTGTCACTTACGGCTTTCAGTAGTAGTACAGAAATTTTGGCTCTTCTTATGTTATATCCAGTGATGAAATACGATGGAACGAGAGGAAAAGATATGAAATATATATTTTATGCCTTTTATCCAGCGCATTTGTTGATTTTAGGATTAATATGCATGGTTTTTGGGGTGTAAAGAGAAGGAAAAGACATCTTGCAGATGTCTTTTTTTTGTGTTTGTGGTATACTTTAAATATCTATGGAGTTTTATAGAGGTGTCACATGATTCAGATTCAATTTTTAGACAAAAATGTAGTCAGTGCGTTAGTGCCAGTGTATTCCATGAAGCCAGAGCGCGTGGTGTTTTTATACGATACCAGAGTGGTAGGAGAAAACACGATGAGGGAGATGGAAGAGGCTATAAAAGAACGTCTTCCAAAGATTGCTGTACAGTATGTACGCACCAATATGCTTCGTATGGGGGCTGTGAAAGTAGAACTGGAAAAACTGGTAAAGACCTATCAGACAAAGGAGATACACATTGATATCACAGGTGGCTCGGAGATTATGACTGCTTGTGGGATTATGGTGGCACAGAAATACGATTTAACACCAACTTATGTAGATTTTTATTCGGGTCACATGTTTCATGTATTCACGTTGGAACGTTTGGCGGAAATTGTACCTGTTCGCTTGGAAGACTATTTAAGAGCAATCGGTGGAAAATATATGTCATCTTCACGACATACTCCTGATGAAAAAGACTTTGAACGTATTCTTGCTATGGCAAAGTTTATTTTTGCAAATGAGAGAAAATGGGATAAGTTTTTTACACATATGACCCATGGTTATTCAGCGTCAGGTGTAATGGAGTTTTCCATGGATGAACAGCAGACGGATAAAGATTGCCAGTTTATCTTAAAAGAATTCTTGGATAAAGGATTTGCAAAAAAAATTGGAAACGACAGATATCGTTTTGCTTCGGAAGCAGATAAGGAGTATATGACGGTATCGGGTATATGGTTGGAAATGTATATCTATATTCAGGCAAAAAAATGTTTTAATGAAGTATATATGGGTGTAGATATTGATTGGAATAAACGCGATATTTGTGAAAGTAGAGACAATGAAATTGATGTAGTGATTATGAAAAATTCTCAGCCAATTTTTGTCTCTTGTAAAATGCGTCCGATTGAAAAAGAAACCGTTTATGAAATTTATTCTATGGCGAGACGTTTAGGGGGCGATTATGCAAAAAGTCTGATCGCAACTACTGTAGATGTGCGCTCTGGAAAAGATGAGCGAAACGGAATTTATCTTCGCATGGCGAAAATGAAAGTAGGCTTAATTGAGTCGAAGGATTTTATTACGCAAAATCCTTCAGAGGTGTTTGCAAAAGCGCTTCGCATGACAGAATAAATGTAGAAAGGAGCCAAATATGGCTTTTGTACATCTTCATACCCATACCGAGTATAGTTTGTTGGATGGGTCAAATAAGATAAAAAATTATGTAAAACGAGTAAAAGAACTAGGAATGAATGCTGCAGCTATCACAGATCATGGTGTTATGTACGGTGTGATTGATTTTTATTTGGCTGCGAAGGAGGCTGGAATCAATCCTATTATTGGATGTGAAATCTACGTAGCTCCAAATTCTCGTTTTGACCGTGAACTAGGACACGGTGATGACAGATATTATCATCTGGTTCTCTTGGCAGAAAATAACAAGGGATATGAAAACCTGATGAAGATTGTGTCAATCGGATTTACCGATGGGTATTATTATAAACCTCGTGTAGATTTTGAAACTTTGGAAAAATACCACGAAGGTTTAATTGCATTGTCCGCATGTTTAGCAGGTGAGATTCCTAGATATTTGGTGAGAGGATTTTATGAAGAAGCAAAACAGGTGGCTTTGAAATATAGAGATTGTTTTGGTACTGATAATTTCTTTTTGGAATTGCAGGATCATGGAATTGCAGACCAGAAACGTGTAAATAATGATCTGCTTCGTATGAGTGACGAAACAGGCATTCCATTGGTATGTACCAATGATATCCACTATACATATGAGGATGACGTGGAATCCCATGACGTGCTTTTGTGTATTCAGACGGGTAAAAAAGTATCAGACGAAGACCGTATGCGCTACGATGGTGGTCAGTATTATGTAAAGAGTGAAGAGGAGATGGCGCGACTGTTTCCTTATGCAAAACAGGCATTGGAAAACACGCAAGCTATTGCTGACCGCTGTCATGTAGAAATCGAATTTGGTAATTATAAGATTCCAAAATATGAGGTGCCAGAAGGTTTCTCCAGTGCGAAAGAATTCCTGCTTCATTTATGTGAAAAAGGTTTTGCAGAAAAATATGAAAATAATCCAGAATATCATGCAGAGGATTTGGTGCAGATTCGTAAAGATATGGAATACGAACTGGGTATTATCGAAAGCATGGGCTTTATAGAATACATTCTGATTGTTTGGGACTATATCAATTGGAGCCGCACACATGACTGCTGGGTAGGACCAGGACGAGGCTCTGCGGCAGGTAGTCGTGTATGTTATTGTACAGGAATTACAAACGTGGACCCTGTGAAGTACAACTTGCTTTTCGAACGATTCTTAAATCCAGAACGTGTATCCATGCCTGATATCGACGTGGACTTCGAAGACGTGGAACGTTATCGTGTCATCGAATATGTAAATGAAAAGTACGGAAAAGACAATGTAACGCAGATCGTTACCTTTGGTACAATGAAGGCGAGAGCTGTTATCAAAGCCGTTGGTAAAGCATTGGATTTCCCATATGCAGAAATGGATAAATTGGCAAAAATGGTCCCTATGGATCTTGGAATTACCATTGATAAAGCCATTCAGATGAACCCTGAGCTTCGTGCGGTGTACGAAGGGGACAGAGCGATGCATGACCTTTTAGAAATGGCGAAGAAACTGGAAGGGCTTCCAAACCATACGGGTATTCATGCAGCAGGTGTTGTAATTTATCCAGGATGCGCCAGTGACTATGTACCATTGGGTAGGGGTGGCGATGGTTCTCCTACCGCAGAATACAACATGGTACAGCTTGAGCAGCTGGGACTCTTAAAGATGGACTTTTTAGGACTTCGTAACCTGTCTGTTTTAAAAGAAACTGTAAAAAATATCAAGCGTTCTAAAGGTGTTGATATTGATGTAGATAAAATTGATTTGAATGACAAAGAAACTTTGGATTATATAGGAACTGGAAAGACGGAAGGGGTATTCCAGTTAGAATCCGCTGGTATGCAAAACTTCATGCGAGAGTTGAAACCTCAGAGTTTTGAAGATATAGTAGCGGGTATTTCCCTTTACCGACCAGGTCCTATGGACTTTATACCAGATTATATTCGAGGTAAAAACAATCAGGAATCGATTTCTTATGTTACGCCTGAATTAGAGAGTATCCTAGAACCAACCTATGGCTGTATCGTATATCAGGAACAGGTAATGCAGATTGTACAGAAATTGGCTGGTTATACGATGGGACAGGCGGATAATATCCGTCGTGCCATGAGTAAGAAAAAACAGTATGTCATTGATGCTGAGCGTCAAAACTTTGTATATGGTAACGAAGAGCAGGGCATCAAAGGTTGTGTGGCGAATGGGATTTCTGAAGCCGCAGCCAACAGTATTTATGATTCCATGGTAGACTTTGCGAAGTATGCATTTAATAAATCCCATGCGGCTGCTTATGCGGTAATCAGTGTACAGACCGCTTGGTTAAAATACCGCTATCCAGTCGAATTTATGGCGGCACTTATGACTTCTGTAATTGATAACTCTGACAAGGCTTCCGAGTATTTGTATCACTGTAAAGAAATGGGCATACAGGTATTGCCACCAGATATCAATGCTGGATGGGGTGTGTTTACTGCTGAAGGTGATAAAGTGCGTTATGGTTTGTACGCGATTAAGGCATTAGGTCGTCCAGTCGTAGACAAGATTATTGAAGAACGCCAGACAAATGGAGAATACCGTACATTGCAGGATTTCATTGAGCGAGTGGCAGAACGTGATGTCAACAAACGTGCGATTGAAAACCTGATTAAAGCAGGTGCCTGTGATAGCTTGGATGGGACTCGTAAACAGATGACTTTTACCTATGCTGCCATGGTGGATCAGGTGACATCAAAGAAAAAATCTTCGGTAGCAGGACAGATGAGTTTGTTTGATTTGGCATCCGAAGAAGATAAAAAAGACTATGAAATTCAGTATCCAGATGTTGGAGAGTTTCCAAAAGAAATGATGCTGGGCTTTGAAAAAGAAGTGCTCGGTATATATTTAAGCGGTCATCCATTGGAAGAATATGTGGAGAAAATCAAAAAGAATATTACCGCTGTGGCATCGGACTTTCTAGTTGGAGCCAGTGATGAGGAAAGCCAAGAAGGAGAAGAAGTGGTTTCACAGATTCGTGTCAAAGATAACCAGCATGTCATTGTAGGTGGGCTTATTTCTCAGAAAAAAATTACGTTTACGCGCAATAATAAAGCGATGGCATATATTTCCATTGAGGATTTATCTGGTACAGTAGAAGTAATTGTTTTTCCACGCGATTATGAAAAATATCAGAAATACTTAAATCAGGATGAAAAAGTGTTTGTGGTAGGTCATGCTTCTGTAGAAGATGAAAAAGATGGAAAAATAATCTGTGAGCGTATCGTAGCATTTGATGAAACAGGTTGTGAACTTTGGCTTCAGTTTACAAATAAAGAAGACTATGAGGGCAAAGAGACAGTGCTTATGGATATTTTCCATGATTCGGATGGAAATGATGATGTAGTGATTTATTTATCCGAGACAAAGCAGGTAAAACGTTTGGGCAAAAATCAGACGGTTGGAGCAAATGAAGAGCTATTAACAGCATTAAATAACTTCTTAGGCGAAAAAAACGTAAAAGTTGTGGAAAAGAGCATTGAAAAGAAAGCCTAAAGAGTATAAAATGTATAAGGATTATGAAATTTAATAATTAAAATTTTGGAGGCAATTAAAATGGCTAAAGAAGTAAATACAATTGCTGTTTTAACAAGTGGTGGAGATGCTCCAGGTATGAATGCTGCAACACGTGCAGTTGTTCGTGAAGCTCTTTACAAGGGAAAAAAAGTAAAAGGTGTTTCAAGAGGCTTTGCAGGTCTTTTGAATGAAGAAATTTTTGATATGGACGCATCAAGCGTTTCAGATACAATTTCTCGTGGTGGTACAAAATTACAGACTGCTCGTTGTACAGAGTTCGTAGATCCAGATGTACAGAAAAGAGCTGCTGATATTTGTAGAAAACACGAAATCGATGCAATCGTAGTTATCGGTGGAGATGGTTCCTTCCGTGGTGCACAGAAGCTTGCAGCACTTGGAATTAATACTGTAGGTGTACCAGGCACCATCGATTTGGATATTGCGTGTACCGATTATACCATCGGTTTTGATACTGCGATTAATACTGCTATGGAAGCAATTGATAAAATTCGTGATACATCTACTTCGCATGAAAGATGTACTATCATTGAAGTAATGGGACGTCATGCTGGATATATTGCTTTATGGTGTGGTATTGCCAGTGGGGCAGAAGACATTCTTCTTCCAGAGAAATATAATTATAATGAGCAGGAAATTATCAATCACGTATTTGAAAACCGTAAAAAAGGTAAGAAGCATCATATTATTATCAATGCAGAGGGAATCGGAAATTCAGCAGAAATGGCAAAACGTATTGAATCTGCAACTGGTATGACAACTCGTGCATCTATTTTAGGTCATATTCAGCGTGGTGGTGTTCCTACATGTAAAGACCGTGTTTACGCCACAACTATGGGTGCGATGGCAGTAGATCTTCTTTGTGAAGGAAAATCAAATCGTGTGGTTGCATATAAGAACGGTGAATTTTGTGATTTCGATATTGATGAAGCACTTGCAATGAAAAAAGAAATCCCTGATTATATGTATTATATTACAAAGAGTCTTGTATAATGAAGAGGGCTGTCTCTGACAGCCCTCTTATTAAGGAGAAACCTTATGATAACAAGTGCAAGTAATCAGCAACTAAAACAGGTGAATGCGCTTTTGAAAAAATCGAAAGAAAGAAAAGAGAAGAAGGCTTTTGTGGTGGAAGGACCTAGGATGGTGGAGGAAGCACCAGTAGAAGCTTTAAAAGCCATATACGTTGCTGAGAGTTTTGAAAAGAATATAGAAAATCAAAGTTTGTTGAACGAACTTCGCCATAAATGTCACATGGGAAATGCCGTATATGAGGTTGTGAGTGATTCGGTATTTAAAAGTGTGTCTGATACACAGACACCACAGGGGATTATGGCAGTAGTGACTATGCCAGAGTATTCTTTGGAGCAGCTCCTTAACGGAGACAAGATACACTTGCTTATCTTGGAAAGTGTGCAGGATCCAGGAAATCTAGGTACCATGGTGCGTACTGGAGAAGGTGCTGGTATTACAGGAATTATTATGAATAAAACCACCGTGGATTTGTTTAATCCGAAAACAATACGTTCTACGATGGGAAGCATTTATCGTGTGCCATTTTATGTGGCAGAAGACTTTGCGTCTACATTAGAAGTGTTAAAGGAAAAGGGGATTTCTCTTTATGCAGCTCATCTAAAGGGTCAGCATATGTATGACGAGGAAGATTATACAGAAGCCTGTGGATTTTTAATTGGAAACGAAGGAAATGGGCTGACGGATGAAACTGCGGATATAGCAGATACTTATATTAAGATTCCTATGGAAGGAAAAGTAGAATCTTTAAATGCAGCGATTTCTGCGACTTTGCTTATGTATGAAGCAAATCGCCAGAGGAGACGAAATAATGAGAATTTGGGTAAAAGTATTCGATGATAATGCTCATATGCTAAATTCAGAGACGATAGAAGATTACAGTGATGATACGAGGACGCATAAGGTTTTCAATGCCTTACAGGAAGCCTGTAATCGTTTGGATTTGGGAAAACCAATCTGGCTCGACTCTAATATAGCAGAATTTAAGAGATTGGCAAAAACTCGTTTTTACCAGGATAATTTTGTAGAAGAAATTGAGTTTGAGTATTTAGAATTACATGTAATAGAAGAGGATTAGAACATTTGGGGAGGTTTTTTAGATGGATAACACATCGATTTTTAATGAAAGTATTGAGAGTTGGGAAACTCTGATGTTTTTATATAATTCGGCTTTGAAAGAGGTAGCTACAAAGCTGGATATTTTGAATGACGAGTTTGTACATGTTCACAAGTATAATCCGATTGAATATATTAAATCTCGTATTAAGACACCAGAAAGCATCGTGAAGAAATTAAAACGTCACAAATTGGATGTGAATGTAGATAATATGATTAATCATATTAATGATATTGCGGGAATTCGAATCGTTTGTTCCTTTACTTCAGACATCTATCGTATATCAGAAATGATCGGCAAACAGAACGATTTAACTGTAATCTCTGTAAAAGATTATATCCGCAATCCAAAAGCGAGTGGATATAAGAGCTTTCATATGTTAGTATCGGTACCTATTTTCCTCGGCGAAGAGGTTGTAGATACCAAGGTGGAAATTCAGATTCGTACGATTGCGATGGATTTTTGGGCTAGTTTGGAACATAAGATTTATTATAAGTTTGAAGGAAACGCACCAGATTATATTAGTCGTGAACTTCGCGACTGCGCAACGATTGTATCAATGCTGGATGCCAAAATGCTTCAGTTGAATGAAGAGATTTTAAAAGCGAAAAAACAACAGGAAGAAGAGTCAAACAGTTAAATGAATATCATTAACGTAGAAAATATTACAAAGGTATATACAGAAAGGGAGCTTTTTTCAAAAGCTTCCTTTTATGTACAAGAAAGAGAAAAAATCGGAATTGTAGGTATAAACGGCACAGGGAAATCTACTTTGCTTAAAATAGTAGCAGGTTTAGAAGAGCCAGATGAAGGTTCTGTCATTCGTGCCAATCACGTAGTAATTAATTTTTTACCACAGAATCCAGAGTTCGATGGAAGTCGTTCTGTTTTGGATAATGTCATGGAGAAAATCATCACTACAGATATGGACGAGACTCGTAGATGGACATTAGAAAGTGAAGCCAAAGCTTTGATGAATAAGCTGGGAATTCTTGATTTTGAGCAGAATTGTGGTGAGTTATCGGGAGGACAGAAGAAGCGTTTAGCCTTGGTGGCAGCTGTTTTAAAGCCGTGTGATGTGCTTATTATGGATGAACCGACCAACCACTTGGATTATGACATGGTAGAGTGGTTAGAAGAGTTTCTCCGCAACTGGAGAGGTGCGCTTCTTATGGTTACCCATGATAGATATTTCTTGGATAGTGTTTGCAATCGCATTGTAGAAGTAGATCGAGGAAACATTTATAGTTACGATACGAACTATTCTGGTTTTTTAGCGCTAAAAGCACAAAGAGAGGAATATGCTCGTGCCAGTGAAAGAAAGCGTCAATCCATCCTTCGTAAAGAAATCGAATGGATGCAGCGTGGTGCACGTGCTCGTTCTACAAAACAGAAAGCACATATTCAAAGATATGAGGCACTTCGTGATCAGGAAGGAATCAAAGAGGTGCAGAAAATGGAAATGAGTTCTCTTTCCACACGATTGGGAAGAAGTACCATTGAGATTAATAATGTTTCAAAGTCCTTTGGCGATACCGTTTGTGTAAAGAATTTTACTTATATTCTATTAAAAGGCGACCGTATTGGTTTTGTCGGAAAGAATGGTTGCGGAAAAACCACGCTTATGAAGATGATTGCAGGCTTTCTGGAACCTGATGCGGGAACCATAGAGGTGGGACAGACGGTTAAGATTGGATATTATTGCCAGGAGATTCGTCTGACAACTGATAAGAATAGTCTGACAAAAGAAAGTCATCTTTCAAATGAAGGATTACTTGCAATGGAAACTGCATACATGAACCCAAATCAGCGCGTAATAGATTATATCAAAGATACTGCAGAATATGTACGTACAGAAGATGGTTTGGTATCGGCATCGGCGATGCTGGAACGTTTCCTGTTCCCAGCAGAGCAACAATATAGTCCTATTGGAAAACTTTCAGGTGGTGAGCGTAGACGTCTGAATCTACTTCGAGTGTTGATGGAAGCACCAAATGTTATGATTTTAGACGAACCGACAAACGACCTGGATACAGAGACTTTAGCTATATTAGAAGATTATTTGGATAACTATGATGGGATTGTGGTTACAGTATCTCATGATAGATATTTCTTGGATCGTATCGCAAAGCGAATTTTTGCCTTCGAGGGTGGGGGCAAAATTACACAGTATGAGGGTGGATATACAGATTATATGAATAAACGCCCACAGGAAATGAATGAGATATCCTCTATCGGTACAGGGAAAAAATCAGCAAGTTCAAATGAGAGTGCAACGAAAGATTCTCGCGAAACTTGGGGGCATACACAGAAAGTTAAATTTACATTTAAGGAACAAAAAGAGTATGAAACCATAGAATCGGACATCGAGAAGCTGGAAACAGAAATTGCAGCTTTGGATGAAGAGATGATGAAAAACGCGAGTAATTATGGAAAACTCAATGCTTTATCTCAGGAAAAAGAAGAAAAAGAAACGCTTCTTATGGAGAAGATGGAACGTTGGGAGTATTTAGAAGATTTAGCAATGCGAATTAAGGAGCAAGAATAAGGAGCTGTCGCAAAATGGATGTTGTATCCATGGCGCGACAGCTCTTTTATTTGTTATGATTCTTCATTTAAATCGATTTTCTTTGGTGATAATTTGTGAAATAACCACTGCGGAATTCCAAATCCAAAGATGATACCGAATACAATAGCACCTGCAATTTCTAAGGTTTCTAAGCCCTTAAAACCAGACATTTCGGTGTTTCCAATGAATAAATAATAGGCAGTATAATAAATGCCAGCTCCAGGCACCAATGGGAAGATACCTGGTAAAAGATACACAGTTACAGGGTTTTTACGTACAACAGCAAAGCATCTCGCCAAAATAGTGAGACAGAATGTTGCAACTAGAGATGCAAACACTAAATTAATGCCATTATCGGTCAGTACATAGTAAACAATCCAACCAAGTGCGCCCGTGAATCCGCAGTAAACAACCTCTTTCTTTGGAGCAGTAAATAGTACAGCAAAGGAAATGGTTGCTATCATTGAAATAATAAAATGAACGATTATCATGGTAACAATGCACCTCCTCCAAAATAACTATATACCACAAGAGGAAGACAGATACCTACGGCGATACAAAGGGCAGTAAGTAATGCGTCGATCAAGTGGATGGTTCCTGATAAATAGTCTCCATTATGGAAATCGCGGATTGATGTGGTAAAAGTAATACCAGGAACTAATGGCATAATTGCACCGATTACGATTTTATCCTGTAGAATAGGCAATCCTGTTTCTAAAACAAGAATACTGCAGGTTGCAACGAACACACTGGAAAATACGTTGCGAAGAAATCGGGAAACTTTTTGTTTTGCCATATAATGTAGGACTATCTGTTCTAGCATTCCGATAATAAAAGCAAATGTAAAATCTAGTATTCCGCCCCCAAAAAGGAAAGCGTAACAAGCACTGCCTAAGCCACAGAAGAAAATCTGGACTTTATTTGCATATTTTGGTAGGTTTTTAGCGGTTTTAACACGTTCCCAGGCATCTTCTATACTACATTCGTGACTGCATAAATCACGAGCTAGCTGATTCAAATAAGAAACTTTTGCAAGATTCACTTCGCCCAAAGGAACATGACGAATCATACTACAGGAATCGTCTTTATCCTCATTTGCACTGGCAAATATGCCGTTGGATAATACATATACGTCAAAACTCTCTACATCATATGCTTTTAATATATGAATAACTGTATCTTCGATACGATATATTTCTCCGCCGTTTCGCAGCATTACATCCGCAATTTCAACAGCGAGAGACAATACTTCTTTGGTTGTTGCCATAGAAAATCTCCTTATCCTTTATACAATTAAATTTATTCAAAAAAACATACAGTGTCAATGATTTTTCACGATAAAATCTATTCATCTTATAAATTTACTAATTTGGAACATACTATACAAAAAAGGAGGGAAGAATATGGTACGAATTTATAGATGGATTATTGCGTTTTTATTGGTATTTTTTATTGGATTTGGTGTCTGGTATGTGGCATTTACTATTAATGAACAGAGTTCAACTATAGACGGAACACTGGTTTTAGAGGAGATAGAACATGAAACAGACAGTTTATATTAAGGCTAGTGGAAATTGTATTGTATATGAGAAGCGAATTACTTTGGGTGATGTATTAAAGGTAGAATGCACAAATCTTGGGATGTTACGAGCAATCAAACAAATGGAGTTATATCGATTTAAATATGAGCATTCCGTGGTGTTTTCTGTTTTGAAGGTGATTGAACGCATTCATCAGGATTATCCTAATGTGGATGTCGTTAATTGCGGAGAGTCAGATTTTATTGTTGAATATACGAAAAGTTCGATACAATCTCCCTGGAAAGAAAAACTAAAACTGGCACTTGTCTCTGTTATTGTTTTTTTTGGATCGGCATTTACGATTATGACATTTCATAATGATATCGGGATACAGGAGGTGTTTGATAAGTTTTATCTCCAGTTGAATGGGGAACCCAAACCAGCCATAACGGAGTTGGAAATATCCTACAGTATAGGGCTTGCAGTTGGTATCATAGTATTCTTTAATCATTTAAGCAAAAAACGTCTTACAAAGGATCCTACACCAATTGAAGTAGAGATGAAAAAATATAACAAAGACGTAATTGATACGGAAATCGCACATGCTGGTGAGGAAGGACATGTGGAAGATGTATCTTAATTCGTTTATTATGATTTTCATTGGTTTCTCATCTGGAATTGGTGTAGCGGCAGGAACCTTTGCTTTTCTGTTGGTTATTCGAGTGATTCCGCGAATGATTCAAAAGGCTAAACTGGGGAAAAAGATTGTTTATATTGAGAATATTGTGATAAAAGGCATTATGTTTGGGACGGTTTTGTCGTTGTTTACATGGAAAAAGCGTTTGGTTTTTCGTTTGCTTGGACAGACTTTATTGACGATATACGGTTTTTCTGCGGGAATATTTGCAGGCTGTGTTGCAGTGGCATTGGCAGAGATTTTAGATACCTTCCCAATCTTTTTCCGAAGACTAAAGATGAAAGAAAGTGATAATGAAACGGTCTTATATGTGATGGCGATTGGAAAAATGATAGGAAGTTTGTTTTATTTTCTAACGGGTTATGGTATCATAAATTAGTTAACGGAGGTGCTAATTATGGTGACATCAATAGCTAGGCAAAGTATCATTATCAAATGTAATCAGCAGACATCGGTTATGTTAGGAAATTATGAATTTTACTACGTAGCAGGCTTGATGAAAAAACTGTTCGATTTTGATTTAAATGAGGATATGACGCCAGTAGAAATGTTGGAAAATATAAATGCAAATGTGGCGCAGGCAGATCCCAAAGATGAAAAAGAGGCTTATTTATTTACGTTGGTAAAGAATTTCAAGCCATTAG
>CAZVOY010000026.1:0-15030 GCA_964628865.1 uncultured Lachnobacterium sp. | reverse complement strand
TTATAATTCTTAAAAGTTTATAAACTGGGTATCACATAGACAAAAAATGGGGACTATGGTATGATAGCAAAAGAATATAATACAGTAAAAAGGAGATTTTTATAATGAAAAAAATAGTAGCATTATTACTTGCTGGAGTAATGGCGTTGGTGTGTGTTGCATGTGGAAATGGTAATACGACAAATACAGAGAATAACACACAACAGCAGGTGGAAATTGCAGATGCAAATGAAATTCTTACAAAGGCGTGGGAAGAATATAAAGCAACGGCGGGTGAAGATTTACAGTTTCCAATTGCGGGTGGTAATGTGGAGTCTATGATTACCGATATGCCTGCAAAATTTGATTTGTCGATTGAATATGCAGAAGATGCATTAGTTTCTGGATATTGTATCCCAGTAGATACGATTGCTATGACAGACGATATTTCTACTATGATGCATATGATGATGGCAAATAACTTTACAGCAGCAGCTTATCATGTGACAGACGCTGCAAATGTAGAAACTGTTGTAGCAAATATCAAAGATGCAACTGTAAACAATCAGTGGATGTGTGGATTTCCAGAAACACTTATCATTGTAACGGTAGGAGAGGATTATGTAGTTTCTGTATTTGGAAATGCACAGTTAATTGAAGCATTTAAAACAGCATTAACCACTGTTTATGGAGATGCAGCAGTTGTAGCAGTAGAGGAGAATCTTTCTGAATAATGGTGTTTTCTAGTATACCTTTTTTGTTTTATTTTTTACCTTGTGTACTAATTGCATATTATTTGGTTCCGAAATCACTAAAAACACAAGTCTTGCTTTTGGCAAGTCTTGTGTTTTATGCATGGGGAGAACCTAGCCTGGTGTTTTTGATGCTTTTATCCATTGCACTAGGATATGTTTTTGGCATTTTAATTGAACGCTTTCGAGGCACACCTTGGGCAAAAATATGTTTGCTTCTTTCGCTGGGAATCAGTGTAAGCTTCTTAGGGTATTTTAAATATGCCAATTTTTTTATATCCAATTTTAATAGAGCAACAGGACTGGATATCCCTTTCTTAAAAGTAGTTTTGCCTATAGGTATTAGTTTTTATACCTTTCAGTTGATGAGCTACATTATGGATGTATATTGGGAGAAAGTAAGAGCGCAGAAAAATCTGTTCCAGCTTGCCACATATATCGCGATGTTTCCTCAGTTGATTGCAGGTCCGATTGTTCGTTATACCGATGTGGAAAAACAACTATCCGATAGAACTATCACTTATGAAAAGGTTTCATACGGGATTCGCCGATTCGTGTTAGGATTGGGGAAAAAAGTTCTGATAGCAAATTTATTAGGCGAATTCTGCACGACATTTAAAGCGACAGAAGAAAAGACAGTAATATTCTTTTGGGCTTATGCAGTAGCAATATCCTTACAGATTTATTTCGATTTTTCAGGCTATAGTGACATGGCAATTGGGCTAGGGAGTATGTTGGGTTTTCATTTTATGGAGAACTTCAACTATCCGTTTATTGCAAAAAGCATCACGGAGTTTTGGCGAAGATGGCATATATCTTTAGGGACATGGTTTCGAGACTATGTATATATTCCGCTAGGAGGTAGTCGAAAGAATTTTGCGACAACGCTTCGTAATATTTTTATTGTATGGATGTTGACGGGGTTATGGCATGGTGCGGATTGGACATTTGTGATATGGGGCATGTATTTTGGCTGCTTGCTAATACTGGAAAAGGCATTCCTTTTAAATTGGTTAGAGAAACATGATATTCTCGGGCGACTATATACGGTTTTCTTATGTCTGATAAGTTTCGTGATTTTTGATGGAGACAGCTTGTGGGAAAGTTTACAGTATATTACAGCTTTATTTGGTGGTGGAGACTATCCTGTTGTAAACGAAATTACGCTTTATTATCTATGTAGTTATTTCGTTATTTTTGTAATTGCATTGATAGGGGCAACGCCGCTTCCAAAACGAGTGATTGCAAAATGTATGGAAATAAAGAGGTATGGGGATTTGGTGTCTTTTTTGGAACCTGTTTTTATGGTAATACTTTTGCTGGTTGTAACCGCTTACTTAGTAGATGGATCGTTTAATCCATTTTTATATTTTCGATTTTAGGAGGACGTGATGGAAAAGAAATACAAAGACATGATGTACTCCATAATTGTAGGAATTACGTTTTTGGGACTTGCTGTTTTTTGTTGGCTAAAGCCAGCAGAAGAGTTTTCTGTAACGGAAAGACGCAAACTAGAGCAGTTTCCAGAGGTTTCGATATCCTCTCTCATGAGTGGGAAATTTATGGAAGAATTTGAGGAATATTCCTTAGATCAGTTTCCTTTGAGGGATACATTTCGAAGTATCAAGGCATGGACATACAAATATTTGCTAGGACAGCAGGATAATCAGCAGATATATGAGGTAGATGGTTATATTAGCAAGTTAGATTATCCATTATCCGAAAAAGCATTAGAGAGTGCGGTTCGGAAGTTTGATTATATATATGAGAATTATATAGAAGGTTCGCAGGCCAAGGTTTATTGCGCATGGATTCCTGATAAAAACGCTTATTTGGCAGAGGAAAATGGATATCCTTCCTATGACTATGAATCGATGTATGCATATTTAAATCAAAGGCTGGACTATATGACTTATATTGATGTTACCGATTTGCTGTCTTTAGAGGATTACTATTATACAGATATTCATTGGCGACAGGAAAATTTGACGGATGTAGCACAGAGATTAGGAAGCGAAATGGGGGTATCCCTTATTGCAGAATATGAGGAAGTTCAATTGGACACGGATTTTTTTGGTGTTTATTATGGACAGTTGGGATTACCTATGGAGCCAGATAAAATCACCTATTTGAATCAATCTATCTTTTCAGAGTGTACCATCATCAATCATGAAACGGAAGAGAAGATTCTGATGTATGATATGGAACTTGCCACAGGAAGAGATCCATATGAAATGTATTTATCGGGTTCTGTGTCGGTCATTACAATCGAAAACCCAAATGCGACTACGGATAAGGAATTGGTCATTTTCCGTGATTCTTTTGGGAGTAGTATTGCACCGCTTTTGGTGGAGGGATATTCGAAAACTACCTTGCTGGATATCCGTTATCTTAATCAAAATTTAATAGAGAACTTCGTGACGTTTGAAAATCAGGATGTTTTGTTTTTATATAGCACCAGTGTGTTAAATAATGAAGGTGCATTTAAATAAATTGCACAAAATAGATTGATATTTTTAACACAAATTGGTATAATTTTTAAAAGTATATGTATATGTAACGGGGGAAGATGAAATGTTAGGTTTAGGATTAAAAAGTGTTGGTTGCTTTGCAGCTGGCGTATTATTTGGTACAGCAGGTATCAAGGTGCTTTCTAGCAAAGACGCAAAGAAAGTATATGTAAAAGGAACAGCGGCAGCACTTCGTGCAAAGGATTGTGTAATGGAAACCGTTACTACAATTCAGGCTGAAGCAGAAGATATTTATGCAGAAGCAAAAGCATTAAACGAAGAACGTGCAGCCGAGGAAGAAGCTGCAAATGCTGTTGTAGAATAATGCAGACATAAAAGGACTGTCGTATTCGACAGTCCTTTCGTTTTTTTAGGAGAGTTGGGGTTGAAATATGAGATTTACAATAAAGCATGAACTCAAAGGTCGTATTCGTATTCATGTAATATTAGAACAAAAAATGACTCATGCGTATGCAGATACCTTGGAATATTTTTTGTATTCGCAGGATAATATTTCGCGAGTAAAGGTATATGATCGCATTGGGGATGTTGCAATAGAATATACAGGGGATAGAAAGGAAATTTTGGAACTCCTCAAATCCTATCAGCCTGAAGCGGTGGAATTGCCTACGGGATTAATTGAGAATTCAGGGAGAGCATTGAATGAAAAGTACAAAGAGCGTTTGGTACTGCACGTGCTTCTTCGATATACGGGTAAATTGTTTCTCCCAGCACCTTTACGTTACATTATAGTTGGAATTAAGTCTATACGATACATATGGGAAGGCCTAAAGACCTTGTGGAAACGAAAACTGGAAGTCTCTGTTTTGGATGCCACGGCAATTGCAGTATCCGTGATACGTAGAGATTTCGAAACCGCAGGTTCAATCATGTTCTTGTTAGGGATTGGAGAACAGTTGGAAGAATGGACGCATAAAAAGTCAGTGGATGACTTAGCTCGCACGATGTCCCTAAATGTTAGTAAGGTTTGGTTAAAAACAGATACGCAACAGATTTTAGTGTCGGCGTCAGAGATTCAACAGGGTGATGAAGTTGTGGTTCACATGGGAAATGTGATTCCTTTTGATGGTACGGTCACAGATGGGGAGGCTATGGTAAATCAGGCATCCCTGACGGGAGAATCGGTGGCAGTAGAGAAAACGATAGATAGTAGTGTATTTGCGGGTACTGTCGTAGAAGTAGGTGAGTTGACAATTCGTGTAAGTGCAGCCGAAGGAAAAGGGCGTTATGATCGAATTGTTCGGATGATAGAAGAGACAGAAAAGTTAAAATCATCCATGGAAGGAAAGGCTGCTCATCTAGCAGATAAGCTGGTGCCATATACTTTAGGTGGAGCTACTTTGACGTACCTTTTTACTCGAAATGTTAATAAGATGTTGTCGGTGCTTTTGGTTGACTTCTCCTGTGCATTAAAGCTAGCTATGCCGATTGCTGTATTATCGGCTATTCGTGAGGCTCGCATGTACGATATCACTGTTAAAGGAGGTAAATATCTGGAGGCTTTGGCAGAAGCAGATACCATTGTATTTGATAAAACGGGCACATTGACAAAAGCGACACCTACAGTAGTTGATGTAGTATCTTTTGACGGACGAGAGCCTGATGAGCTACTACGCATAGCAGCCTGTTTAGAAGAACACTTTCCACATTCTATGGCTAAGGCAGTAGTAGACGCAGCTGTAGAAAAAGGCTTGGAGCATGAAGAAATGCATACAAAGGTAGAGTATGTAGTGGCACACGGTATCTCTACCACAGTAGCTGGAAAACATACCATTATAGGCAGCCGTCATTTTGTATTTGAAGATGAGCATTGTCAGATACCAAAAGGCAAAGAAGAGTTGTTCCAGAATCTTCCATCCCATCATTCTCATTTGTTCTTGGCAGTAGAAAAAATGCTAGTTGGCGTTATCTGTATTGAAGATCCTATTCGAGGAGAAGCTGCAGATGTGATACGTCAGCTTCGAGAAGTGGGATTTCGAAAAGTCGTGATTATGACAGGTGATAGTGAACGAACTGCTGCCAGCGTAGCAAAGACTTTAGGGGTGCGTGAATATTATTCCGAAGTTTTACCAGAGGACAAAGCAAATTATATTTTAGAACAGAAGGCATTAGGTAGAAAAGTCGTTATGATAGGTGATGGGATCAATGATTCACCAGCACTTTCGGCAGCAGATGTAGGAATTGCTATTAGCGACGGAGCTGAGATTGCACGTGAAATTGCTGACATTACAGTAGGAGCTGAGGATTTGTATCAGTTGATTACATTAAAGAAACTCAGCAACGCATTAATAAAACGAATTCAAAAAAATTATCGTGAAATCGTAGGTATTAATGGTGCTTTAATTGGCTTAGGAGTAGTAGGCATGATTACTCCTACAACTTCTGCAATGCTTCATAATAGTTCCACTTTGGTAATTGGGGTGGAAAGTATGACAAATTTGTTGGAAACATAAGAATTAAGCGTCGTTTTATAACGGCGCTTAAATTTTAAAAAAATACATATAATACGCTTGACAAATAAAAAAAGATTAGTTATATTAAACTAGAGTTAGATACAACTAACTCAAAACAAGGAGATATTATGTGTCAAGAAGTATTTAAGATTGTGCAGACAATGGATTTGTCACAAGTGCAGACTAAACTGGCACTTCAGTGTGCGCCAGTCATTACAGGAATTAAGATTTCAAATTTATTAATTGTATCCAGTTGTGATGAAGAAGCTGTTCGCGTTATCTTAAAAAGGACAGGGATTATTCATTATCGTTTGCTTCGACAGGATGATAAAACCACCTTCCTGTTGTTTCGAAAACCCCAATTAGCAATACACTTACAAGACCCAGGTGTGCAACGCATGTTAAAAGCAAATGGATATTCTGATTTATCCCTTGGCGGTATCTTAAGAACGTTTCAATGCCGTTATCAGACATATATGAATCAGGGAGAAGGATTTCCGCATGAAATCGGACTTCTCCTTGGTTATCCAATAGAGGATGTAGAAGGTTTCATTCGAAACAATGGAAAAAACTATCTCTATGCAGGATATTGGAAAGTATATGGGGATGTAGAGTCTAAGAAAAAACTTTTTGAAGCATATGAAAGCGCCAAAGAGCATATGATACAGCTCTTGGCAAAGGGTTTTGAGATGCGTTTGATTGTACAGCATTATCAAGATTCTGTTACGAGGATAGCCAGTTAAATAATATAGATGTGTTCAAATTAAGAAAGAACCAGAGGCGTTATGCCTCTGGTTTTTTCCTTTTATCATGATTTTTTTCTTCGTTTTTGATTTCCCAATGAATAAGGAAGGTAAGAAGTCCTCTTAAGAGAATAACAGCACCTAGAATCCCCAATTCTTCCCAATCACGAACGACTACAGTACGAAGAACCTCGCTACCCATTTTAAATTCAAGGGAGAGTGCGATTCCTTCGGCAAGCGTTAAGCGAAGATTTCCATCGTCTCTTTTTATCCATTGAATAAAGCATTTAATCGCAGTATAAACTAAAACAGCAATACCGAATAATTCTAAAAGAATGGTAGAAATTTCAACGACATAGGTTAAAACTAATTCCATAGTATCAATAAATGCATGCATGTGTTTTTCCTCCCCGATGTATAAGTCTATTATAGAGGGAGAGAAGATTTCTGGCAAGTAAAAAAGATGGGAAAACCTTCCCATCTTTTTTGTTATTTTAGGTTCTTCTGAGCTGTTGAAAGCATCAGCTTAATTCGATTCAGCTGATTTACTTCCGAAGCACCTGGATCATAGTCAATAGCTACGATGTTTGCCCCTGGATGCTTGCGGCGAAGTTCTTTGATAACACCTTTTCCTACGATGTGGTTTGGTAAGCAGGCGAAAGGCTGTGTACATACGATGTTTACAGCTCCTTGATGGATGAGTTCAATCATTTCACCGGTAAGGAACCATCCTTCCCCCGTTTGGTTACCTATAGATACAATTTCCTGCGCGTATTCTGCAAGCTCCCAAATGTATGCAGTTGGTTCAAAATGCTTGCTTTTTACCAGTTCGTCTCTTGCATCTTTTCTAAGCCATTCAATAAATTTGATTATCAGGTTGTTTATACGTTTTGATTTCTGACTATCACCGAGGTTATCTGCTTTAAAGTTCGTGTTGTAGCAGCAGTAGAGGATGAAATCAGTCAAATCTGGCACGACAGCTTCGGCACCCTCTGCTTCTAATAAGTCTACCAAATAGTTATTTGCTACAGGGTGGAATTTAACTAAAATTTCACCTACGACACCAACACGAGGTTTTTTCTCATTTGTAATTGGGAGGTTGTCAAAATCCCTTACAATTTGTCGACACATCTTTTGATATTTTCTGTGGGACAAGAGTTTCTTATCCTGTGTCAGGAAGTCAATACACTTTGCTTTCCACTCTTCATGTAATGCGTTTGCAGAACCAGGTGTTACTTCATAAGGTCTCATACGGTAGAGACAACGAAGGAACAAATCACCAAATTCTAGCGCATATAGACCACGTTGAATCAGTTGTGGTGTAAATTTGAAACCAGGGTTTTTCTCTAGCCCTACCATGTTTAGTGAAATAACAGGTACGTGTTCAAGTCCACAGCGTTCCAATGCACGACGGATAAATCCGATGTAGTTGGATGCACGGCAACCACCACCAGTTTGTGTAATAATGATAGCGGTTTTATTCATATCATATTTTCCAGAAAGTACAGCACTCATAATTTGTCCAATGACAATGAGCGATGGATAGCAGGCATCGTTATTTACAAAACGAAGACCTGTATCAATACATTCTTTGTTTTCGACTTCTGGAATGACAATGTTTAGTCCGCATTTTTGGAAGGCAGGAAGCAATAAGTCAAAGTGAATAGGCGACATCTGAGGACAGATGATGGTGTAGCCTTCTTCCTGCATCTCTTCGGTATAAACCACTCGTTCGTAGTTCGCTGGTTTTATCGTGCGTTTTTTGCCCTGTTTTTCCTTTGCACGAATCGCAGAAAGAAGAGAGCGAATACGAATTCGTGCGGCACCAAGGTTATTTACCTCGTCGATCTTTAAACAAGTGTAGATCTTGTCTGAACCAGTTAAAATGTCAGCAACCTGATCTGTGGTTACGGCATCGAGGCCACAACCAAAGGAGTTAAGCTGAATCATATCCAAATCATCACGTGTTTTTACATAGTTTGCGGCGCTATAAAGACGAGAATGATACATCCACTGGTCCATAACGATAAGAGGTCGTTCCAATTCGCCTAAGTGAGAAATCGAGTCCTCTGTCAAAACGCAAATGCCGTAAGAGGTAATGAGTTCTGGAATACCATGGTTGATTTCTGGATCGATGTGATATGGTCGACCTGCCAAAACAATACCGCGACAATGATGATCTTCCATGTATTTTAAGGTCTCTTCCCCTTTTTTCTGCATTTCTAAACGTACGACTTCGAGTTCTTTCCAGCCTTCGGATACTGCATCACGAATTTCAGATTCTGAAATACCAAATTCATTCATAAAACAAGCAATCAACTGTTGTGAAATAGTTTCTTCACTAGTGAATGCCATAAATGGATTTAAGAATTTCATCTGTCCTGATGTGATTTCATCTACATTATTCTTGATGTTTTCGGAATAAGAAGTAACGATAGGACAGTTATAGTGGTTGTTTGCTTCTGGAAATTCGTTACGTTCATAAAAAATTGCTGGGTAGAAAATAAAGTCTACATTTTGATGAATCAGCCATGAAACGTGTCCGTGTGCAAGTTTGGCTGGATAACATTCTGATTCACTTGGAATGCTTTCAATACCCAATTCGTAAATTTTGCGGCTAGATTGTGGTGAAAGGACTACAGAATAGCCTAATTTTTTAAAGAAGGTAGCCCAGAATGGGTAGTTTTCATACATGTTCAGTACACGTGGGATACCTACTGTTCCGCGAGGTGCTTCCGTAATAGGAAGTGGCTCGTAATCAAATACTCGTTTTAATTTGTATTCAAATAGGTTTGGTAAATCTGCATTTTTACGTTCTTTTCCAAGGCCGCGTTCACAACGGTTACCAGTAATATACTGACGGTTATCTGAGAATTTGTTGATAGTCAGCATACAGTGGTTGGTACATCCCTTACAACGGGTAAGTTTTGTTGTATATGTAAGTTCTTTGATTTTATCAGCAGGAAGCATGGTGGTTTCATAACCTGCTTCATGACGTTCTCTGGCAATTAGAGCTGCACCGAAAGCTCCCATAATTCCGGAAATGTCAGGACGAGTCACTTCTACGCCTGCGATGGATTCTAAACTACGAAGGACGGCATCGTTGTAGAAAGTACCACCTTGAACTACGATGTTTTCTCCTAAATCTTTTGCGTCCGTTAATTTAATAACCTTAAATAAGGCATTTTTAATAACGGAGTAGGCCAGACCTGCTGAAATATCAGCAACGGTAGCGCCTTCTTTCTGAGCCTGTTTTACTTTTGAATTCATAAATACAGTACAACGGGTTCCTAGATCAATAGGGTTTTTTGCAAAGAGTGCTTCTTTTGCAAAGTCAGCAACACTGTAATTTAATGATTTTGCAAAGGTTTCAATAAAGGAACCACAACCAGAAGAGCAGGCCTCGTTTAATTGTACAGAGTCTACTGTCTGGTTTTTGATTTTAATACATTTCATATCCTGTCCACCGATATCCAGGATACAGTCTACCTTTGGATCAAAGAAAGCAGCTGCATAATAATGAGCTACAGTTTCTACTTCACCATCGTCAAGCATAAGAGCTGCTTTTAAAAGAGCTTCACCATAACCAGTTGAGCAGGAATGTACGATGTGAGCGTCTTTTGGTAATTTTGAAAATAAATCTATAATAGCATTCATCGTAGTGCCGAGCAGGTTTCCATTGTTACTGCTATAGAAAGAGTAAAGCAATGAGCCGTCTTCGGCCACTAAAGCGATTTTTGTGGTAGTAGAACCAGCATCAATACCTAAATAACAGTCGCCTTTATAGGTTGCTAATTCTGCTGTTTTTACAGATTTGCGAGCGTGACGTTCTTTGAATGCGGCATATGCTTCTTCGCTTTCGAAGAGAGGTTCCATACGTGCTACTTCAAATTCCATATGAATTTCTTTTGAAAGCTTTTCTTCCAAATCAGAAAGTGTAGTCACAGAATCCTCTTTGCTATTAAGAGCAGAGCCCATAGCCGCAAAGAGATGAGAGTTTTCAGGCATGATTGCATGCTCATCATCCAAATTTAATGTACGTACAAATGCACCACGAAGTTCTGATAAGAAGTGGAGAGGACCACCTAAAAAAGCAACGTGTCCGCGAATAGGTTTTCCACAAGCAAGTCCAGAAATAGTCTGATTTACAACCGCCTGAAAAATAGATGCAGATAAATCCTCTTTTGTTGCACCTTCATTAATAAGTGGCTGAATGTCTGTTTTTGCAAATACACCGCAACGTGCAGCAATTGGATAAAGTGCCTTGAAGTTCTTTGCATATTCATTTAAACCTGTGGCATCTGTCTGAATCAGAGATGCCATTTGGTCAATAAAGGAACCTGTACCACCAGCACAGATTCCATTCATGCGCTGTTCTACATTGCCTCCTTCAAAGTAAATGATTTTGGCATCTTCTCCACCTAATTCGATGGCTACGTCAGTTTGTGGAACAAAATGTTCTAATGCGGTAGATACCGCAATAACTTCCTGTACAAAAGGAACGTTAATATGGTTTGCCAAGGTAAGACCGCCAGAACCTGTAATAACAGGTGATACAGAGCAGTCGTTCAGTTCTTTTAATGCTTTCTGAATCAGAGAGTGTAAGGTTTCGCGAATGTTGGCAAAATGTCTCTCGTAATCCGAAAACAATAAATTGTCATTTTCATCTAAAATTGCAATCTTTACTGTTGTGGAACCAATGTCGATTCCAAGTTTTCGTAATGCATTTTTTTTCATATGTAACCTCCTAATATGCATGTGGCTTTTGAAACTACTTCACATTACATAAAAAACCAAATATATTATATATCTATATTTATGTCAATACTATGGACAAATTCTAATAATTGTATAAAATTTTGATGAAGTTTTTCGGTCACATTGACAAAAATCTGGGATTAAACCTATAATAAAAAGTAAAATAAAAAAGTAAAATGAGAAAAGGAAGTGTTATATAAATGAATTTGATGGATAAATTAGAACGCAAATGGGGCAGGTATGCAGTATCTGGATTGCATAAATATTTGGCAGGTGCGTATGCAATTGGATTGCTTTTAAATTTATTTTCAGATATCACATCTTATTTTGAATTTTCTGTAGAGTTAATTTTGCAGGGGCAAATATGGAGATTGGTTACCTGGGTGTTTTGTGCAAATGGTAGTAGTTTGATTTCCCTTTTATTCATCTACTGTGTGCTTAATATTGGACAAAGTTTTGAACAGATGGTAGGTACATTTCGAATGAATGTCTACTTAATTGGTGGCATGATTTTAAACGTTATTGGCGGAATTTTGGTGTATATAGTTACATTTCTTTTATTTGGTTTTGGACAGGATATTTATTTAACGAACTATTATGTTTTGTTTTCAATATTCTTAGCATTATCACTTTGTATGCCAGATGGAGTTGTGCGTTTAAATTTCCTATTTCCAGTCAAAATGAAATGGATGTTCTGGATTTATATTGCGGGCTTAGTATATGAGCTTTACTATTATTTTGATATTGGAAATACTTACTATGGTGTAACTTATGGCTTGCTTCTTATGTTTGTTTATGGGGCACAGATTATTTTTTCACTCTTAAATTTATTTCTGTTTTTCCACTTTTCAAAGATTCGTCTTACCAGAAAACAGAAAAAACGTCAAAGAGAATTTAAGGCACAGTTTAGTCAGCCTAGACCAGGTGCAAATATTAGCAAACACAAATGTGTAATCTGTGGGCGTACCGAGGTAACGAATCCAGAATTGCTATTCCGTTATTGCTCAAAATGCACAGGAAATAAAGAGTATTGTCCAGATCATCTCTTTACACATACCCATAATTAAGGTATAATTAAATGTCGCTGAAAGTGACATCAGGAGGAAGTTAAATTATGGAAAATGAAGCAATAGTTTCCAAAAATTTTATTGAAAATATTATTGAAAAAGACTTGAGCGAAGGTCATTGTGAAACCATCTGTACACGATTTCCACCAGAACCAAACGGATATCTTCACATTGGCCATGCAAAAGCGATTCTTATAAATTACGGATTGGCTCAGAAATACGGTGGAAAATTCAACCTTCGTTTTGATGATACTAACCCTACAAAAGAAAAAATCGAGTTCGTAGAATCTATTAAAGCAGACGTAGCATGGCTTGGTGCAGATTGGGAAGATAGACTTTACTTCGCATCCGAATATTTTGATCAGATGTATGAAGGTGCTATTACACTTATAAAAAAAGGAAAAGCATATGTATCTGACTTAACAGCAGAACAGATTCGTGAATATCGTGGTACATTAACAGAACCAGGTAAAGAAGATCCATATTCTACAAGAAGTGTAGAAGAAAACTTAGATCTTTTCACACGTATGAAAAATGGTGAGTTCGAAGATGGAAGCAAGGTTCTTCGTGCAAGAATCGATATGTCTTCTTCTAACATCAATATGCGTGACCCAGTTATTTATCGTGTAGCTCATATGACACATCATAGTGCTGGAGATAAATGGTGTATCTACCCAATGTATGACTTCGCTCATCCAATTGAAGATGCCGTAGAAGGAATTACACATTCTATCTGTACTTTGGAATTTGAAGACCACAGACCACTTTACGACTGGGTAGCAACAGAACTCGGCTACAAGAAGAGTCCAGAAGATGCACCAAAGCAGATTGAATTTGCAAAATTATATTTGACAAACGTAGTAACAGGAAAGCGTTATATTAAGAAATTAGTAGAAGATGGTATTGTAGATGGCTGGGATGATCCTAGACTTGTATCAATCGCAGCACTTCGTAGAAGAGGTTTTACACCTGAGTCTATTAAAATGTTTGTGGAGCTTTGCGGCGTATCCAAAGCAAATAGTTCTGTAGACTATGCAATGCTGGAGTACTGCATCCGTGAAGATTTAAAACTGAAACGTCCACGTATGATGGCGATTTTAGATCCAATCAAGGTAGTAATTGATAACTATCCAGAAGGACAGGTGGATTACCTTGAGATTGATAATAACTTAGAAAACCCAGAGCTTGGAAAACGTCAGGTTCCATTTACAAGAGAGCTTTATATTGACCGTGATGACTTTATGGAAGAACCACCAAAGAAATACTTCCGTATGTATCCTGGCAATGAAGTTCGTCTTATGAACGCTTATCTTGTAACATGTAATAGTGTTGAGAAAGATGAAAATGGAAATGTCACCGTAATCCATTGTACTTACGACCCTGAGTCAAAGGGCGGAAATGCACCAGATGGACGTAAAGTAAAGGGTACTATTCACTGGGTATCAGCAGAATATGGAAAGAAAGTTACAGTTCGCTTATACGAAAATATCGTAAATGAAGAACTGGGTGTTTATAATAAAGATGGCAGCTTGAATTTGAATCCTAATTCGCTTACAGTATTGGACAATTGTATTGTTGAACCAGCACTTATGGAAGCAAAAGCATATGATAGCTACCAGTTTGTACGTCAGGGATTCTTCTGTGCCGATGTAAAGGATTCCGTAGACGGACAGCCAGTATTTAACCGTATTGTTTCGTTGAAGAGTTCGTTCAAACTTCCAACAAATAATGCGTAAAAAGAATTGGGGGAAAATATGGATAATTTATTATCAGGATTAGGAAAATTTGGATTAGATGAAGGAGCTGCAAACAATCTTTTTGAAGATGCCAATGTAGTAACAAAACAAAATGCAGATGGCTCTGTTTCAAAAGAAATTGCACCACCAAAGGAGGAGGATTTCCTTCTCTTGAAAGCGGTTCGTTGTCCAGTTTGTGATGGTACCTTCCGTACGATTCAGATTAAATCAGGGCGAGCAAAGAGAAAAGAACCAGATATGGACTTACGTCCACGCTTTGAATATATTGATACCAATAAGTATGATATTACATCATGTCCAAAATGTGGATTCACAGCAATGAATCGTTATTTCGGGCATTTATCAACACTTCAGACAAAGATGATTAAGGAAGGTGTGTGTGACAAGTTTAAAACACCACCTACCCAGGAAATCACTGAAATTAAGACATACACTTATGATGAAGCAATCGAGCTTTTCAAATTAGCTCTTTACACTACAGTTGTAAAGAAAGGGCAGAATAGTGAAAAAGCATACGAATGTTTGAAGATTGCATGGTTGCTACGTGGTAAAATCGAAGAATTAGCAGTGGATAAAGAAAAGAATAAAGAAGCGATTTTGGCTTGCCAGAAGGAATATATGACATTCTATTCACAGGCCTTTGATGGTTTTGTGAAAGCGATGTCGTCTGAAAACTATCCAATGTGTGGTATGGATCAGAGTACAGTAGATTTACTTATCGCTGCTATGGCATATAATTTAGGAAAATACGATTATGCATCTCGTTTTGTGTCAAGTCTTATCGTTTCTCGTACCGCTGGTGCAAATGTAAAGAAGCGTGCACATGATATGAAAGAAAAACTCGTCGAAAAGATGAAAGAACAGAAACAACAATAAACTAAGGAGCTATCGCAAAATGGATTTTATATCCGTGGCGCGATAGCTTTTTTTATATGAATCCTAAATATAATTCGTCCTTATTTTACTGACGTTTTCTTATTTGAAAAATGC
>CAZVOY010000025.1:0-15237 GCA_964628865.1 uncultured Lachnobacterium sp. | reverse complement strand
CATCTTATGATTTTCTACCATATCCAGGAAGGAACCAATGAGTTCGTCATCTTCAACTGTGATAATATCATCCAGATTTTTTTGAATGTATGGAAATATCTTATTTCCTGGCGTTTTAACTGCTGTACCATCTGCAATCGTATTGATATTTGGAAGTGTGGTCACTTTTCCCGCCGCAATAGAACTCTGCATACAGTTTGCGCCCGCTGGTTCTACGCCAATTACTTTAATCTTTGGATTCAAAAGTTTTGCCAATGTAGCTACACCAGCTGCGAGTCCGCCGCCACCAATTGGAACTAAAATATACTCTACCAATGGAAGCTCCTTGAAAATTTCCATTGCAATACTACCCTGTCCTGTTGCGACAGCTAAATCATCAAATGGATGAATAAAAGTATATCCTTCTTTTTCCGCCAATGCTAAGGCATGTGCGCAAGCTTCATCATACACATCACCATGAAGAATTACTTCTGCTCCATAGCTTTTGGTACGATTGATTTTAATCAGTGGTGTACCTGTTGGCATTACAATAACTGCTTTACAGCCATAACGCTTTGCAGCATAAGCAACGCCTTGCGCATGGTTACCAGCAGAAGCGGTAATTAACCCTTTGCTTCTTTCTTCATCTGTCAATGTACTGATTTTATAATAGGCTCCACGCACTTTATATGCACCTGTGAGCTGCATATTTTCAGGTTTTAAATATATTTTATTTCCTGTTTGTTCACTTAAAAACTCGCTATAGATAAGTTTTGTTTCCAGTGTAACCTCTTTTACCTTTTCACTTGCTTCTTCAAATTTATTTAATGTCAACATCTAAAACTCTCCTTACTGTTCGATTGCGAACAAAGCATTTACAAATTCATCAGAATCAAACTTCTGCAAATCATCTATGCTTTCCCCTACACCGATGTATTTTACTGGCACTCCAAGTTCAGACTGAATCGCTACTGCAATACCGCCTTTTGCTGTACCATCCATCTTTGTAAGAACAATACCAGAAATACCTGCTACTTCTGCAAATTCTTTTGCCTGCACCAATGCATTCTGACCAGTAGTAGCATCCAATACTATCAAAGTCTCACGATAAGCATCTGGATATTCTTTCTCCAAAATACGATTGATTTTCCCAAGCTCATTCATAAGATTTTTCTTGTTATGAAGTCTACCTGCTGTATCTACAATTAATACGTCTGCATTTCTAGCCTTCGCAGCCGCTGTCGCATCATATACGACAGATCCTGGATCAGAACCTTCTGGTCCTCCAATCATATCCACCCCAGAGCGCTCTGCCCATTCTCTCAACTGATCACCGGCAGCAGCACGGAAGGTATCTGCACCAGCAATAACCACTTTCTTTCCTGCTGCCTTTAACTTTCCAGCTAATTTACCGACGGTAGTAGTTTTTCCTACACCATTTACGCCGATCACCAACAATACCGATTTTTCTTCTTCAAATCGATAAGCAGTTTCTTCTACCTTCATCTGCTCTTTGATGCTTTCGATTAAAAACTTCTTACAATCGGTTGGTTCTTTGATATGATTTTCTTTTACTTTCTTACGAAGGTCCTCTAAGATATTCTCTGTTGCATGAACACCGAGGTCCCCCATAATTAATATTTCCTCTAATTCTTCATAAAACTCATCATCGATATTGGAAAATCCACTAAAGATGGTGTCAATGCCAGAAACAATATTATTTCTGGTCTTTGATAATCCTTCAACCAGACGGCCAAAGAAACCTTTCTTTTCTTCGCTCATCATATACCTCTCTTATTCACTAAGATCATTTTCGATAAGATTTACACTTACTAACGCAGATACACCTTTCTCCTGCATTGTAATACCGTAGAGACGATCTGCTGCAGCCATAGTACCTCTACGATGCGTAATTACGATGTACTGTGTGTTCTTTGTTAATTTGTTTAAGTACTGAGCAAAACGTGTAACGTTGGAATCGTCTAATGCAGCTTCAATTTCGTCTAAGAGACAGAATGGTGAAGGTTTTAACGCCTGAATTGCAAAAAGCAATGCAATTGCAGTAAGAGCCTTCTCACCACCAGATAACTGCATCATATTCTGAAGTTTCTTTCCTGGTGGCTGTGCAATAATACGAATACCACACTCTAAAATATCTTCATCTTCTACTAATTCCAATGTACCATGTCCACCACCAAACAACTGTTTAAATGAACGGTCAAATTCTTTCTGAATTTCAGCAAATTTTTCTTCGAACTGTTTTCGCATTCCATTATCGAGTTCTTCGATAATACCAACCAAGGTCTGTTCTGCTTCGATCAAGTCATCATGCTGACCTTTCAAAAATTCGTATCTCTCAGATACTTCTTTGTATTCTTCAATAGCATTTACATTGACATCTCCAAGTTTACGAATTTCATCCTTGATTTCAGAAACCATGCGTTTCAATTCAGAAAGGTTATCATATGCTTCCTTGCGAAGTTCCAATGCTGCATGAGGTGTGATTTCATATTCATCCCACATGTAGTTCGTCTGGAATTCGCTCGCTTCTGTTAATTTTTCTAGCTGATTTCCTAAACGCATCAATTCACGATCTAAATTGTTCTTGCGTTTTGAAATATCTTCCTGCTTCTGGAAGAAACCACGATATTCTTCTGACATCTGGTCTTTCTTTGTAAGACTTTCTGCCAATTTTTCCTGTAAGGAAGCAACTGTTTCTACAGATGCTGCAATCGTAAGTTTGATTTCTTCAATATCATGAAGTTTCTTTTCTACGTCTGCTTTTGCATTTGTAGCATTATCTGTAAGCTCAGCTTTCTCTGTATCAAAACGTTCAATTTCGTTATGAATACGGAATAAGTTTTCTAATACGAACTGAACACTCTGACTAATAGCCGCTTCTTCCATCGCAATATCTGCAACTACCTGTTTTGCAGATTCTTCTAATTTTGACTGTTCTTCTAATACAGCCTGGTAATTTTTGCTTTCTTCTTCGATTTCTACTTTACGACGTTTTGCATATTCGTCTTCTTCTACGATTTTCTGTTTTCCTACATTAATCTCAGAAATCTGAATATCCATCTGATCACTCTCGTTCATCAGACTTGCAAATGCATTATCGCTGTCGTTTTTCTGCTGACGAGCTCTTTCTACATTCATCTGGGCTGCTGTCTGGCTAATTACCTGTTCCTGAATTAACGCTTTTACTGTAGTAAGTTCATCTTCATTTAAAGCCAAAGCTGTAGCAATATCTTCTTTTCTTGCTTTCATATCTTCCAATGCTTTACGAAGATCTACAACTGTCTTTTCTAATTCTTCAATTTCACGGTTACGCGCAAGAAGGTTGGATGAATTTTTAAAGGCACCACCAGACATAGAACCACCTGGACTTAAATATTCGCCTTCCAAAGTAACCATATGTAAGGAATAATGATGTTTTCTTGCAATAGCGATTGCATGCTCAACGGTATCTACTACAAGAACACGTCCCAATAAATAAGCAGCTACTTCTTTGTATTTCGCTTCACAATGCACCAATTCATTCGCAACGCCAATAACACCTGCTTCATTCATAGCCGCTTCATTCTTTGGATTACCTTTTGCACTTACACTGGTAAGTGGTAAAAAGGTAGCACGTCCAAGACGATTGGTCTTTAAGAACTCAATCATCTTCTTTGCTGTCATTTCATCTTCTGTAACGATATTCTGAATATTTCCGCCAAGTGCTGTTTCAATTGCAACTTCGTATTTTTTGTCTACCTGAAGCAAATCCGAAACTACACCCAGTAAGCCTGGGTTGCTAACTTTCTGCTCCATAACTTTACGAATACTATTTCCATATCCATCATAGCGTTCCGCAATATTTCTTAAAGATTCCAGACGCGACTGCTGTTTGTGGAAGTTTACCTGTGTTTCTTCCATTTTCTGTGTATTTTCGCGGTCTTTTTTCTTCCAGTCTACAATCTTTTCTAAAAGATCTGTTTCCTGTGCTCTCAATGAAGTCAGCTGTTCATTCACCTTTGCAAGTTCTGCTTCGTAGGATTCTAATACAGCTGCTAAATCTGCTTCTTCTGTCTTACGGTCTAATAAACGTTTACTAAGCTCTGCCTTACGAATATTAATCTGTTCTAACATGGTGTCAAATCTCTGCTGACGCCCTTTGATAGAAGCATTATTATTTAATAATTCAATTAACTCAGCCTGTCCGCTTTCAATACCTGTATTACACTCTGCAATTTTTGTCTGAATCGCTTCCAATTCTGTCTGTGCTGCTAATTTTTTCTCTGCAATTGAAGCAAGCTGTTCATCCAATTCCGCCTTTTTCTCATCATATGACTGTTTGGACTCCATGCGCTCCTGCTTGTCTTTTTCAATGGCAATAAGACGACCCTGTAAGTGCTCGTCTGTCATTTCCGCTGTATGAATCTGTTCGTTTAATACTTGAATCTGGCTTTCTAATTTTTCCTTTGTTACAGATGCCTGACTCATATTCTCACGGATGGAATTGATGGTTTCATCCATGTCCTTCATTGCTACTTCAAGAGATTCGTATTCCTCTTTGATTTTTTCATATGACGCATTGGTTTCTTCCATTTCGTCATTTGCAATGCGGTGTTTTTCGGTGAGTTCTTTTTGTTCTTTTTCAATACGTTCCATTTCCAATAAGAACATATTTACATCATATTCTTTTAACTCACTTTTCTTTTTTAAGTAAATCTTTGCCTTTTCCGACTGTTTTTCCAATGGACCAACCTGACGTTCCAATTCCGATAAAATATCATTTACACGTACTAGGTTTTCACGTTCATTTTCCAACTTCTTTTGAGCAGTTGCTTTACGTTTTTTATATTTTACAATACCCGCTGCTTCATCAAAAAGCTCACGTCTTTCTTCTGGCTTACCACTTAAAATACGGTCAATCTGGCCCTGTCCGATAATAGAATAGCCTTCTTTACCAATACCTGTATCATAAAATAACTCTGTTACTTCTTTTAAACGGCAAACGTTACCATTGATAAGATATTCACTTTCTCCAGAACGATATAAACGTCTGGCAATAGTTACTTCTTCAAAATCAATAGCAAGCTCATGATCTGAGTTGTCCAATGTAATGGCAACATATGCATAACTAAGTGGCTTACGGTTTTCTGTACCTGCAAAAATAACGTCCTGCATAGATGAACCACGAAGCTGTTTTGTGCTCTGTTCACCTAATACCCAACGTACAGCGTCAGCTACGTTACTTTTTCCACTACCATTTGGTCCTACTACACCTGTAATACCATTATGAAAATCAAATACTGTTTTGTTGGCAAAGGATTTAAATCCATGAACCTCTAAACTTTTTAAATACATTTTCTACTCTCCTAATGCTGGCTTAAGAATCAAAAGTGCCTGATATGCAGCCTCTTGTTCTGCCGCTTTCTTTGTATGTCCAGTTCCTTTACTAATTGCTTTACCATCAACGACTACTGCTACGGTAAAACGCTTATCGTGATCTGGACCAGTTTCTTCTAATAAAACATAGCTAAGTTGCTGATGTTCTCCCTGCACTACTTCCTGCAGGATAGTCTTGCTATCATAAAAGAGATGCTTGTGCTCAATGTCTGTCATAATATATTTCAACACAAACTCTTTTGCATTAGCAAAACCACCATCTAAATATATGGCACCTATTACGGCTTCCATTGCGTCTGATAAAATAGACTTTCTTTTTCTTCCTCCTGTTTGGTCTTCTCCTTTTCCAAGCAAAAGATAATCACCCAAATGGATTTCTTCAGTGCACATAGCAAGGGTTGGTTCGCAAACGATACTTGCACGAAGTTTTGTCATCTCACCCTCTGTAAGATTTGGATAATTGTTAAAAATAAATTCACTAGAAGTTACTTCTAATACCGCATCACCCAAAAATTCAAGTCGTTCATTGTCTGAAAACTTTTTTAAATGTTTCTCATTCGCATAGGAACTGTGTGTCAGTGCCTGTTTCAGTAGTTGCTCGTTTTTAAATTCATATCCGATGGTTTCTTGAAACGTTTTCAAGGTTGACATCTTATTCCTCCTATAAATTAAAATAAATCGCACAACGCAAAATAAAGACTGTCGCAGTATTGCGACAGTCTTTCGTGTGTGTGATTAGTTTGCAAGAGTATTTTTAATCTGCTCTACTGCGTCACCAACTGTAACGATTTTTTCTGCTTCTTCGTTTGGAATTTCAATTTCAAATTCTTCTTCAAGACCCATAATAATCTGGAATACATCCAATGAATCTGCACCAAGATCATCAATGAATGTTGTATCCATTGTAATGTCGTCTTCTTCCACACTTAATACTTCAACAATAATTTTTTTGATTTTTTCGAATTCCATAGTTTTCTCCTTTTCTACTCTTCTTCAGTTATATTTTCTACAATAATATGTTCTTTAATTTTTCCGTTGATATCCTGCTGTTTGAAAGATACACATTGGTAAATTGCGTTTGTGATTTCAGTAGATTTTGAATTACCGTGTGTCTTTACTACTAAACCATTCAAACCAAGAAGTGGGGCTCCGCCATACTGAGATGCATCAAAACTTTTTAAAGTCTTTTTTAATGCTGGCATAGCGAGTACTGCACCGATTTTACTCTTTAATGTGCTCATAAGCCCTTTCTTGATTACGCCAACCAAGGTAGAACTTAATCCTTCATAAAGTTTTAAAATTACATTTCCAACGAAAGCTTCACATACGATTACATCTGCACCACCATGTGGGATTTCTCTTGCTTCGATACAACCTATGAAGTTGATGCTTTCACATTCATGAAGTTTTGGAATGGTCTCTTTTACAAGAGCATTTCCTTTTTCTTCCTCAGCGCCAATGTTTACAATTGCAACTTTTGGATTCTTAATACCCATAACGTTTTCCATATAGATAGAACCAATCTGTGCAAACTGTACCAAGTTCTCAGATTTTGCATCTACATTTGCTCCACAGTCAATCAAAAGTGACATACCTGTTTCTGTTGGAATAATAGGTGCAAGTGGTGGACGTTTGATGCCTTTGATACGTCCTACAATAGTCTGACCACCTACCAAAATAGCACCTGAGCTTCCTGCAGATACAACCGCATCTGCTTCACCATGTTTTACCATATTCATAGCAACAACCAAGGATGACTGTTTTTTTCTACGAATAGCTACTACTGGTGGCTCAGCCATTTCGATAACTTCTGGTGCATGTACCACTTCAATCTGATCCGCTGGGTAAGAATATTTCGCTAATTCTTCTTTTACAACATCTTCCTGTCCTACTAAGAAAACTTTAATGTCCTTTCGAGAAGAAACGGCATTTACCGCACCTTTTACGATTTCCACTGGGGCATTATCGCCGCCCATGGCATCCAGTGCTACTTTTGTAATTTCCTGCATACCATACCCTCCTTATGCATCTAACACAAAATATACTATAAGTCTATATAGAAATCAAGCAAAAAAAGAAAGGGTTCCCATATTTTGGGAACCCTCGTGTCTTTTAAATTAGTCCTGTGCAATAATTTCTTTCTTATTGTAGCTTCCACAGTTTTTGCAAACTCTATGAGGCATCATTAATTCACCACATTTGCTGCATTTAACTAAAGTTGGAGCAGACATTTTCCAATTAGCTCTTCTTTTATCTCTTCTTCCTTTAGAAGATTTATTCTTTGGACAAATTGACATTTGTTTACACCTCCTTAAATTTACTAAATATATCTTGGATTGCTGCCATTCTTGGATCAAGTTCTGTTCTCTGGCAATCGCAGGTGCCCTTATTCAAGTTCATCCCGCAGACATTGCAAATTCCTTCACATGTCTCTTTGCACAGAACTTTCATAGGCCAGTTCACCAAGATCTCGGCGTAGACAAGTTTATCTACATCCAGCTCTAATCCAATCAGGTAGTCATTTTCTTCCATTTCATCATCAACTAATTCACTGTCATTGATAGCCAGCTTTTTGTCAATATCGAAACAGATCTGTGTTGGAACCTCTTCCAAACACCTTCCACAAGGAATACTTACTTCTATATCTACAGCACCGCGGATAAACAATGTTTTGTTTTCCTGGTTAGTAATAGTAAGTACTACTGGTGATTTCTTAAGAATAGGAAAGCTTCCTAATCTCGATTCAAAAGAAGATAATTCAATAGAAACCTCTTCCGAAACCTCTTTATTAATTGACTTAACAACCTTTGAAATATCGATAATCATGATATTCTCCTATTCACACCTTGACAATTATACATACCACATATTGGTTTGTCAATAAAAATTTTAAACAAGTGCTACAGTTTCACGACAAATAGCTAATTCTTCGTTTGTAGGTACTGCAAGTACTGTAACTTTTGAATCTGCTGTAGAAATAACTCCTTCTTCACCACGAGCAGCTTTGTTTGCTTCTTCGTCAAGTGTAATTCCTAAGTATTCGATTGCTTTCACAATTTTACCTCTTGTAGTAACATCGTTTTCACCACATCCTGCTGTGAAGCAGATTACATCTACACCATTCATAGCTGCTGCATAAGCACCAATGTATTTTACTACTCTGTATGCGAAAGCGTCGATTGCTAATGCTGCTCTCTTGTTTCCTTCAGCTGCTGCAGCTGCAAGGTCACGGAAGTCACTAGACACGCCAGAAACACCTTCAACACCAGATTTTTTGTTAAGTACGTTCATAACTTCAGAAAGTGTTAAGTTTTCTTTCTGAGCGATGAAATCTAAGATAGATGGGTCAACGTCACCAGAACGTGTTCCCATGATAAGTCCTTCAAGTGGAGTAAGACCCATAGAAGTATCTACGGATTTTCCGCCGTTTACTGCACAGATAGATGCACCGTTACCTAAGTGGCAAACGATAGTCTTAAGTTCTGAGTAATCTTTTCCAAGGATGTCAGCAGCACGTTTTGATACGTAGCTGTGGCTTGTTCCGTGGAAGCCGTAACGACGAACGGAGTATTTTTCATAATATTCATATGGAAGACCATACATATATGCTACTTCTGGCATTGTCTGATGGAAAGCTGTATCAAATACTGCTACCATAGGAACATTTGGCATAAGTTCCTGACAAGCACGGATACCGATTAAGTTTGCTGGGTTATGTAATGGTGCAAGATCATTGCATTCTTCAATTACAGCAATAACTTCTTCTGTAAGAACTGTAGATGTAGCGAATTTTTCACCACCATGTACTACACGATGTCCTACTGCTTCGATTTCTGAAAGTGAAGCAACAGCACCTGTTGCAGGATTTACTAAAGCGTCTAATACCATCTGAATTGCCTGTTTGTGAGTTGGCATAGCAGCTTCTGTTACTTCTTTGTCACAGCCAGCTTTTTCGTATACCAATCTTCCATCGATACCGATTCTTTCGCAAAGACCTTTTGCAAGTACAGCTTCTGTCTGAGAATCAATAAGCTGATACTTAAGTGATGAGCTACCACAGTTAATTACTAATACGTTCATAGTTTCTTCTCCTTATTAAAAAATTATTTAAAAACGATAAAAATCTACAATAATTATACCCTCAATTTTTTCTGTGTACAAGGGGAAAAATAAAGGTATTTAAAAATATACAAAATTTGCTGAAAATAACAGAAAGTGGTATACTGTGAACACAAATAAAGGAAGGTAACTTATTATGAAGGTAATCGGAATTATTGCAGAATATAATCCTTTTCACAAAGGACATGCATATCAAATACAACAGCTTCGTGAAAAAACAGGTGCAGATTATGTAATCATTGCCATGAGTGGGAACTTCCTACAACGTGGTGTACCTGCATTATGCGACAAATTCACTCGTGCAGAAATGGCATTGAAATGTGGTGCAGATTTAGTATTGGAGCTGCCTACACTATGGGCAACCGCTTCTGCTGAATACTTTGCGCGAGGTGGCGTGGAACTCCTTGCTAACACAGGCGTTGTAACACATTTGGGATTTGGTGCAGAGTCAGATGATTTAGATGGATTACTACAGGTTTCTTCTGTATTAAGGAAGGAACCAGATGTCTATCGTGCAGTTTTAGGAAACTCCATTCGCACAGGAAATCCATTTCCAGTCGCAAGAAAAAACGCTCTGGTGACTTCACTACCTTTGTTTCCTGGTGAGCAGTTGGATGAAATTTTGGATTCCCCAAACAATATCCTTGCGTTGGAATATTTAAAATCATTGCCTAATGATATTTCCCCTGTCTTGATTCAGCGAGAAGGAGCAGGATATCATGATACAGATATCAATACCGTTCTACCTTCTGCTTCTGCAATTCGCGAAGCAATTTTTGACACAGAAAAAGAACGCGACTTGGAAGCTATTTCTCAAGCAATGCCTGAAGACGCTTTTTTAATATTAGAAGCATTACTAGAAAACAATATGATTTTGGATATAGATGATTTTTCAGCAGCACTTGGCTATTGTCTCCTTTCTTTAGAACAGAAAGGATTTGCAAATTTTGCAGACTGCAACAAAGAATTTTCCAACAAAGTAAAAAAACACATAAATAGTTATGCTACCTACGAAGAGTTTATTCAGAAACTAAAAACAAAGGATTTAACCTACACTCGAGTTAGCCGTAACCTTTTGCATATTCTTTTAAATATCAAACAAACAGACTATAGTATTGGTAAAGCAATTGGATACACTCCATATATAAGAGTACTCGGTTTTCGAAATGACGCAAAAAAACTTCTTTCTAAAGTAAAAAAAGAAGCAACTGTACCTCTTATAACAAAAGTGGCTGACGCTTCCACTATTTTAGATTATGAAACATATAAAATATTTGAAAAAGATATTTTTGCTTCAAGCCTCTATTACAAGACATTGGCGCAAAAAACGCACACAAAACCAATGAACGAATACAATCATCCAATTGTAATTATTTAAATCACAAAAGGTCAATGCCTCATCCGCATTGACCTTTTTCTTTACATCTTATTCAAAATATCTCGTACTACATCCTCTTCAATTGCTTTCGAATATACGCCTGGTGAGAATTCCACCACATCTCCAATTCCTTTTTGCAATACAAAACGAAGTTTTCCAGAACGGACTTTTTTGTCCGTATATAATTTCTTAACCAGTTCTTCTCGATTGATATACTCTGGAATCGCAACTGGAAGTCCCGCCTTTTGTAATAAGGCAACTACTCTTTCTACGTCTTCCTGCTTCATATAACCAAAACTCTCTGATAACATTGCCTGTGCTACCAGTCCGATCGCAACCGCTTCTCCATGAAGCAAACGATAATCACTTACGGTTTCAATCGCACGTCCAACAGTATGTCCAAGATTTAAAACTTCACGAAGACCTGCTTCTCTCTCATCCTGCATGACAACTTTATATTTAATCTGGCAGTTGTTTTCTGCAATATATTCACAGGCAAATTGTCCAAAAGACATAATTTCTGCCATATTTTCTTCTAAAAATTCAAACATATCTTCACTGGCCATACATGCATGTTTAATGGTTTCTGCCATGCCACTAATCACTTCGCGTTCTGGCAAAGTAGACCAAGCCGAAATATCAATATACACTTTTTCTGGCTGGTTAAATAAACCGATTAAATTTGTAGCAAGAGGCGTGTCTACTGCTGTCTTTCCACCAACAGAAGCATCTGCTGCTGAAAGAAGGGTTGTTGCATAATTAATAAAAGGAACCCCTCTGCCATAAGTACCCGCAATAAACCCAGATAAATCGCTTACTACACCACCACCTACAGAAATGATACAACAATCTCTGCGATAGCCCTTTTCTAACATAGCATCTTCAATACGAGCCTTTGTTTCTCTGGTTTTGCTTTTTTCACCAGCCGGAAAAACAAATATATCCACCTCATATCCAGCTCGCACCAATTTTTCGCTGATTGATTTCGCATAAAGATCACAAACATTACTATCCGTAATAACTGCAAACTTACGTATCTTTCCCACCAGCCCTTTTTCTATGTCATTGACTAATTTATTACTTAAATCATATCCAATTTCTATCTCGTAGCTATCATCAACTACTCTTTTTAACTCTACATTAAATGTACTCACGTTACTCTCCTAGCTGTCTTTCTTTACACGTCTATACCAGCAGCCTGTTTGGCAAGTTTGTCTGCCTCTTCATTTCCATCCACACCAGAATGGCCTTTAACTTTTACGAAACAAACCTCTATCTGTTCCTTTACAGATTGCATAAAATCGTAATATGCAATCGTTCCCGTTTTATTTCTTTTCCAAGCACCTGTTGCCCACTGCTCAATTCCAGCATAATCATAATAAATATCAATCTGCTGTAAACCTAGTTCCAAAGCCTTTTCGACCGCTGCCATACTTCCTAGAATTTCTCCTGCAACATTGTGCATAGAGGCCATTTCCTCGTCATCTCCAGAACCTTGCAAAAGATATTTCTGACCACCTGAAATCAAAAAACCACCATATCCATACACATTCGTAACCGAATTGTAGGATCCATCCACAAATGCATATGGTTCTCGTATTTCTAACACATTACCCTCTACATTGTTTAAGAAGGCTTCTGCTTCCTGAATTGTAGAAAACCCTTTGTATTTTGCACCCGGATATCCATCCACCATGGATTTACAATCTTCCCATGTCATATAGATACCTGGTGTTTTTCCTACGCTTACCGCATAATATTTCTTTGCCATACAAACTACCTTATCTTTTATTTTTTTATAGTAGCACGACGATTGCGTTTCTGTTCATATAATACAGCATCTGAATATTTAAACAGCTCACTCATATCAACTACTGTTTCACATATAAATTCATGAATTCCTGCTGACATCTCAATGTAAAATGGCATAACGGATTTTTCATTAAAATCTGCCATGCTGGCTTTCAATTTGTCTGTTATGCGTTCACTGAAATCCTCTTCCTCCAAAAGGAATAATGCCACATATTCATCTCCGCCAATTCTAGCGATAATCGCATCTTTAGGCATACTATTTCGCAAATAATCGGCCGCTGTAGTAATCGCCAAATCTCCTGCTGCATGTCCAAAATTATCATTGATTTCTTTTAGATGATCCACATCCGCAAATAAGAGACCTGCTCTTCTACCTTGATTCTCATTCATAAAATCAAATGCCTTTTCCATAAATCCTCTTCGATTAAGAAGTTGACTTAATTCATCACGAATAGAAATCACACTTAAAATACGATTCTTTTCTTCTAATTCCTTTTGCATCATGCGCTCACGCATGTTCATATCAATAATTCTACGAAGAGAACCCAACTGCATACTACAGCTTAAAATAAATGGAAATTCTTTTTGTTCTGCTTCACAAAGCATTACACCATACTGCTCTTCACCAGAAAACAGCACATACGCGGTATAGAAACGAGCCTTATCCTGTTGAACAAGCTGCAGAAAATCTCCATTTTTTGTAGAAATACGCAAGCGATGTTTTGGTTTATAATATACCATCTCTTCTTCGTTATAATATGCATTTAAATATATTTCATCTGGTATATGGAAAGTATCCCCGACTTTATGGGATACTCCATCTGCATAAAAGTATACATAAGTACTCGTAATTCCCATGGCTTTCAAACGATTCATGATATACATCATCTGCTCTTCCATATCTGCACTGGCATTGATTAAATCTACTGTGAAAGATGGAAGGAACCACATTTTACGTTCACCTTCTATATTTTCCTGCTGTAACGCATTTACTTCCTGAGAATGTACATACTGTCTGGTACTTCTCATCAACTGTGTAAGACCAAGCTGCTCTTGTTCGTCCTTCGAAAAATCCATTAATTCATATATGATTTTTTCTAAATATTCTAACAGTAAACGCTTTGATACAAACGGATGCTGACACATCTTTTTCAAATTACGACGCAGAACTTCGTTATTTACTTCGTCTGTATCACCTTCAAACACGATGCGAATTGCTTCATCTACAAACTCACCCAACCACTCGCGATATCTGTTTTTATCTCTTTCATAAGGTATGGTGGAAAACAATTCATCAATAATAATATCTACACGATTTGCGATATATTCTCTCAGCTCCATAAGAGAGTCCGCATGTTTCTTTTCATTTAGCGCAAACTTACAACCACAAGATTCTCTCTTACAGAAGTAGGCTTTCATTTCTTCGGATTCGATTTTGTTTCCTTTGCATAATTCCATAGCTGCTTTTACAGCTCGATAACTAAACAGGAAACTACTATGTGCCACACTACTAAGTGCTGGCTCCAAGCCCTTTGCAATATCACCATCATCAAATCCAGTAATAGCGATATCATGTCCAACTTCCAAATCTCTCGCTGCACAAACTTTATAACCAGCCTTCGCCATATTATCATTTGCAAAAACAATTGCTTCCAATCCTGGGTTATTATCTAATAGATACTCTACTTCTGCTTCTACATGTTCTGTATAATTCCCATATACAATCATGCTTTCCTCTACTGGAATACCATGCTCTTCCAATACATCTTTATAGGCTGTCAATCGTCTATTGGAATCATAATTACGCCTTGGACCACCCATAAACGCGATCTTACGATAACCATGATCTTCTACCAGATGGCGAACACATTCTTTCATACCACTGTAATTGCCACCAATCAAGTGTGGCACTGTTGGATCTTCTACGGAATCTCCAAGTACAAGGGTAGGAATTCCTTTGAAACGAGCCACAAACTCATCTACATCTGGCACATATTTAAAGTGCGACAAAGAACCATACGCCACAATAATAGCGTCTGGTTTTATAAAATGCACATAGTCATATACCGTATGAAATTGATGGTCAAAATCCCACGCAAAAGAGCCCGCTAATATATCCTTACAATAGCGTGGAATATGTGGTCCCATAAGGAACACAAGGTTAACATCTTCCTCCTTAGCACAGATACGAAAACCGGCTATCAGTTTTGCAAAATATTCCGATTCTGCATTGCCTGCCATAATGGCAATCGTCGGTCTTTTTTTAGTTCCCATTAACTTTCCCCCAATAATAAGCCATTTCCATAGTTTATCTATATTCTACCTCTTTTTCAACGGAATAGCAATGCAAATCATTCTTACTTTTACAGAAAAAAAGTCGCTCCACTTTCGTAGAGCGACTTTCATTTATGTTATTCTATTATTCAACAACATCAAACTGAGTTAACTGTTTGTTGATTGCTTTTAAAGCAGACTCTGGAAGTTCTCCGCTCATAGAAAGCATCTGTTCAACTGGGAAGTTTTCTAACATATTCCACATTGCGTTATCTGGT
>CAZVOY010000024.1:0-15277 GCA_964628865.1 uncultured Lachnobacterium sp. | reverse complement strand
ATTATTTAAGTGAAAAATATTATCTTGGTACTAGTGCGCTAAAGAGTGATTTAATATCCTACAGACCAAGTTCTTTTTATATCGTCTTTGATTTGTTCATAGCTCCAGCTAAGTCGACTACGATAAACACATTTTGGATCATTGACTTTAAAACCATTTTCGTCATAACCATAGATGACAATGAAGTGTCCTTCAGAGGTAAAATCACCAGGACGAACGGAGCAAATCAGGATGTTGCCTTTGTCTAGCTCTGCTTTTAAATTTTCCTCGCTAAGCAATGGATGGGTTACTGTTAGACCATATTCGGTTGGATAGTTATCTAATAATGCCCAAGCTGTACCTACTCCATCAATGTAGTATCTCTCATCTAAGCTGTATTGAGCAATTGTATCTGGCGTACATTCGCGATTTCCTGTCAAATAAAATACCGCCATAGACAAACATGCAGGTCCGCATCCAGAACTGCCGACAGTACCGTTCTGACCATATGGCATATATCCCCAACGAATATCCCATTGTAAGAAGAGAGGATAGTCTTCTGGTTGTTCGTCTTCAGTAAAACCGCCAGTGACGCTACCGTCTGAGGATAGATAACCATATAAAAAATCAGTCATTTCTGGATTTCCTGCACCTGATAACAAAAGTTCCAAAGGATATTGTTCTTCGTTGGCATATACATAATACAATGCAGGAAAATGATAGGAAAGTTCCTTGATTCTTTCGACCGCTTCTTCGCGGGTGCGTTTTACAGGATAATCTACGAAATCCAATTCGCATTGTTCCGCATAGCTAAGTGGTTTTACGATTTCAATTTCTGTTTCGACTTCTGATTCCGATACGAGTTCTGTTTCAGTGTATTGAGAGTCCAGATTATTTAAGTTTGCGGTAGGAACGATTTGTTTGATAAGTAACCCAATAAAAATAATAATGGATATCAGCAAAAGTAGTAATAATACTATCAGTATTTTCTTTGATTTTTTCATATATTGTAAACTCCATCTATATTCATCTAAAAAAGAATAGAATTATAGTAACACATTTCTCGTGAATTTTCATCTGGAAAATAAAGAGTCCAAAGCACACAAAGCGCCCCAGCCAGTCTGAGGATTTGGATACTGGCGAAAGGCTGGGAGTGGTTTAGCGCCATTGATAAGGTAAGCCCGCAATTTTTCACCATATAAAAAAGTGTCATTTTTGTCTATGATACCCCATTGCATAAGCAAACTAGCCACTCCAGTAACAAAAGGAGTAGCCATAGAAGTACCTGAACGCTGTTCATAACCGCCGCCAGGAGCACAGGAAGTAATATTTACTCCTGGCGCAACCAAGTCGGGTTTGATAAATTGATTGTTCCATGTAAACCCTCTTCCTGAAAATGAAGCAATGGTGTTTTGTTCTGAATCATATGCTCCTACGGTGATGCATCGGGAGGAAGTAGAAGGTATGGTGAGGGTGGTGTCAGGAGTAGGAAGTAAAAAAGAAGTAGCTTCGTTTCGAATAGCAGACGAGGGCATCCACATGTTCCATGATCCATTTCTAATTCTCTGTGGTATAAGTCGAATGGTCCAGATGCCTGGAGTCAAATAGGTGTCAGCAGGAATAAAATCTAAATAGATTTCCTGAAACGGTGTATAAGGAGTTGGTTCTCCGTTATAAGAATAAATTTCCGTTTCACTAAAAGAATAACGCCAAGTGCCAGGTGTGGTAGGAAAGGTTACAGCATTCCCTACAGGAGGAACGAGGGAAACGGTAAATTCATCCCAGTAATTTTTCCAAAGTTGGATATTTAAAGCGGTGCTAAAATCGCTAATACTAAACTCAACAGAAGTGGTTTGGCGATCTGATATAATTCCTCCTATATGTCCACTTGAAGCGCCCTCGTTACCGCTTCCTACCATAATTGAACACTGTCCAAGTTCGCTAACAGAGTCTAAATATGTTTCCAAAAGAGAACTTCCACTATGGGAACCGTAAGTGTTTCCAAAGCTTAGGTTTAGCGCAAGTGGGATGTTTTGACGTAAGCTTTCGCGAATACAAAAATCAATTCCCAACATGAGTAAAGAGGTACTAGGGAAGGAGTTTGGACCTGGGATACCTAGTTTTACTACCAACAGATTTGCTTCATAGGCGATTCCTCGATAGAGGCCATCGGAGGCACGCCCGTTTCCAGCAGCGATACCAGCCACATGAGTTCCGTGACCAGATAGGTCTTGGCTAGGACAGATACTGTAGCGGGTTTGCGTGTCGGGGGAATTAAGAGCTTCATTTATAACTTCTCTTGTATAGAGTGAGCCAAGAGAGTAGCCAGAGGGAGGGGAGCCAGAAGAAATTGTTTGATCCCAGATGGCAGTAATGCGCGTAGAGTCATCTGGGTTTCGAAAATCTGGGTGTGTATAGTCAATGCCAGAATCGATAATCCCGATTAAGGTTCCTCTACCTGTAAGCTCAGGTGCGCGAGCCTGTAAGGTATTTATACAGGCAGCACGTTTTCCTTCCGCTATTTCATAGAATAATTGCTTCGGTTTTTCCATATAGGTTATGATATCTTCCGATACGATAGTATCAATGAGCGATTTAGGGAGACGTAAAATTCCATAGTTATTTAGAAGTTCAGTGATTTGAATAGAGGGGTATTTTTCTGACAGAGAGGATAGCAAGCCATTGTGTTTTACAATGACTTCCCAAGCGTCTTCGGAAGGCAAAAATCCAATAGATAAGTCACTGGATTTGGCACGCTCCTCAGGTGTTGCGTTTAAAGCAGCGCGAAAAAGAGTTTCGATTTTTTGATTTGTTTCCATGTAGTTTCCGAGGTTATATAATTATTTAATTATATTTCCTCGAATTCAATTTCATGCTGTTTCAAGAATTTCATGACCATTTTATCCCATTCATTTTCCAAAGTTTTGTCCGTCGAAAAAATGTTATAGGCTATACCTGTTGTCAGAGATAGGAGTTGATTTTGATATTTTAAGTTAATATACATGCCCGTTACATCGGAGGTCTTATAGCTACTTCCGACAGAGGAAAGCGTCTTTTTCATATTTTCTGGAGAGAGTAAAAATACGAAACGGAAAGCAGAAGGTGTTTTCTTGCCTTTGATTAAATCAAAACAGTTCCCACGAAGCATAGAAAATGGAAGAAAACGATATCCGTCCAAATGTAATTCTGATAATTCCGCTTCCGAATAAAAGCCCTTTGTGATTTGACCATTTATGGTATAAGTGGCACCACTGGTGATGAGGGCTTCTTGTAAGAGAAAGTGGTCAAAAACTTCACTTTTAAGCAGTTTGTTCATAAAATCTTTGATATCAGTTAATTCTAATGCTATCATTTTGCCTCCAAAAATATTTCTCTTACACCAATATAGCAGAAATAGGCAGAATGTGCTATACTTAATAACGTTTCATATGTTTAAAATCCAAATTTAGGAAAGGAATATAAAAATGACAGAGCAACAGAAATTATTCGATATGCTTCGTGCAGGAGTGACTCCATTTTTATGTGTGGAAGAGAGTGTAAAACGTCTGACAGAAGCTGGCTTTGAAAATATTGATTATGCCAATGCATGGCAGTTGATTCCAGGTGGTAAGTATGTGGTAAATCACCATGGTACAACTTTGTTTGCCTTTACGATTGGAAAAGATTATAAAACAACAGATATGATTCGTATGGCGGGTGCTCATACCGATTATCCATGTATGAGAATAAAACCAAATGCGGATTTTCAGACCAATGGGTACGCTCAGATTAATTTAGAGGTTTATGGTGCGCCTATTTTAAACACATGGTTTGATAGACCTTTGGGAGTTGCTGGTCGCGTAGTGCTTCGCAGCGAAAATCCATTTCAGCCTAAGACGGTATTGTATCGCTCACAAAAGCCAGTGCTTACAATTCCAAACTTGGCAATTCATATGAATCGTGAAGTAAATAAAGGTGTGGAAATCAACAAGCAAGTGGATTTGATGCCAGTGCTTGATATGATTTCAGAAGAACAGAAAGAAACAAAATATTTTCTATCCTTCCTCGCCAAAGAATTAGAGGTAGAAGAGAAAGATATTTTGGATTTTGAATTAAATGTATTTCTGATGGAAGAACCAATGTTTATCGGGGTAAACGACACTCTGATTTCAGCACCTAGATTAGACAATCAGATTTCCGTAACGGCTTTGGTGTCTGCGATTATTGATGGAGAAAGAGCAGATGGTATTAATCTGATTGCATTGTTTGACCATGAAGAAATTGGAAGTGGTAGCAAACAGGGGGCTGCTTCTATTCTGCTTCACGATATGACAAATCGTATTGTAAAAGCTTTGGGTGGAAGTGACGAGGATGCGCAACGAGCGATGTATGATGCGATGCTGCTCTCTGTAGATGTGGCACATGGTTTACATCCAAACAATGCAGGGAAAATGGATATTACAAATAAGCCTGTTTTGGGAAGAGGTTTTTGTTTTAAACAAGCATGCTCACAATCCTATGCTACGGATGCAGAAGCGATTGGCATTCTTACACAAATTTGTGATGAAAAAAAGATTCCATATCAGAAATTTGTAAATCGTTCGGATGCGATTGGTGGTGGAACGATAGGTTCCATAATATCTACGTTGTTGCCAGTGAAGACCGTAGATATCGGAGTTCCAATACTTGCGATGCATTCTGCTAGAGAATTAATGGGTGTAGCAGATGTGGATTCATTAAAGGATGCAGTGACTGCATATTTCTCACTATAAAGGTTAGGAAACAGAGGGTAAGGTTATGTTTGGTCAGTTGTTTGGAAAACATTTAGTAAATAAGGGAATTATCACAGAGGACGATTATAAAATTGCCATTCAAAAGCATCTGAATACGCGAGCTAAAATTGGCACTATAGCAGTAGCAGAAGGCTTATTAACCGAAGCGCAGGCAGACGAAATTAACAGACGCCAGAAACAGTCGGATAAACGATTCGGTGATATTGCGGTAGAGGAAAAATTATTAACAGAAGCGCAGGTAGAGGAATTGTTGCAGAAGCAGGGAAATCCTTATTTGCAGTTTTTGGATGTGTTATTGGATTCTGGAAAAGTTACGATTTCTCAGATGGATGAGGAGTTTGCGGCGTTCCAGAAGGAAAATGGTTTTTCCGATGAAGATATGAATGCGTTAAAGCATGATGATTTTGAAAAAATAGTTCCGATCTATGCATTCTCTTCCAAACCTCATGTAACAGATTTGGTGTGTCTGGCATTGCGTAATATCAATCGTTTTGTAACGAGAGATTTTTATATTGGAAAAATTACGCACTTAGAACGAATGAATTATAGATGTTTGGCAGGGCAGGAATCAGTAGGAGATAATTTGGTACAGTTGGCACTTGTAGGGGAAGAAAGCACAGAAGCTTTCTTGAAAATCGCATCTGCTTACGCAACCGAAGAGTTCAAAGAAGTGGGCGAAGATGCCCTCGATGCAGCTTGCGAATTTATCAATTGCACGAGTGGTCTGTTTGCTGCTGATTTGAGTGAAAAGAATGTCGATTTGGATATGGAACCTGTTTATGCCTACGAAAATCAGGAGATTTTAGGCGAGGTGTATGTCCTTCCAATTTACATTGAAGATAGCGAAGTGAAACTTGTTATCGCAGTGGACAGTGATGCTGAATTGGGACAGATTCCACATAGATTTTTATATGAAAAAGTGGAAAGTAGTGTAGCGATTGGCCTTGCAAAAGGAACGGTAGTTATCGTAGACGATTCAAAACTTTCCCGAAAAGTACTTAGAAATATCCTCGAGGAAGAAGGCTATGCCGTTATTGCAGAAGCCACCGATGGAGAAGAAGGAATTGCAGCATATTTACAGTTTAAACCAGATATCCTGACGTTGGATATTACTATGCCAAATATGAATGGAATTGAATGCTTGAAGGAAATTATTCAGATAGACCGAAATGTGAGAGCGGTTATGATTTCTGCCGCTGGTCAACAGAAAAAGATTATTGAAGCATTAAAAATCGGTGCAGAGAAATTTATTACAAAACCATTTGAAAAGAAAGAAGTAATCGAATGTATCGAAACTATAGTTACGAAGAAGTAATAGACAAAATTGAAAATACAAGACGCTTTGGAAACTTGACAGGATTTGAAGTGTCAAAGAAAATGTTAGAGAAACTGGGGAATCCACAAAGTGGTATTCCCTTTGTTCATGTAGCGGGAACCAACGGAAAAGGTTCTACCACAGCGTTTCTCTGCAAAATTTTAGAGCAGACTGGGAAAAAGGTAGGAATGTTTACCTCCCCACATTTAATTACGTTTGAAGAACGTATTCGTATTAATGGCGTATACATTTCAAAAGATGATGTCACCCGTTTGGGAAATGAGCTACTTCATATGGAGTTTGACGTATCCCCAACTATGTTTGATTATTGTCTCGCCATGGCGGTGCTTTATTTTAAGGAGCAGGAATGCGATATCATGGTTATGGAAACTGGTATAGGAGGGCGTTATGATTCCACTAATGCACTAGGAATTCCAGAGGTGGCTATCATTACAAAAATTGGTTTGGATCACACCGCGATTTTGGGTGATACTTTAGAACAAATTGCAGCTGAAAAAGCTGGTATCATTAAGCCCGATTGTGCAGTAGTATTACAGATGCAACAGCCATCTGTAGAAAGAGTGCTTTTGCGTAATTGTGACAGAAATGTCATATATCAGGTGGAGCACGAACATTTATTACGTGTGCGTCAGATTCCAATGCAAATGAAAGGGGAATTCCAGGTAGAAAATGCAGCTACAGCACTTTTAGCAGCAGAAGCACTTTTTGACAAATGGGGCATAGATAAAGATAAAAAAGAAGCGTATATTCAAAATGGTATTTCACAAACTGTTTGGAAGGGGCGTATGGAGATTGTAAACAAAACTCCATTTTTTATGATAGATGGAGCGCACAATTCTCATGGTGTTCATGCCCTAGCAGAAGGACTAAAGAGTTTGTATCCAAATGAGAAGTTCCATTTTATCATGGCAGTTATGGCGGATAAAGACTACGAAGAGATGATAGAAGAACTGCTTCCGCTGGCAATTGATTTTGTTACGGTAACACCTGAGAGCAATCGTGCACTTCAGTCCAAAGACTTAGCAGAATGCATTGAAAGAAAAGGTGTGAAAGCAAGATATGTAGAGAAGATGGAAGATGTGATTCGTCCACTATTGCCACAGGGTCAGAATGAAAATGTCACAGTGATAAAGCCTGAAGATGGCGAAAAGCATATTTTTTTGACATACAGTCAACATAGGACGGTGGCATTTGGTTCACTCTATTTTATTGGCGCTATTGAGACTATGCTTGAAGAGAATAGAATGTGATGTTAGTTCGTAATATAAGTTATAGCACTCATAATTTTTTACCATAGCAAAAGTTATAGACATTGCATTTGCTTTGTACTAAAATATGATACAGATTAAATAATAAAAGACCCAGCTTGTGCTGGAGCCGTAAATAACGGAGGAATTAGAAATGGAAAAGAAAAATCTCGATTGGGCAAACCTAGGGTTTGGATATATGGTAGCGGATTATCGCTACGTGGCAAATTATAAAGATGGAAAATGGGATGAGGGTGAAATCACCACAGATGCAAACATCACATTAAACGAATGTGCAGGTGTATTCCAGTATGCACAGACCTGTTTCGAAGGTTTAAAAGCATATACCACAGAGGATGGACACATCGTATGTTTTCGACCTGATTTAAATGCACAGAGAATGGTAGATTCTTGTGAGCGTTTAAAAATGCCAACTTTTCCAGTAGAAAGATTTATCGACGCAGTAGAAAAAGTAGTAAAAGCGAACGAAGCATGGGTTCCACCCTATGGTTCAGGCGCTACGCTTTATATTCGTCCATACATGATTGCAACAAATCCTGTAATTGGTGTAAAACCAGCGGATGAATATCAGTTCCGTATTTTTGTTACACCAGTAGGACCATATTTCAAAGGTGGTGCAAAACCACTTACTATCCGTGTGTCAGATTATGATAGAGCAGCTCCTAATGGTACAGGACACATCAAAGCAGGTCTTAACTATGCTATGAGTTTGTTCCCAATCGTAGATGCTCATGAACAGGGATACGATGAAAATATGTATTTAGATCCATCTACTCGTACAAAGGTAGAGGAAACAGGTGGCGCGAACTTTATCTTTATCACAAAAGATGGTAAGTTTGTAACTCCAAAATCAGATAGTATTTTACCATCAATCACGAGACGTTCTCTTATGGTGGTTGCAGAAAAGTACTTAGGTATGACAGTAGAGCATAGAGAAGTTCTTTTAGAAGAATTAAGAGATTTTGCAGAATGTGGTCTTTGCGGAACTGCAGCAGTTATCTCGCCAGTAGGAAAAATCGACGACCATGGAACTCCTATTTGCTTCCCAAGTGGAATGGAAGAAATGGGACCAACAACAAAGAAATTATATGAGACATTAACAGGCATCCAGATGGGCACAGTAGAAGGTCCAGAAGGATGGGTACATGTAATCAAATAGAATTGATTTTTAAGGGGCATAATGTTAGAAAACATTGTGTCCTTTTTTGATGTGTGGTAATATAAAAGATAGGTTATTGTGCAAAAATATACGCAGAGAGAAGGTAAATGTATGAACTTATTTGATATTATTGGGCCAGTTATGGTTGGACCATCTAGTTCACACACAGCAGGTGCTGTTAGAATCGGCAATATTGCAAGAAAATTAATGGGGGAAGATATTGCAATAGCAAAGATATATTTTCATGGTTCTTTTCAGTTAACAGGAAAAGGTCATGGTACAGATAAGGCACTCTTAGCAGGCCTTATGGACATGCCAGTAGATGACCCACGCATTCCAAATAGTTATGCGGAAGCAGATGCACGTGGATTAAAATATGAATTTTTACCAATTGATTTAGGTGATACACATCCAAATAGCGTAAAACTGGAATTGGATGGTGTAAAAGGCAAACATCGAGAAATCGTTGGCTGTTCTATTGGTGGTGGACGAATCGAAATCACAGAAATTGATGGACTAGCTGTTAGCTTTGGCGGAGATTATCCAACCTTGGTTATTCGCAATCAGGATATTCCAGGTCAGGTACAGCAGGTTACTACATTCCTTGCAGAAGAAGACATCAACATCGGAAGCATGCAGTTGTATCGTGCTGCGAGAGGGGAAGATGCAGTTATGGTTATCGAATGTGATAAAGAAGTACCAGTAGATGTAGTCGGTGCCTTGGAGGGCTTAAACGGAATCGTTAGAGTCACATATCTGAGCTTAAAGTAAGACGGAGGTTTTTATGTATAAATCCTTAGAAAAAATTATCGCAGATGAAAAGAAATATGATATTCCATTCTGGAAACTCTGTATGCAGAATGACTGTGTGGAATTAGATATTAAGGCAGATGAAGCCTTTGATAGAATGAAAAAGATGTATCTGGTTATGAAAGAATCCGATGCAAATTATCAGGATGATTTGATGTCCCGTAGCGGTTTGGTGGGTACTGATGGAAAGAAAATCCATGATGCACGTTTAGAAGGCAAACTGGTATGTGGAGATTTTATCGGACGAGTAATCGAACGCGCTGTAAAAATGGGTGAATCAAATGCTTGTATGAAACGTATTGTAGCAGCGCCAACTGCAGGTTCCTGTGGCGTTATTCCAGCTGTATTTATTACGGTTCAGGAAGAATATGGATATACAGATGATCAGATGACAGAAGCTATGTTTGTGGCAGCAGGTATCGGAGGCGTTATTGCTCACCGCGCGTTTTTAGCAGGAGCAGCAGGAGGCTGTCAGGCTGAGATTGGTTCTGCGTCGTCTATGGCAGCAGGTGCTATCGCCTATCTTAATGGTGCTGACGCAACAGGGATTTCTCATGCAGCAGCCATTGCCATGAAAAATTTGTTGGGACTTGCTTGCGACCCAGTAGCAGGACTGGTAGAAGTGCCATGTGTAAAACGTAATGTAGTAGGTGCGGTAAATGCCTTGACTTCTTGCGACATGGTATTAGCGGGAATGAATAGTAAGATTCCGCCAGACGAAGTATTTGACGCAATGCGCGCAGTAGGTAGAGCAATGCCTGAAAACGTAAAAGAAACAGGAACAGGAGGACTTGCAGGAACACCAACGGGCGTAGAGATGAGAGAACGTATCACATCTTTATAGTTGATTCTGCAAATCAAACCAGTGGAAGATTTTGAAAGAACAGAAGAACTAACGAAAGAGCGAATTCTGGCACGTCGAAAGCAAAGGAAAAAACAGATGCTTTTGCATATTGCGGTTTGTTCCGCAGTAGTAATAATTTTTCTCGCCGTGATGGTGATGTTGGCAAGTATATTTACAAACCAGCAGACAGTAGTCGATGAGTCAGAATTAACAAAATATATTGAAAATCCGCCTATATACACGGAACAGTTACTTCCAGTAAATGCATATTCCAGACCAGGAATTGCGTTGGATGAGGTTACAGGGATAGTAATTCATTACACAGGAAATCCAGGAACCACAGCCTACCAGAACAGAAGTTATTTTGAAAGCTTGGCGGAAACAGGGGAAACAAAAGCCAGCAGTCATTTTATCGTGGGATTGTCAGGGGAAATTATTCAGTGTGTGCCATTGGATGAAATCGCTTATGCCTCAAACGATAGAAATGTAGATACGATAGCGATTGAGTGCTGTATTGATAACGAAGCAGGTCGATTTAACGAAAAAACCTATAAAAGTTTGGTGGAGTTAACCGCCTGGCTTGTGGGGAAGTATGATTTAACTATGGATGATGTGATTCGCCATTATGATGTGACGGGGAAAAATTGTCCAAAGTATTTCGTCGAACATGAAAGCGCTTGGGAAGATTTTAAATTAGATGTGGAAAAATACATCAATACCAATGGCGTAGATAAATAAAGGGAAAGAGGTTGTCTCTTGGAAAAAATCTTAAATGAATTACAGAAAAAAGAGAATATCAGACAAAACCTTAGTGCACTAAGACAGCAGATTAAGGATGCAGACAAAAAGAATCAGTTTGTGACAGAAATGGATAAGTATGCAGATCTGATGATTGGTTTTTTAAATAGCGATGATGCAAAAACGAGAAAAAATGTAGCATTATTATTAGGTGATGTAGCATATCAGCAAGCACTAAACGCTTTGTATGAAGCCTATCAGAACGAAACCACACTTTTTGTAAAAGCATCTTATTTACAGGCACTGGCGGAGATGGATGTAGCAGAAAAACTACCAGAACTAAAAGTGATTTTAAATCAGCTTTTATCCATAGAGCCAGAACCAGAAAATAAAAAGCATGTAGAAGAGGAAATACGCGAGCTAAGAAAAATTCTCATAGGTTATGAGGGAATTCATCGTCACACCATGGATATCCAGAATAAAAAAGTATCCGTAATTCTTCTGACAAATCGTACACAGAGAGAAACCATACGACGTACCATTGATTGTGGAGAAGCCACGGTGCATCCGTTAGGCGTACATGTAGAAACGAGAGACTTACCTACACTCATGGAACTACGTACCTATCGTGATATGGTATTTCCTTTGGAGATAAAAGGTTTTTTGCCAGCAAATCCAATAGAAGCAGCGCACACGATTTGGGAATCTGATGTGTTAGGTTTATTGGATAATCTCCACAAAGAACAGGGTGGATATTATTTTAGAATCGAATGTAAAAGCAGTATGAGTTTAGAAGAACGAAGCACTTTTACTAGAAAACTTGCAAGCGAATTAGAAGGATTATCGAAAGGGGAATTGATAAATTCCACTAGCGATTATGAGGTGGAACTTCGACTTATAGAAAATAAAGAAGGGAAGTTTTTCCCATGTTTGAAACTTTCTACCATAAAGAGTCATCGATTTGACTATCGTAAAAATGTCATTGCCACATCCATTCATCCGTCGACAGCGGCACTTATTATGGAATTGGCAAAGGAGTATTTAAAAGAAGACGCACAGATTATGGACCCATTCTGTGGAGTGGGAACCATGTTGATTGAGAGAAACAAAAAAGTGCATGCCAGAGAGATGTATGGAACAGATATCTTTGGCGACGGAATTCTTTATGCCAGAGAAAATGCAGAGTTAGCAGGAGTTAGGGTTAATTATATCCATCGTGATTTTATGGATTTCAAACACGACTATCTGTTTGATGAAATCGTCACAAATATGCCACTCCGTGGTAAAAAGACAAAGCAGGAAATGGATGATTTTTACGGAAGATTCTTTGAAAAGGCAAAAGAAATTTTGGCAAAAGAAGCCGTGGTTATTATGTATACCAATGAAATAGGTTTTGTGAAAAAACAATTAAGATTGCACAAAGAGTATTCTCTGTTACAGGAAACCTGTTTGCAACCAAAGAATGATTTCTATTTACTAATTTTGGGGTATAAGGGGTAAACAATGAGTAGAAGTCTAATAGACGTAGAATTAGTAGAAAAATTACAAAAACACTTTCGAAAAGCCAACGATGTGTACTTAGGATGTTTGGATAGAGATCGTAATCTAGTAACCAAACAACATGCATCACAGGAAGAGCTTGAGTACATAAATACTATTGTTTCAGAGGAGTCGATTGCAAGACTTTTGGCAACTGCTGAAATGAGTCAGGTAGAGACCATTGTGGAAGAGACGTTGGAAGAGCCATATCTGAAACTATGTGGAGTCATCAATCGTGCGAACAAATCCATTACTATGATATGGGTGGTCGTAGCAGTGATAGAAGAATTGATTCCTGAAGACGTGGAAGTTCCAGAGTATGTTGCTCGTATTTCTGAGAATCGTTTCTATCGTTCGGTAGCATTTCTTGAAACACTTTCAAAACAAATTTTGAAAATCAAGGAACAGGAGCTTCATGCGAAAGAGGTTATGGAGCAGGCTTTAGAAACAGAAGAGAAATTCAAAGCACAGTTATGTCGTAGTGAAGCGATGGCTACGGTAGTTCGCCTTATGGAAGCGGAGGAGAATTTACAGGAAGTAGCGAATAAATCCATTCGTGAGGTATGCAATACCCTTGATATTCAAGGGGGATGTTTTATTCGTGTAGGAAAAGACAATAAGACAGTGGAGAATCTTTGCGAATATAGTAATGATCCAAATTGGACCCTAGGGAAAAAACTGCAAGGTAAAACATTGGAAGAAATTCCATTTTACGATGGCAAATCTTATATGCTTTCTTCTGACTCTATGATGCCAGGTGGATTAGAAAAGTTTTTTATTAAATATCATTTGTCAGCAGGAATATTTATGCCGATTTCTTTAAATGGAAGCAATGAAATGTATTTGTGTTTCTATGAGTTTGAAAAAAATCGTGTATGGAATTTAGATGATGTAAAATTTATCAATGACGTAAAACGTATCGTACAGGGAATCGTAGAAAGACGTCTTGCACAGAATTCCTTAGAAGGTTCTCATGCAGCCATGAGTGCAGTGCTGGAAAATGTGGGATGTGCGATTTGTGTTGTGGATTATGACAACAAAGAAGTGCTTTATGTAAATGATAAGTTTAAGATTCTCATCGAAGTAGATAAAGATCCAAAGGCAATCGGGGATTATTTCTTTACCGTTGAGAACCCAGAACGTGAATTTCCTTCCAGAGAAATATTTTTGAAGAAACATAAAATGTGGCTGGATATGAGCCAGGTGCAGATAAAGTGGGTGGATGGTAGAACCGTAAGTCTGGGAACCATTTACAACATTACGGATAAGAAACTATATCAGCAAAAGATAGAGCGACAGGTCAGCATTGATAATCTGACGGGTCTATATAACCGTATGCGCTGTGAACAGGATTTATATCGTTATATCAAGGAAGCAGAAAAAACAGGAAATGAAGGAGCTTTCCTTTATATTGATTTGGATGATTTCCAAAATATCAATGATGGTTTAGGACATCAGTATGGAGATGCCTTGCTGATGGCCATTGCTCATAATCTGCTTCGTGTAGCAGGAATTGAAGAGAACTGTTACCGAATGAGCGGAGATGAATTTGCAGTTATTGTTCATGGTGATGCATACAAAGAATTGAGTCGTATTTGTAAGGATTTACGTGAGCTTTTCAATCGACCTTGGTTCTTAAAGAATCAGGATTACTACTGTACCATGAGTATGGGTGTAGTTTGTTTCCCTACCGATGGAAACAATGTAGAGGACCTGGTTCGTAAAGTAGACATTGCATTGTCTACCGCAAAGAAAAAAGGTAAAAACAATGTAGAATACTACAACGAAAAGGTAGAGGATACTTCCTACTATCGACTCGACCTTGAACAAAACATGCGTCGAGCAACTTTGAATTCCTGCAATGAATTTGAAGTATATTATCAGCCGATTATTCTTCAAAGTGAAGAAGGCTGTCAATGTTGCGGTGCAGAAGCCTTGGTACGCTGGAATTCTGCAGAACTGGGATTTATACCACCAAATGATTTTATACCATTGGCGGAATACTTAGGGCTCATTAATCCGATCGGTGAGCATGTGCTTTATGAAGCAACAAAGCGTTGTAAATATTGGAATGATTGTGGATATCCAGATTACAAGGTAAATGTAAATATCTCCGTTATCCAGCTTTTGCAGCCTGATTTTGTAGCAAAAGTAAAACAGGTTTTGGATAAGACAAAAATTAATCCAAAGAATCTAACATTAGAAGTAACCGAAAGTTTGGCAATTAATGATATCAAACGAATGAAACTAGTGTTAGGTCAGATAAAAGCATTGGGTGTACGTGTTGCATTAGATGACTTTGGTACTGGTTATTCTTCCTTGAACCGTATCCGAGAAATGCCGATTGATGTTATTAAGATTGACCGCTGTTTCATAGAAAATCTCACAGAGGATGAGTTTTCAGGTGCTTTCGTAAAAATGGTTGGTGAACTAGCAAAAACTATCGGAGTAGATATCTGTGTAGAAGGTGTAGAAGACAGAAAACAGCTCGAAGCATTGAAAGATATGAATATCAAAATGGTACAGGGATACTACTATGGAAGACCTATGCCTATCAAGGAATTTGAGAAAATATATTTGAAATAAAAATTAAAATTCCTATTGACAATAGAATAATCATTTGATATTATAATCAAGTCGCCGCGAGAAATCGAGGCGCATATGCGGAAGTGTCGGAACTGGCAGACGAGCAAGACTAAGGATCTTGTGCATATTGCTTGCGTGAGGGTTCAAGTCCCTTCTTCCGCATTGAAAACAAAAAGACTCAGACGAGTAATTGATATGTACCCTCTTTACTGGACAATCCAGTAAGGAGGGTATTTTTATGCGCTA
>CAZVOY010000023.1:0-15551 GCA_964628865.1 uncultured Lachnobacterium sp. | reverse complement strand
TGATTAAGTCCTTATATTCTTTTTCTGAACGTTCCTTGTGCTTGGCACAGTGAGGGCACGGAGTTGTTTCATTTGTCTCCTGTTGTTCAAGAATATTGTTCTTATTTTCTTCCATATGTTAATTCCTCTTTTAACTCTAATCCTATGTATTTATATTATACCCCCTAGGGGTATATGTCAAATAATATTATTTTTACTTGCGTTTTACCAAATAGTTGCATGTAATAAAAGTAGGAAATATAGGAATTATATAGAAAGGAGATTGGTATTACTTCGCCACAGATTATGACTGCATAAAATTTATATACCCTATTTCTACATTTCAGTAGATAAAAAAATGCCTCGGTTTTTCAACCGAGGCATTTTTTACTATTCACTTGCTCTCTGCTAATACAATTTTGAAAAGTCAGTCTTAACTTGAATTGACACAACTTCTTCGATTTTAGCAGCTATCTTGTCTGAAATATCTACCATTTCATCATAGATGCTTTCTCCCATTGCCCAATTGCCTGAAGAAATTGCATTATAAAGTTCTTTTGCTTTTTTATGTAATTCTAAATGTAGTTTTCCTGATTCTTCCCAGAGTGGCATTGCCTCTTCTTTATTTGGAGTAAGTACTGCATATACCTGTCCAAATATGCTGTCCTGTGGTTCTAGTACAACCGGCTGAACCTTCTGGTTATCCAACATTTCACGGAAGGTCTTTAACCATTCTTTTGGCATCATCGCCATCCATCTCATGTACAAATAATAAGTACGTTCTTCCCTTTGGAATACTCCACTCTGTCCCATATCATGAATGCTGTTAATTGCCAAATTCAATTCCTCTACCAGTTTGTAGAACGGTTTTACAGATTCTACAACAGTTTCTGATACACCACCCATCAAAGCAGTGGTTTCTGTCAACTGTTCACACTGCTCCGAAATCTGTACGGTCTGTGTCTCAAGTTCATGCATAGAACTGCTGATTTCTTCACTAACTGCTGCAAGTGAAGTAACATCGTTTGCAATCTCTTTTACACCTTCCATATTTTCTTCATTAATATCCCAGATTTCAGAAATTTTCTCTGTCATGCTATTTAATGCATTTACTGTATTTGTTGCACTCTGAGTTGATTTTTCAGATGCAATACGGATATTGTCCACAAAGGTGCCCATTGTAGATGTCAAACCCTGTGTCTGTTCTGCAAGCTTACGAATTTCTTCTGCCACAACCGCAAAGCCGCGTCCTGCATCACCTGCACGTGCTGCTTCAATAGAAGCATTTAAGGCGAGCAGATTTGTCTGAGACGATATTTCATTAATGCCATTAATCACTTCATTAATTCGATTAATCACTTCACCCAGTTCTACCATATCTGCTTCTGTCTGTTTAGAAGCCTCAATTGTATCATTTGATAAACTCTTGATATTTGTAAGAGCTTCCTGCCCCTGCTCGATTTTCATATATACATTGTCACTGTTTGCAGCAACAGTAGTGATTGTATTTGTCAACTGTTCATGCTGTCCACTTACTTCATCAGCTACTACAGACGCATCTTTTGCTGCATTTGAAATAATGTCAGTCGCACTTTTTATATCATCTGTCATTTCCTGTAATTCGTCCATATGGTGTGATACTTTCAAATCCACACCAGAAATATATACGAGTGATGACAAATTTTTCTTAAATACGTCTTCAATTCCGTTATGTGCAATCATAAGTGTATCATACAACTTCTGTAATTCTGGTGACACATGTGAATAGTTTAGTTTCTTCAGCTCATTCAATCCTTCGATGTAATGATGCTCGACTTTTTTCTTTCGCAATCCCATAAATTATTCTCCTTTTTTTTCCAATATATCATAGTTATAAATTTATTTCTACTGATAACTCCCGTATAATCTCTCAAAAGCTCCAAAGCTTCTCTTTATCATTTCTTCATCTACACAGTAGGAGATTCTCACATAACCTGGACAGCCAAATCCTTCTCCTGAAACGATAAGCAAATCTTCTGCCTTTGCTCTTTCACAAAACGCATTTGCGTCCTCCTCTAAAGCTTTTACAAACATATAAAATGCTCCCTGTGGTTTGAAACATTCGTATCCAATCTTTGTCAAACCATCATATAACAGATCACGATTTTTTTTGTATAGTTCTACATCTCCAGTTTCGCCCTGACACTCTGTGATAACTTTTTGCATCATGCTTGGTGCACATACATAACCAAGTGCACGTCCTGCACCTGCAACTGCTGCATAGAGAGCTTTGCTTTCATAAGCTTCCTGTGGAACCAAAATATATCCGATTCGTTCACCCGGTAATGACAATGACTTACTATACGAGTAGCAAACCAACGTGTTGTGATAATACTTTGTCACAAATGGAACTTCCACGCCATCGTATACGATTTCGCGATATGGCTCGTCGCAAATAATAAAAATAGGATGACCCGCTTCTGCTTCTTTTTTACGAAGAAGCTCTGCTAATTTCTCGATAGTTTCCTTTGAATAAACTGCACCAGATGGATTGTTTGGTGAGTTGATGATGATACCTTTTGTATGCGCATTTACCAGTGTTTCTAGGGACTCAAAATCAATTTGAAATTCTTTGGTATCCGCTGGAACTACCTGTAGTTTTGCACCTGCCGCTTCTACAAACACTTTGTACTCTGGGAAATATGGTGCGATAGCAATAAATTCGTCAGCCTCTGAAGTAGTCAACACACGAAAGGCGATAGACAACGAAGCTGCTGCACCCATGGTAATATAAAAATCATTGGCATCAAACTGGGTGCCATGTGTCTTATTTAAACAATCTGCGATAGCTGCTCTGGTTTCCAAATCTCCCTGCGCAGAAGTATAGCCATGAAGCTTAATGCAATCCAATTCTTCTGTGAGTCGACGAATTGTTTCATCTACGCAGTCTGGTGCTGGCACCGTAGGATTTCCCAAAGAAAAGTCATAGACATTTTCTGCACCTACAATAGCCGCTCTCTGTTTTCCATATTCAAATAATTCACGAATAGCAGAACGCTTGCTACCCAATTCATATGCCTGTGTATTATAAATCATTGTATTACCTCCAAACCCTGTTTCTTTTCACGATTCATTTCTTCTTTTAACATATTTGCGGACATACGAAGTGCCCCTTGACTTAAAATTGTCAGCTGCTCCAGATTGTCATTTGTGGCAACTGTAATTTTATATTTCGATACTAATTGATGTACCAGCCTTTCAATATAAGCATCTGCCGTCTCATCCTGTTTTGTGTGGACAACCTCTAAATCAAAATAGGTTTCTGTAGAACCTGGGTTTCCTTTTTTACGGTAGCCATCAAACACGACAATGACACGACAGCCTTTGTATCCCTGATAATCCGCCAGCATATCTTTTAGCATATCCTTTGCAGAGTCTATGTTTACCTTGGATAGCTCTTTTAGCTCCTCCAATGCAAAAATAATATTGTAGCCATCTACGATTAGACATTCTTCCAAACTAGATTTCTTTGGATAAATTGGATTCCCTTTTTTGTCTAGCTTCTGATGAGGTACTGCCTCTTTTTTCTCGGCCTTCTTTGCCCATTTCTTTCTCTCATAATCCAACATATCCTCTTTGTTCATGCCAAACTCGCGAGCATAGATTTGTTGCAATTCCTGATCCAATTCCCAGCTGGACGCACTTGCAGATTTTGCTAAGCGATCAGCCTCTCGACGCTCTGCAAGCTCACGCAGTTCCTCCGCCTGTTGTTCTAAATCATAAGACAGACCTCCACTGTGCATCGCATTTCCCGAAGCATCGCAGGCATATTCCAAATGCATGTGGTCTGCCACTTCATTCCAAGGCACCACAAATCCTGCACCATGTGCACAAAAGACACTTCCTGTCGGATTTGCCACATCCTCTTCACTATCGTATCCTATGCGCTCGACTACCTCCGCACTATTATGACATACATCATAACCCTTTAATTCCAAAGTCAGACGCCCACTTCCTTTTGTATAGGAATGAACCTCCATCATATAATCCTGCATAGTGGCAACTGGAGCAGTACCTGTTAAAACAGCCACATCACCGTCTTCTCCAGTGATATATTCTGGAGCATCGTGTTTTCCGAATCGGTTACGAATATCCGTCATCGCTCGACCAATTTGCTCCGCTGGAACTTCTAATATAAAACGGTATACTGGTTCCAGCAACACCGACTCTGTCGACTTTAATCCTTGACGAATTGCACGATAAGTTGCCTGCCTGAAATCTCCGCCCTCGGTATGTTTCAAATGTGCACGACCTGTTACAATCGTAAACTTAATGTCCGTAATCGGAGAACCCGTTAAAACACCTGGGTGTTCACGCTCTAAAATATGTGTGGTAATCAGCCTCTGCCAATTCAAATCCAATACATCTTCACTACAGTTTGAATAAACACTAATACCACTTCCTGGTTCCCCAGGTTCCATCCAAAGATGCGCCTCCGCATAATGACGCAATGGCTCAAAATGGCCTACCCCTTCTACTGGTTTTGCGATGGTTTCCTTGTACACGATATTTCCGGGTCCAAAAGTTACTCTGACACCAAAACGATCCAATATTATTCTGCCCAGCACTTCCATCTGCACTTGTCCCATAAGCTGTGCGTGAATCTCCTGCAACTTTTCATTCCACAAAATATTTAGCTGTGGGTCCTCTTCCTCCAACTGTTTTAACTGCTTCATCAACTCAGTCGGATTTACGCCCTGAGGGACGATAATCTGATAGTTTAATACAGGCTCTAATATCGGCATGGTCTTGGACTCATTCACACCAAGTCCCATACCTGGGAAGGTTTGATCCAACCCTGTCACTGCACAAATTTCACCAGTATTCACAGAATCCGCTGTAACAAACTTATCTCCAGAATAAATACGAATCTGATCTATTTTTTCCTCTATTCCGTTATAGGTAATTTTCTCTTTTACATGTAATGAACCACTGGTTATTTTTATATGTGTAAGACGCGCACCTTTAGCATCACGCCCAATCTTATATACCAGTGCTCCAAATTTGTTTTCTCTACTTTGAGAACCTTTCTGCTCATACAATGCCTTTTCATACATTCCTCGAGCATATTTTTTAATTCCGTCTAAAAGCTCTGTCACACCTTCCAATTTAAGTGCAGAGCCATAAAAACATGGAAAGAGCAAACGCTTTTCGATTGCATCGCTTATCTCATCCGATGACAATTCCCCTTTTCCCATATATGCATCCAAGAGCTCATCACTACACATGGCTACTTCTTCATAATCCATAGGATCTACACAACCCTCTGCTAGCTGGCTCTTCAATTGTTTTTGAATTTTATCTTTATTCGCTCCACCCAAATCCATTTTATTTACAAAAACAAAGGTTGGAATCTGATAATATTCAAGCAGTCTCCACAGAGTTCGCGTATGTCCCTGCACTCCATCTGTACCACTAATGACTAATATAGCATAGTCCAAGACCTGTAAAGCACGCTCCATTTCTGCCGAAAAATCGACATGCCCTGGGGTATCTAAAAGTGTCATTTTCATCCCATCGGAATCCAACTGTGCCTGCTTCGAAAAAATTGTAATCCCTCGTTCACGCTCCTGGGAATCTGTATCCAGATATGCATCCTGATGATCTACTCGACCAAGGTTTCTAATTTTTCCTGTCTCATATAAAAGTGCTTCCGATAATGTGGTTTTTCCCGCATCTACATGGGCCAAAATTCCAAGTACCATGTTTCCTCCTAAATAAAAAAGATTGCGCTGCGCGCAATCTTTAGACGCGAGCGATGCTGCGTTTTATTGATTTAAATATGCTTCCAGCTCCGCTCTGCCCTGCGCATAGGACTGGAAATGAATGGTATTTAACCCAAATTCACGAGAGCTATTTACATTGGATATATTATCATCCAAAAAAACAGCTTCCTTTGGATTTATCTGATAACGCTCACAAAGGATTTTAAATATCTTCTGATCTGGTTTTATGACATGCTCTTGGAAAGAAAACACTGCACCATCTACCAAATCCAAAAAATCTAATTCATTGTCACGACATGCGTAATAAGTTGGCTCAGACCAGTTAGAGAGAATGTAGATACGATATCCTCTTTCTTTTAGTTCTCGAATCCATCCCTTCGCATAATCAAATTGCTTAATCATCTTGGTTGGATCTTCGAAAATCTTTGCGATGTATTCTTTATGTTCTGGAGTCTCTTGGGCGAAAACATCGATAATCTCTTCCGTGGAAACCAAACCTTTGTCAAATTCATTCCATGCTTGATTTCGAACAGTAGCATTTGCTACCTTCTCAAAATCCTCTCCTTCTAAGCCGAACTCCTGGAACATTTTTCTCCAGCAAAAATCCACCAATACCATACCAATATCAAAGATTACTGTACGAATCATATTACCTCCTAGAGTGATGTATTCAATCCGTTAATAGTAGCCTGCTCATTTTCTTCCATTGGGATGACTAGACATTTTTGTCCGCCAATGACAGAAGCATGAATCTTGTTTGCCTTTTCTGGTTTTACATGCAGCACCACATCATAGTTACGTGTTTCTGCCATGTAATTTTCGATTTCTTCTTCTTTTTCCTTAAGCTGCGTCGTACGCTCTTCTAACTCATCGTTTTTATCGACAAGCTGCTTATTCAAGGTAGCAATCTGACTCTCCATCTCTTTACGTTCCAGACGCATTTCATTCTGGATAAGAGCCTTTGAATCAATTACGTTCTCTGCAACTGGAGCCTTGTCCCCAAATGCTTCGTCTACAGATTTTTCGATGCGGTTGGCTTTGTCTTCAGGTACATTGCTTTCTTCCAAAAGTTTACCTAAAGTCGTTTTGTCTAATACAAATGCGTCCGCGTCATCATCGTGTGTCTCTTCGTATTCTTCAATCATATCTGAGAGATTCTGCTGGATATCCATCAGGATATCTTCTGTATGTTCATCCTCTGCCCCGAGTACATTTCGCACGATAGAATGGAATGCCATTTTCTGTTCAGTAGCAGTACGTTCTACACCGCAGCCCAAACCATTTGCCATAAATTCAGAATGTGGTTCTTTGGTGTTTTTTGTATAGAAAAGTGTGGCATGAATATCGGTACTACGGTCCGTAAAAGCAGGGAATAAAAATGCTGTATCTGGAGCACCTACCACCCAGTCACGAATACGAGAGCCAATACGTTGCTCTGCTTCTAAATAGCCCAATCCTGGTTTTGAAAGTGCAACTGGACAAATCGCACAAATCAGGTAATTATATACTTCTTCTGATTCATCCAAATCATCGTTATCTGTCGTGCGTGTCATGACATCATAGCTATCGTGATAAAGTAAAATTAAGTAATTTCCTGTAAAATCATAGGTATCAATTATCAGGTCATAATATGTATCCAATAAGGCTTCATCTTCTAATTTTGTTTCACGAAGTGCCATTAAAATCTGCTGTCTGCCGCCAACTTCTTCCTCTTCGATAGGGAAGGAAAGTTCAAGCAGATTATTTCCCAAAGTGCCGGAAAGCGCTTTATTTGCGATTTCTAAATACTTATAGTACTCTTCTTCCTCTAAGCTTAAAAATTTACCGCCAAATTTACAGATTTTATTTTTATTTCCGTCTACATAACAGCCCACCAAACGGGTAAAGGATGCTTCTTCTTTTTTGAATCGACGTTTTAATTCTAATACTTCTTTTTTATTCATAGTCTTGTTCTCTTCCAATAATTTTTCATTTTATAGTCTTCATTGAAGGTAATTTCTCGGCCCAAATATTTTGGTGGTTCAAAGGACTTTGCATCGTCCTCTGTAGGGAATTCAATTTCTCCATAGTAAAACTCTCTTGGTGTTCCTGGATCTACGCAGGCAACTTCCAATTTCCATGGACCCAATTTGTATTTTTTGTAATCCTTTTGAATCATATTTACTGCCAAAAAATCTGCGGTATCATAATAAAAATCACTCGTGATACTGGTTTCGATTTCATTACGTGTCAAATCACCTTCGCCCTTTATGGTCATGCGAAACTCTTCTCTTCCCGTATTTCTATCAACCGCTTTTCGAATTCGTACCTCTGGTTCTGTACTCACATATCCCTGTTCTATCTCTACTTCACTAAGGATTTCTAATCCAATCGGAAAACCATCCATTAAAAATTTGCGTTCGATTTCTAACATTTTACTTCTCCTTTTCCACTATCTATTTTTCACTATTCAAAAAAATATCCAACACACTTTGCACCTGTTCTTCTCGGGAGATGGTAGCTTCGCCATCACCATCCTGCGCACCATAATAGGCGTAATTTGCATGATTACCGCCATCTATGATTTCTTCCGTCATGTCCGCTGGCAAATTGCTGTAATATTCTTGGTATTTTTCCATGTTAAGAACCTTGTCTTCGGTTCCGTAAAAGCTATATACATCCATTTCCAAACCATTTAAATCTTCTGTACTATATGCTGCCAAAAGCACCAAAGCACCGACTTCTTCGTCATGGTCTGCACTAAAAGATGCTGCCATTGCGCCACCTAAGGAATGTCCCATCATCGTCCATTCTTTGATATGAGGTGCATCTTCAAATACATCCTCTGCTGCATTCATTCCAAATATCGCTAGTTTCGCTGGCATTTTTATCAGATATACTTCGTATCCCGCTTCCGTCAATTCCAAAAGCAGTGGTGCATATGCCGTCTCTTCTACTTTTCCACCTGGATAAAATATAATACCTTTTTCTGTATCTTCTACTGGATTAAAGAGATAATATCCATCGGTTTCCATAACCTCCACCTGGGCACTTCCCTTCAGAGCCTCTTTCGCAGTATCCGATGCTTTATAATAATCATTGGCATAGATTTGCCAAGCGAAAATAGCAGTGGCTATCACCACCGCCACTGCCATAATTATAATGACTTTTTTCTCCGTCTTTGATAATTGTCTTTTACTTAAGCGCATGTACAAAAACCTCTTACCAGCAAAGAACCTCTGCACCGTCTTCGGTTACCAAAACCATGATTTCCCATTGTGCAGATGGCTTTCCATCCGCTGTATATACTTCCCAATCATTTTCTTCATCCACAAAGATTTCTACGCCGCCCATATTAACCATAGGCTCGATTGTAAAAATCATACCTGGAACCATGAGCATATCCGTTCCTCGCTTTGTGTTGTAACCTACCCATGGCTCTTCATGGAATTCCAGGCCAACGCCATGCCCGCCAATTTCTCGTACTACTGTGTACCCATTGGCATAGGCATGATCATGAACAGCCTGCCCCATATCTCCTAAAAAGCCCCAAGGTTTTACTTCCTTCAACCCTAGCTCTACACATTCTTTTACTACTTCTACCAGACGTTTCTTTTCGGGACTTACCTCACCAATACAAAACATTCTGGAAGAATCACTAAAGTATCCATCTAAAATTGTAGAACAGTCTACATTGATGATGTCACCTTCTTTTAACACCACGTCTTCCGATGGAAATCCATGACAAACCTGCTCATTTACCGAGGTACATACACTGTATGGATATCCCTGATAGTTTAAAGGAGCTGGAATGCCACCCATCTCTGTGGTCATGTCATAAACAATCTTATCAATCTCTGCTGTATTCATACCAGCATGAATGTGCTCTTCAATATAATCGAGTACTGCCATGTTGATTTTTGCACTTTCTTTAATCTTCGCAATCTGCTCAGGTGTTTTAATAATGTTGCGTGGTGGAACCTTCGCGCCCTGCGCTGCAAATTTTGCTATTTTTTCGTCAAATGCTGCATGACATGCCTTATATTTTTTCCCACATCCACACCAACATGGATCGTTTCTACCAATTTTTACCGCCATATTAATCTCTTCCTACATCTTTAGTCATGAACAAGTGTTACATCGCCAAAATCAATTCGATTTAACACATTTTCATTTACGTCATACTCATAGTCTTCTAAAAATTCCAAGAAAATTTCTTCACTAAAATTGTAATCACTATAATCGACACCATTTATTCCCGCGTAAATCATCTGTGCTTTCTGCGCACAGGCAATTTTATACATCGTATCCTGCACATCATCTTTTGTAATGCCAAGTTTTTTATCCTTATCTTCATCTACCAAATCGTTCCAAAAATCATCTGTATCATTTTGAATCGTCTGTAATTCCTCATCCGAAAATTCAATTTCAAATTCCAAAGATAACTGATAAAACAATTCATCATGAATTGCCATGGACATCGCTTCATCACGGGCGGCATGACTAATAAAAACTCCATCTGTATGTAAGTTCCAATATTTCGTCGTATTTTCTGGGTCATAGATTATGGCCTGTCCCTGCACACAAGCTTCCTGATGCGCTACATAAACGGCAAAATCCCGAAGTGTTATGTCCTCTCCCTCTACCGTTGCCACAACCTTATCCAATGATTCATTATACACGAGATACTCACGATTTATTCTGGTTACATTTGCAACAACGCTCAGAACCAAAATTAAAATTGCAAAAATCCAAAGCACTCTGTACTTTTTCACACTTTGTAAAAAAACTTTCATGTCTGCCTCTATAATACTCTTCGAATCGCTGTGATCGTTTTACAATTTACCGCTCGATTACAGGTAATACCTGCTCGCGTAGACTGCGCCTCCACAATACAACCGTTTCCGATATAAATTGCTACATGCCCAGGATAAACCACAATATCTCCAGCCTTTAAATTTTCATAGGCTACAGGTTGTCCATAGGTTTTATATGCCTGCGACTGTCTCGGTGCATCCATAAAGCCGAAATGATTATAAATTAACTTTACAAAACCAGAACAATCACTTCCCTCTGTTAAGCTATTTCCACCCCATTTATATGGATAGCCTACAAACTGCAACGCATATGCTACCAATTCCTCTCCGCTAACATTTGTGCGAAACGCTGGATCATAGGATGGATCTGTCAAATATCCGCCTGCTGTCGAAACACTGCCTGAGTTTGTACTTCCGCCACTGCTGCTACCACCACTAGCCATCAATCGATTTTGTTCAGCGATAGAAGCCGCTAGCGCTTCTGCTCTGGCTTCCGCTGCCGCAATCTGAGATTCGTAATTCTCTGCCTCAGCTTCCAGCTCTGCCACGATACTTTCCAATTCTGCTTCCTGATGCTCATAAATTTCTTCCAGCGCAACCATCTCTTCCATGCTTGCTTCCAGTTCTGCTGCAAGTGCTTCTACTTCCACAACTACTGCTTTGTATTCATCCAGTAACTCTCTATCACTTTTGTGAACCTGGTTAACATATTCCACATGATTTAACATATCCGTAAAGCTCTTTGCATTTAAAATGGCATCCCAAATTGACTCCTGAGTACTGTTCTCATACATATACTGGATACGAATTTTCATTGCTTCGTAAGCAGCTTCTTCTTCCTCTTTCGCAATCTGCAAATCAATCTCAGCCTGTTCAATCGCTGCCTCTGTAGCAGCCATATCCTCTTCTAAAATTGCTTTATCTGCCAATAATCCACTAAGTTCTTCTGCCTTGGCACTTAACTCGCTTTCAATTGCTTCCTGCTGTTCTTCCAAATCATCTAATTGATTTCTTACATTATTCAGTTCCCTTTGGGACTGACTTGTATTTTGGGACGCGATATAAATTTCCTCACCGTCCAAAAAACTCAAAGCAGTTTCACCACTGGACATTGGTATTGCTACTAAAAAGCCGAGTGTCAACACAACGGAAACAATTCTTTTTAATTTGAAGATTTTCTTAAATTTCCAAAAACCCATTTAATATGAATCCTCCATAAGCACAATTACAGGCCCCAAAGAACAGGGCCTGTTTTTATAATTAGTATAAATAAGCATACTTTTCAAATGTAATATCAGAAATAACACCATTTAAATAGGTTACTGCGAAGCAGTGATATTCATCATCGCCATAATATACCCATTCATATCTTGCATATCCTGCATCATCTGGATCGTCGCTAACACTCTGATAATATGGTGTACCTAACCATGCTTCTAACTCTTCATATGTAGTAGTCATATCCAATCCCTGACCAAAGGTAATATTGATATGTGGTACACTACCATCATCATAGTATGAACCTGGGTTATCAAAGCAAATGTAATCGATTACGCAATCTTTTACCGTTAACTCTTCCTCTGTATCATTTGAAACACGAATAACACCTACAAGATTTTCTGCCTCATCATAGAAATACATAGATTCATATGATTCTGCATCAAGCACATAATCTTCACTATAACCCTCTTCTAAAATATATCCCAATGCAGCAAAATCACTATATGGCATTGGAACTGTGAATGCTACACCATCTAATGTAAAGTCTTCAAAACCTTCTGGCAATGGTACGTCATCTGGACCATATTCGACATCTTCATCGTAGTCATAGTCGTAGTCATACTCATCCTCATAGTCATACTCATCTTCATATGAATATTCATTCAATACGCTTTCAAACTCCTCTGCATAGAGCGCTGAGAATAACAACGTAAAGATAACTGAAAGGGCCGCAAATACGCCACCAATAATTAATAAAATATTAGATGTTTTTGATTTCGATTTGAAATCTTCTGCTCTATTCTGATGGTATGCTGTATTAGCCTGGATTGCAAAAACCAATGCGATAATACCAAGCACCATTGCGATAGGGCTGAAACAGCATAGTAAAATTTCAACAATAGCAAATACAAGCTGTACTGCAAAATGACTCTTAATAGGATTTCCTGCTCCATCTACCATGGTGCCACCTAAATTTGAATACTGCTGGTTGTTATACTGATTGTTGTACTGTGTGTTATACTGTGGGTTACCATACTGCTGGTTGTTAGACTGTGGATTTCCATACTGTGGATTATTATACTGTGAATTATTGTACTGTGGATTACTATAATTTTCAGTATTGTAATACTGGCTGTAATCCGTCGCACTCTTATTCGCATTATTATACTCTTCCGCAGTTTCGTAAACTGGTTTCTCTACTTTTGGCTCCTGTTCAGGTGAACAATAGTCATTATTTACCTGGTTGTAATCTTTATTCTCCATACTATTTCTCCTTTGTTTCATATATTATCTATATTACCATTAAAGGACTTGTTTTACAACTAAAACTCGATTACCAATTTCTATGATATTCCCTGCTGTTGCATGATATTTCTTTGCGATATCCCAGAGATCTTCTCCTTCTTTTCTTATACAACCAATCATACCAGGCTGTCTCTGCAACGCATCCATATCCAACGGTTTTTCTTCTACATCAACGATATTTAAGATATGATTCTGTTGCAATGCCATTACGCCAAGCTGTATAGCTGCTTTTATTTCATATTCCGAATTATCCAAAAGGTTGACCTGAATCTGCTCGATTTTCTTATCCAACCATATCTTTGCGTCCTGTGTAAAACCGTCTATCTCTATCGTCTGCTCAAATGGAATTTGATTGCTTACATGTGCAAATGGCATGACATCATCTGTGGTATTATACAAAACATGCACATTCAAAATACCTTCCACATGGATTCCATTTTCCCCTTTTTCCACACGGTCGATGGTGATATGCCCGCTACTCCCGCATATTTGCAAAATTCTTTTCTCATTTGGCTCTAGCTGTGCTTGCTCCATCAGCCTTATCTTTGACAAATTCTTTACCAACAGCTGTGAAAACGGAACACTTTCCCTGTGTAGAATTAATTCTCTATCTAATGCATATGCATCCTGCAAAATTTCACAACTCTCTTCTCTGTAAATCTGGACTTCCATGGACATTACTACATCCATCCCCAGCATTCTGGACTCGCCATCATAATCGCCTCTAGCCTCCAGCTCAACCTCCAGCGGTTTTACCGTCGCCCAAAATATTTCATCCCCTTGAATAGCATCACTGGACATTTCCCCACTCATCGGTATGACAGTTTCAAAGGACTCATATTCTCCCGTGCTTTCACTTCGATATAATACCCATATCTGAGCATCCATCTGTACTAAAATACTTCCATTCTGTAGCAAAATTTCCTCATTACGAAAATCCACCTGATAAAATATCAGCTCACCAATATTAGAGCGTGAATTTGGCAAAATCATTTCCTTTTGCATTCGAATCAAGTCTTTTTTATTATCGATCAAACACAACATAGTTACTTCATTTGTTTTTCCTTCGTATTCCTCTGCGTCCAACGAACGGCAAAATGTATCTACTTCTTCCTCTGTACTTATAACTGAAATATCAAGGATCGCTCTAACTACAAGCTTTCTAGAATTAATTATTCCAACAGACAAATCTTCTATTTGCACATCCACTGAAACCTCATCGCCATCTGTCACTTCGTCCATCACCAGTTTTTCCTGAAACGGAATTTCCCCTGTCACACTTTCCAATCTGTGATTTTCATCATCACTTAAATATAAGGTGGAGAAACGTAGCTTGCCCGTTATCCAAACCACTTGATTCCCAACTTTTGTGTCCTCTAAGTAAATATCTCCTTTGGAATAAATAATACGAACGACATCTGGCTTATTATCCCTGACTATATAATCATCATCCACCGTAATCTGTGCAAAGCCATTTGCTTTTTCTACTAATTGTGTACATATATGTCTGTTCAAATTCATAATAGTCCCCCTACGTAAACGTATGTATATGAAATACATATTCGGTTTATAGGCATTTTATGCATTGCTTTTAGCTATTTGATTTTGTATAATGAAGTGTAATTATTGGAAATTGTTGAGGTGACATATGAGAACAATATTGACATTTGGATTTATATTTTTATTTCTACTTTTCGGATATATTCTATTAGGAATATTTTGGATTTATAGGAAATTCAATCAGGAGAAAGCTGATCTTTATCAGCTTCGTATTATACAGTGGGTTTTTAAAGTCATTCACAAGTTAGCTGGCATCAAGCTTACCGTTATCGGAGAAGAAAATGTGCCAACCGACGAAGCCGTATTATATGTAGCAAATCACAGAAGTATGGCGGACATCGTAGTAGCATACGCAAGATGCCCTCGACTTACTGGTTTCGTAGCAAAAGTAGTCGTAGACAAAGTACCAGCGCTTCGTACATGGATGAGACGCCTCCATTGCGAGTTTTTAGATCGTAACGATATCAAGCAGGGATTGAAAATTATCTTAAACTGTATTGATAAGGTAAAAAATGGAATTTCTATCTTTATCTTCCCAGAAGGAACTAGAAATAAAAACAAAGAAGACTCTACCGATGTAGGAGAATTCAAAGATGGAAGTTTCAAAATTGCATCAAAAACAGGATGTAAAATCATACCTGTGGCAATCACAGGAACCAACGCCATTTTCGAAGATCATTTACCATTTATCAAATCTGCAAACGTAATTATTGAATATGGAAAACCAGTTCTTTACTCAGATTTAGATAAAGAGGACCAAAAACACATTGGCGCTTATTTCCAGAACATTGTTCACGAAATGCTAATTGAACACAAAAAGATGTTATAAAAAACAAAAAGGAATGTTGGTTTATCAACATTCCTTTTTTCATGCCGGCGACCGGAATCGAACCGGTACCGTATTGCTACGACAGGATTTTAAGTC
>CAZVOY010000022.1:0-15758 GCA_964628865.1 uncultured Lachnobacterium sp. | reverse complement strand
AGTCACCAGCAGCGTATGATAAGCTGTCGAGCATACCAAATTTACGATACTGTTTTTTTTCAGTGTTATTACTCATCGATTTTTACCTCCTTAGCATTTTTTTACAAAGTCGATGTACACTTTATAAATTATACTATCATAATATGCACAATATATCTAGTATTTTTTTAATTTCAATTCGTATTTTTTTACGATTTCTTGTATACAAGCCTTGCTTTTTGTGCTATAATTTCATCAATGGATAGGAAATTGTATATAAAATTCATATAAAATTTCTATAAATTCAATATATTATTTTAAAGAGGAAACCATATGATAAGCGAACAATATTATAAAAATAGTATTCTATTTCTGGAAAAATGCCTAAAACAATTAAAAATCCCTATGTCCATCTTTGATATAAAAGAGGCCTTTGCCAGCAATGCAGATATGGGATTACACCACTCTTTAGGTTTAGATAAAGCATTCCATAACGATTTAACGATTTTTCTAGAGAAAACATTACAACCAAATACCGTATATTATGTAACCGATGAATTCTACTGCCACTTTATTATTATGGAACTGCCAGGTGGTCAAACACCATCTCTTCTATCCATCGGTCCATTTCTCATAAAAACAAACGAACAAGCCAATATTATAGAATTACTTCAACAAAAGAATATTAGTCAACATTGGATTCCGATTCTTCGACATCATTTTCGAAATATTACCTGCTTATCAAACGAAGATGGAATTCTTGCTGCTACAATATCCTTTGCAGAAATCCTATGGGGAGAAAACAATTTTACTATAGAACGCTATATGCGTGGTTTGCCAGAAACACTAGAACCACTTGCTGTCCCACCTGATCCACAGAAACGTAGCGATATGTTCTCAAATATTGAGATATATGAAAAAATGTATGCAGACGAGAATGCATTGATGAATGCGGTCGCTCAGGGACAAACTAATAAAGCTCGTACTATTCTCTCCAACATTCCTCTTTTTGCGTTAGAACAACGTACTGAGGCTATTCGAAATTTAAAAAATCATACCATCATCATGAATACGCTTCTTCGCAAAGCCGCTGAGTATGGTGGTGTACATCCATTGTACATTGACCAGCTTTCTTCTACTTTTGCACGACGGATAGAAGACGCTACCCGATCCGATAACTTTCTTGAACTTTGGAATGAAATGGTACAAAAATACTGTGCTCTTGTAAACACACACACCATGAGAAAATATTCACCTCCAATTCGAAAGGTTATCACCAGAATTGATTTCGATTTGAGTGCAGATTTGAGCCTAAAGGCCAACGCCAACTACCTAAATATGAGTCCTAGTTACTTATCTGCTCTTTTCAAGGAAGAAACGGGACAAACGCTAACTGATTATGTGAATCAAAAAAGAATGACCTATGCAGCCTATCTGTTGACCTATACAGAAACACCAATATCCTCCATCGCACAAAGTTGTGGAATTTTAGATGATAACTATTTCACCAAGCTTTTCAAAAAATATATGCATAAAACACCATCGAAATATAGACAAGACTACTTTGTAGAACAAAGGAACTCATAAAAAAAGCGTCGCATATTAGCGACGCTTTTTACAAACTTAGTTTGTTGGTAAATATCTCCCTTTCTCTCATGTAGCTTCATTATATATCATCCATAAAACTTTCTCCATTCAAATCATAAATATCATCAAACGGGATTTTTGTATTAACTACTTTTAATATTCTGGCATCTCTATCCAAACGAGAGACCATCCCCTCTATTTTTATATACTCATCTTTCAAAAAATAAACAACGGTTATGATATCATTTTTCTGAATCTGATGCAGTTTGCAATCTAGCTCCGCCTTTTTCTCTTCTGATAATTCTATTTTATCTACCAGGATTTTCTCCTTTGCACGAAGTGCTTCCTCATATCCTTTTAATGCTGCGAACGGCACAAACTGCTTTGCTCTATTGTCCACTCTTGTGCCCTCCTATCTGACGATTACGCTCCATGGTAGTAGCACCTTCTTCTAAGTTCATCCCTTTTAATATGGCATTTTTGCCAAACTTTTTCTTTATATCTATCATAGCACGCTGCATTTTTCTTTCACGATCCAAGTCTGCTGGATCTATAAATAAATCGTACTGCTGATATACTTCCTCTATTACATTATTAAAAGACATATTCACACGACGTATTCCCATATTTTGTGGAATCATTTTTTCGTACAACTGCTCCACATATGGCAATATGGTCTTTGCAGAACTCGTCGTAATAGGGAGTTTGGTCGTACCTCGAGCCATTGGAAGCTCTAATCGATTCTCAAATCCAATCGTCATGGAAATAGAATCTGTCACCAATCTCTTATCTACCAATTCTAGACACAAGAGGTCAGCCATTTCTTTTACAATCAATCTCCCCTCTTCATGAGGTGTTTCACAGCTTAACACCTGCCCACTGGTCAAACTGTTGTGCTTTGGTTTATAAGCCTTTATTTCTGCAATCGTAGTCGGTTCTTTCCCCCAAGCGTGGTCAATTAACAATTCCGCATCTACTCCGATTAAGCTATAGAGCGTCTCTTCTTTTGCCATAGCGATATCTTTCATTGTGTATATGCCATGGCGCTCCAATCTCTTTGCAATCCCAGGCCCTACTCTCCAAAAATCTGTAATCGGTCTATGATTCCAAAGTGATTTCTTATAACTCTCTTCGTCCAAATAGGCGGTATTTCCTTTGACGTGTTTTGCAGATATATCAAGCGCTACTTTTGCCAAATACAGATTCGTACCAATTCCACAAGTCGCAGTAATACCCGTGGTCTTTAATACATCTGCCATAATTAGCTCTGCCAATTCCATTGCACTCATCTGATACATCCCCAGATAATCTGTACAGTCAAGAAAAACTTCATCTATGGAATAAACGTGAATGTCCTCTTTTGCAATATACTTTAAATAAATACCATAGATATCCGCGGATACATCAATGTATCTTTGCATGCGAGGTTGTGCCATAATATACTCTAAATTTTCTGGTATTTCAAATACACGACAGCGATTTTTTACACCCAACTTTTTCATAGATGGGGAAACCGCAAGGCATATGGTTTTCTGTGTACGCTCGGGGTCCGCCACAACCAAATTTGTAGTCAGCGGATCTAACCCTCTATCTACACATTCCACGGATGCATAAAAGGATTTTAAATCTATGCATAAATACATGTGCTGTTTTTCCAATTTTGCATCCTCCTTTTTCTTTATTCTGGCACGCCACAATCTCCTGCTGGAATTACCATACCGTTTTCATCTATGGTCACACCAAAGGAAATACTCTCCAGATAATCATAAAATGCTTGTGCCTCATCCCCTGTTAACTCACTGGTATGATAATTTTCTGCATCCACCGGAATCACCTGTAAAGTCGTATTTCCCTGTTCATTCCAAACAGCTTTCACCGCATAGGTATCCACTCCACTTCCGTTGAAAATAAAGTTTCCAAGACAATATACGATTGGAACGCCTTTATAATATTCAATTCCTTGTGGTACATGGGAATGATTTCCGACTACTAAATCTGCCCCTGCGTCAACATACTGTTTTGCCAAATTACGCTGGTACTCTTCTGGATATGCTTCTCGTTCAATACCCCAATGTACAAATACCACCACATAATCACATTCCTTTTCAATCTCTTTGATTCTCTGAACCATACGAGTGCTGTCATAGGTACAGAATAAGCCTGGCTGACTATTTTCGATATTCCAGCTTTCTACAGGAATTACTCGAGAAGCAGACAGTACCCCTACTGTTCGGCCGCCAGCTTCTACAAAAACAGCTTTCTCGGCTTCTTCTTTTGTCTGTCCTGCGCCTACGTATGGAATCCCCTCATTATTAAGTGCAACAAATGTATCCAGTAAAGCGTCCTGTCCATAATCCAAAGCATGGTTATTTGCTAAACTTGCTACATCAACACCCATATCCTGCAATACACTCGTATAAATAGGATCTACTCGAAACGTAAACTGTTTATCTGGTGCTGGAGTTCCACCATTGGAAAACGGAAACTCATTGTTAATCACTGTCATATCAGCATTTACCATTTCCTGCTCAAGGTACTCACTAATAATTCCATTGATACCCTCGTTGGCATAAATTCCTGTACAATACTGAAGCATAACATCTCCTGTAAAAAACATAGTAAAGTCTTTTCCATCCGTTTCTTCTTGTGTCGTTTCGCCTTCTATGGATTCGGTATCTGTAATCATCTCTGTTTCTACCGTAATTAAATTCTCCGTATCCTTGTCACTAGCTGACTGCAATGCTACTGTAGCTAAAATAGCTACGCCCAAAACAAGAACGCAAATGGATACAATGGCGAAAACCTTTTTCCTTTTCTCTCTCATTCTTCTATTCTTTAATCCCTCCATGCTTACTCCTCTTTACAATTTAAATATATTTTGCTATACTTGATTATATATCATCGAACAAACGTTCGCAAGAGGTTATTTATGGAACATGTCATTTTTCACATTGATGTAAATAGTGCTTTCCTATCCTGGGAGGCTACATATCGCATGCGTGAGCTTGGTGAAACCGAGGATTTACGCCTGATTCCTTCCGCTGTCGGCGGTTCTGAAGAATCCCGTCATGGTATCGTTTTGGCAAAATCAGAATCTGCAAAAAAATACGGTGTCATCACTGGCGAACCTCTAGTGGACGCCCGCCGCAAATGTCCAGGTCTTATAACTGTACCCGCGAACTTTCCTATCTATGTAAAGTATTCCACTGCTATGATGGAAATATTAGCAGAATACTCTCCAGACTTAGAACAATATTCCATTGACGAAGCCTTTTTAGATATGACTGGCACGAAAAACTTATTTGGTCCGCCACTTGAAGTTGCCGACAAAATCAAGAGTCGCATCTATGATGAACTAGGTTTCACCGTAAACATAGGCATTTCCTCAAACAAACTGCTGGCAAAGATGGCTTCTGACTTCAAAAAACCAAATCTGGTACATACCCTATATCCAGAGGAAGTCCCTACGAAAATGTGGCCTCTTCCTGTATCTGACTTATTCTTTGTAGGACGACAAACCGCCAAAAGATTACATGCACTAGGGATTTTTACCATTGGTGATTTAGCAAACACAAACAAGAAAATCATTCACGACAATCTAAAAGGACACGGAGATGTTATCTGGGAATTTGCCAATGGAATCGGTGACAGTATGGATGATGTGGCAAATAAAAATCGAAAGCCCGCCAATAAGGGCTATAGCAATGAAACCACCATCGCCTTTGATGTAACGGAGGCTTCCCTAGCCAAAGAAATCCTGTTATCTCTGACCGAGACTGTGGCAACGCGCATTCGCGCAGACAAATCCTATATATCCGTTGTTTCTGTTTATTTTGTAGATAATGAATTTAAGCAGAGTTCTCGACAAATGACATTAGACAATCCTACGAATGTAACCAACGAGATTTATCATTATGTCTGCACCTTATTTGACCAGCTTTGGAACGGGAATCCGATTCGCCTACTTGGAGTACATGCCAGTAAGGCTACCACAGAAGCTACACATCAGTATTCTCTTTTCGAAAATGGTAATTCCGAGAAATTATCAAAACTAGACTCCGCAATTGATGCCATAAGAAATAAATATGGAGAAGATTCTATCAAACGCGCTTCTTTTATCACACAAAAGCATAAAGATTAAAAAAACTGTCGCAACGTGGATTTTGCATCCAAGTTGCGACAGTCACTTTTTGATTACTGTTGTAATGTCTTTAAATATGCAAGATAATTTTCTGCATCTACTAATACTTGATAATTTGTTACATAAGCTTTTGCTTCAGGCGACAATGCCTCATACTGAGCACGTACCGAAGCAATATAAGCCTCAGATTCTAAGGTTACTGCACCAATTGCATCAATGCTACTCTTTACTGCATATCCCTGATCCATTGCAATACCTGCTGGAGTTTCCGTGCCAGGAAGTTCATATACTAAAACAGGAAATCCCTGTTCTACATATTCAAAGATTGTCTTCGCATTACTCCATGGTAAGTTGATACATCCGTGAGAACCATCTCTCTTGTAAATAGTCGCACCAAAGGAAGAACGCCAGGTAGCATCATGCATTCCTACGTTTCCTGCAAAAGGCATCCAAAAATCTACTGGTGTAGAATAATTCTCACCATTTAAAGTAGCATCTCTTTCTTTATATGTTAAAGAAAATGCACCTGTTGGTGAGGCACAGTCAGTAGCTAAATCTCCTGATACAAAATCACTCTCAAGTACCAGTTGTCCATCTACATACAGGAATAAATGCTGTGCTGTAAGATTGATTTCTACATAGGAATTTCCATAGTCACACCCCTCATGACTATTCGCAGTCATAGAATAATTTAAATCTCTGGTGATTGGCTCTCCAGCCATGATATCTGCTGTAATCGCTGCTTTTTCCGCATCACTATCAACCTTCCAGCCATAGTGACTGTTTGGAATCGTAACTTCAATACCATAGGAAGTAATCAGATGTTTCGCAGTATAGCATGTGTTATAGGTACGTCCCAACTCTTTTACATAAGCAGAAAGACTTTCATCGTTTAAACAAACATTTAATTTTTCATCCACATATAACCATGGCTGAAAGATTTCCGCATCCAATACCTGTGTAGATTCTCCAATCTGATAGGTAATTTCTGCATCAAGGGCTTTATTAAGCTGCTCGATAGCTGCCAACAATTTCTTGTTATCATCCGCTACCTTTGGCTGCACATAGCAGAGGTCTTTATCTAAGTCGATTTCTGTCTCTAAGTCTCCTATAGAAGAAATTACCGTATATTTCAATTTTCTGACATCAATTTCCGTTCCTGCAACAGATGGCACCAACTCGTAGCCTTTTTTTTCAGAATATTCCGAAACTGTCGCACTAATTGGTGCTATCTGTTTACTTTCTTCCATGCAGGATAAACCAGCAATTAACTTTTCCAGTTTTACAGAGTTATAAGCCACCTGTAAATCAGATTCATGTTGGTCTGGAACAAACAGTTTTATAATCCACGCAAAACCATTCTGCTTTTCTAAATAAGCATCTATTTCATCTAATTCGAGCTGCATTTTTAATTCAAAATCGCTACCAACAATCGAATCCGTAGTTCCATCCTTTTCTGTCACTACCAATTCATAATTGTCCATCGCATTTTGAATGACAGTTTCTGCACCTTCTGCTGTTTTTCCTGTTACATCCACTCCATTGATGGTGGTTCTAAAATAGAAATGGCTCATAAAAAATATGGAGAGCCCCATGTACAAAGTTATCAGGGCAGCAACTACTGCCCCGATGATAATAATTGTTTTCTTTTTGTTACTCATATGCTGCCTTCTTTTGTTTTTATTTCTCTTTATGTATCAATTCGTACATTCATCCATGCTAAAAGATCTTCATATACGTTCTGGCGATCCGTCTCATTTAAAATTTCATGTCGGTCATTTTCGTATAACTTATAAGTCACATCCAACGCTCCCGCATCTTTGTGCATATCATATACGATTTTTACGCCTTTTCCAAGTCCACCTACAGGATCCTGTTCACCAGATACAATAAACAACGGAAGCTTCTTTGGCACCTTTGCAACGTTTACAGGATTACAACTAAAGTTTACTGCCTCAAACAGCCCTTGATATCCGTTTACTGTAAACATGAAACCACATCTTTCCTCGTTGTAATACTTTCTTACAAGCTCTACATCCTTAGAAAGCCAACTCTTCTCTGGTTCTTTTCCAGTCATATCAAAGCCTTTGTAATCTGCACCAAACGCTAGTTTTTCGATGAATTTGCTACGATGTCTCGTTCCTCTTATTTTTCCAACGAAACCTGTCAATTTTAATGCTAAATTTGTCATATTATCAGGTGTAAACCCAGTTCCCATAATGATAGCTCCACGAAGATTCTCATTGTGGAACACCAGATATTTACGAAGTATGAATGACCCCATACTGTGACCCATGATAAAATATGGTATATCTGGATTTTCTTCCTGAATCAAAGTACGAAGTTTATGAATATCAGCAACAAGAATATCACTAGGAGTTCCTTCGCAGAAATATCCCCAATCGTCCTTCGAAGCCACCGACTGTCCATGACCAATATGATCATGACCTACTACCATATATCCTTTTGTAGTTAAAAATTCTGCAAAATTTGCATATCGTTCAATAAACTCAACCATGCCATGGGTAATCTGTAAGATTGCCTTATACTCTCCTGAATCAGGCATCCACTTTACTGCATGTACATTGGTTTTTCCATCATTTGATAAAAAGGTAAAATTTGTAGTATTCATTTTCTTCCTCCTTCGTATCCTAGCTAATTTGCTCCTCTATGGAATCTAACAAATGCGACAAGTCGCTTTCCATTTCAGCTAATTCACTCTTTTGTGTCTGTACTTCTTCCTGGATATCGCTTAGCTGTATTTTGTTTCGTTCCCCACATTTTGCGATTTCTTCATCCAGATTTCTTATACCCACAACCTTGTCACGAATCAAAATCATATCCTCTGAAAAATCTCTCATAGACGAGTTATTTATCATATTTGCAGATTCCTGACTTTTTTTCAGAAGACGAGTAGTGCTCATGTTGTTTTCTTTCAACAGCGAAACCAAACGATGCACGACCTCTTCCAATTCCTCCATTTTGGCTTTGGACAGTTCCACTTCCTCTTTCATAAAAAGTGCCGCCTTTTCGTAACCTAATGCAGTCTGGCGAATCTCTTCGGAAGCTGTCACAAACTGTTTTCCTGCTTCCCCCATGCGACCTGCTTCAATGGCTGCATTTAACGCCATGACACTCATCTTTCTACCATCTTCTGCCATTGCATCCATCTGTTTTTCCATAGTCTCATAGGACTGTTTCATCACACCTGGTGCTTCTGTCAGATATTTAGATGGTGTGGTATAGTGCTTATTTTCCTCTACCAAGGCTGTAATAGCTTCATACTGTTTTTCCAACTCTTCTCTAAGCTGTTCGTATTCATCTACAGCCATTCTCAATTCTTTTGAAAAATCGTCTATACTATGAAGCAATATGGATTCTTCCTCTATATTTTGCATTGCATAATTTGCCAGATCACTAGTATTTTCCATTACCTGACAAACATCGGTATGGATACGCTTTCCACCTTCTTCCACTTGAGCCACGCTGGTTTCAAACACCGTTCTATGCTCGGTTATCTGGGAAAGCATCTCTTTAACCTGTTCTTCTATTTTATTTTTTTTACTACCAAACATGAAATTGCCTCCAATATAGTCATTTTACAATGATGATGCCATTTTCGCAATGTTTTACTGATAATATTTTATGATAAATTGTAATGAATCCACATCGCGAAAACTGTTGATTTCTGGATCATAAATCACAGACAATTGTATATTGTTTGGTTTTCCAGCAAAAGCGGCCAAGACCTGCGCTTTTCCAAATTTATTTTCCAAATATTCCACCACTTCATCTTTATCTCGAAAACGAATCGCTGGTACTATAACCCCTGACTTTGTAATTAAGTCCAAACGGAGCGTATCTTGATTTTTACCGATGCTCCACATCTTCTTAATTTTTACATCTACATCTGCAAACACAGGCTTTTTATTATCCTTTCCAAAAGGTTCCAGCACTGCAAATTCTCGAATCAGATCCATGGTTGGATAATCCATTGGCATCTTGGCATCTACATAAATCTTTGGAACCAGTTCCTCCTCGGTCAAAGAACATACCTCATTGATTTTCTGCTGAAATGCTTCTAAATTTTCTTCTGGAAGCGAAAGACCGGCTGCCATTGGATGACCACCAAATTTAGTCAACAGTTCCTTGCACTTACACAGTTCTTCGTACATGGAATATTCTTCAATGGATCTTCCTGAACCTTTTACGCCACCTCCCTCTGCTTTCGTAATAACAAAGGCTGGTTTATTAAATTTGTCTCGTACACGTCCCGCAATAATTCCCGCGATACTCTCATGCACTTCTGGCAAATAAACAACTAACACGCGATTATTTAGACAATTATGCTCCTCACAATAGCGGATTGCCTCCTCTTCACCTTTTAAAGTCATTTCTTTTCGCTCTGTATTTAAGACTACTAGCTCATTTGCCATAAACATTGCTTTCTCGTTGTCTGTTTGAAAAAACAATTCCAAAGAACGTCTTGCCGTATCGATTCGTCCGCTGGCATTGATGCATGGGCCTAAAACAAAACCAATTTTATGGGCATCAATTTCGTTTGGTTCTAATCCACACTGCGCAATCAATGCGCGCATTCCCATATTCTTCGTTTTTTTAATGCGTTTTAAGCCTTCCTTTACCAGAATACGATTTTCTCCAGTTAGAGGCATAATATCACCGATGGTAGCAAAGCCCACATTTTCCAAAAGTTCTTCCGCTTCGCATACCTCCACTCCGAAACTTTCGTACAAAAGGCATATCACCTTCCATGCTACCGCAGCTCCGCAAAGTTCTTTATAGGGATAAGTACATTCTATCTGATGTGGATTTACAATTGCATCTGCCATACTGGTTTTATAAATTTTTTCACCATTTACCTCTTCGTATGGAATTGCATGATGATCTGTTACCAAAACCGTCATCCCTAACTCTTTTGCATAGGCAATTTCGTCAATGGCTGCAATACCGTTGTCACAAGTGAGAATCGTATCTATCCCATCTTCTTTTGCATTTTCAATGAGTCGCTTATTTAATCCGTATCCATCGTGGATACGATCTGGAATTTGTGGACTGGCTATAGCCCCCACTCTGTTTAAACCCGTCATTAAAATGTAAGTGGCCATAATACCATCAATATCATAGTCCCCGATAATACGAATGGACTTTCCTTCATTTATTTTTTTTCGAAGGATATCTACTAATTTCTCACCATCCTTCAACAAATGAGGATCATGCAAATCTGACAACGTCCCTTGTAGATATATTTTGATGTCCTTTTCCTCTATTATATCTCTATTACGAATAATGCGAGCAGTCACAGGATCTATATGGAACGTTTCTCCAATTGTCTTAAAATCTGCTCCCTTTCTAACCTCTATCCATTTATGCATATTCTACCTATTTTCACTTTTGTCCTTTTTTATTTTACATAAGTTCTGCAATACGAGTTACAGCTACATAAATTGCAGAAATCTCATACCACGTATTATAGTCTACTACACCTGTTACTGGCAAGCCAAACACAGATTGAAATACTTCTACCGCTTCCCTTGTATCTGTTCCATATACGCCATCCGCCCGAATGGTTGGAATCGCTGGATAACTCTTAGAAATACGCGCCAACTGTTCCTGCATCTGACGTACCTTATCTCCCGTAGAACCCAAACTTAGATTGTAACCTGGCCATGAAGCTGGTATTCCCGATATCCCCTCTGCCACATTGATATACATATTGTTTCCATAGAAATATCGCAAAATCTCAATCGCTGAATAGCCTTGGTCTCCAAGCTTTTTTGAACCCCACTGCGTCATCCAGTTTGGACAGGAAACACGGTCGCCATCACAGTATTGCGTCAAAATTGGTTGTTGAATTCCTGGCCGTGACAAATAATTTTCAAACTGCTCGTCTACAATACGCGAAATGCTTTGATAATAGTTTCTTCCTGGAATAAATTTGTGATCATATGCAGTCGACGAAGTAATCGTAAAGTTATACCCTTTTCCGCGATACCACTCCGTGTAAACACGATTTAATGTGAAGGACATAATTGCTAATACATTGGCACGAATGGTCGCATCAGGCCAAGTGGCATAGATTTCACTAGAGGCAACATTTTTAATATAATCTCGATATCGTACATAATAATCTCGTGCAGATGGATCTCCTGGTGGTCCATCATGTACGACTACGTATTCTGGAATCACCACACGACTAAGTACAATTTCCCCAGTCTCCGTTACCGTCTTTACCTCTTCCTCTGGAATCTTTGGCGGATAATCCCCGTAAAGTGTATGTGGCCCTATGGCAATGTTATTTTCTGCGGGTCCTGGTGCATCTAACGCCTCTAACTGCACAGGCTGTTCTGACAATTGCTCGGACATAACTTCGATACCAGAAATCTCCAGTTCCCGAAAACCTTCTGCCTGTATGAGAATAGAATACTCCGCATAGGGCATTCTGTCCTGTGGCTGCATAGAATACTCAAGCGGAGGTGTTCGAAGCGTGATAGTATCTGCGACACCCGAGCTATTTGTAGTCAATTCCTCTATGGTATCCTGAGGACCACCTGTATACATTACTGTAATTTTCGCATTCTGAACTGGCAAGCCATCCATCTGCGAATTTACACGTATACGTAGCTGCCCTTCGTCTATATTATCCTGCAATGCACGTATGTCATTTTGCAGCATTCTATCCCTTGTATTTTTTCTGTAAGAATTCATAAATTTTCCTCACAACATTCTTCCCCTTATTTTATGCAATACCTCCTTGTTTTGTGACTGTCCTGCGTTTACTTTTCTAGGGAAATGTACTATAATGGTTCTGTATGTAATCCAAAACGTGAAAGGATACAACTATGTTAGAAAATAAAACAAGGAAGCAAATGATTCGGCATTATATGTTTATCACCATTGTCGTTTGCTTTGCGTTATTCATTACATTTTACGCACACACCGTAAGAAGATACAACACAACCATACTTGCCTTCAACTACTCTTTTGGTTTTATCTCTCGAGGATTTTTAGGCACTTTATATATGGGGTTAAACAATATATTACCTACTGATATTTTAAACTATGAGTCAGTGGTTAATATAACGCTTATTGCAACGACCTTTATTGTGTTGGTAATGCTTTTTATGTTTTACTGTATTTTAAAAAAATGTGAAGACGTTTATTTGACCAATATTAATTATGTCATTCTGTTCTTCTGTATGTTTTTTGTATCTATGTATTACTCCGTACGAAATTTCGGAAGACCAGATGTGTATATGTTATTTTTTACCTTTCTGGGTATTTTACTTATCATACATGACACCTGTGAATGGCTAGTAATTCCGCTTTCCATTTTTTGTATTTTAATACATCAAGGATACGTGTTTTACTTTTTCAACATTTTCTTATTGTTATTGGCTTTTAAATTTTTAAATAATACTGGAAAAAAGAGAATCTACTACGGTACGATATTTACCCTTAGTTTCCTATCCGTATCCGCATTGTTTATCTATTTCCAGTTTTTTAGTCATGTAAACGGAGAGGCAATCTATGATGAAATCGTAGCCTTGGCAACTATGCTTGGAAATGAAGGTGAAACTTATGATACCTTATTTACCCATGAGCTTTTAGGTATCGACCCTTGGGAAGAAGAATGGCCTCAGCATGTTTATAATTTTATCGAGTTACCAATTTACTGCCTGCTAAATCTCCCATATATTATCCTGGGTGTCCGTTTCTTTAAGAACATTTTAAAAGCAGCAGAAACAAAGATGGACAAGTTTAAATATGCTTTGATTCCCCTATTTTCTCTGACCATTGTACCTTGTTATATTTTAAAAATTGATTTTGGTCGTTGGATTCTTTGTGGAGTCGCATATTTTGCATTAGTAATCCTTGCTCTGTGTGCAATGGGTGACAAGATTATCAAAGAGCAGCTGCATCTTTTGATGGAAGATATCAAACAGCGATATTCCTATGCATCCCTGCTCCTGATTTATATTGTAACTATGGTTCCACTATACGACATTCACATCAATCAGATTTTACGTTCCTTCTGCGAATGGTTGGATGTTACCTATTTACATATTTTGTAAGGAGAGACTCAAATGCCTACTTCAAACACAAAGAAGAATCACATGCCTTTTTTTGCAGGCTTAGCACTCTTTGCTTTGGCATGTTTCGTTCGATATTTTAGACGTTATGTAACGCCGTACGTTACCACTATGTACCTTTTCAATTACGAAGACCACGGCTATATTTCTCGCGGTTTACTCGGTACACTCTATCAGTGGTTAGATGAAAAATTAATCAATTATGATTTGATGAATTATGAACATATCTACGACTTTGCTGGTACCTTTACAGTCATCTATCTATTATGTCTTTTCTGGTTCTACAAAGTCTGCATGAAATACTGCCAAGAAGAGAATCGACGCAATCTGATGCATCTGATTATTTTCTTATCCATCTTTGCCTTCCCTATGTTTGTAGGAAAAACCATGTATGGTGGATTAGATTTATACATAAACCTTCTTATGGTACTTTGCATGATCCTGATTGTCAAAGAACGCTTTGTCTGGCTCATCATTCCAATTGGAATGATTTGCATGGGAATTGAACAAAATTTTATATTTTCAAATGCAAATATTATTTTCGTATTATTACTTTATAAAATTATTTTAGGAAATCCAAAGAAGAGAGTAAAATATATTTCCATCCTTACGCTCTTCTTTTTAACAATTTTGGCGCTCTTTATTTACTTTGAGTTTTATAGTATTTCAACCTATGAACTTATCACAAACGAAGAGCTGCTAAACGAAACCGTAAAAGCTTTTAAAGAATCCGCAAAACTTCTATCCGAAAGTGGCTTATCTTATAACAAAGCCATGATAGAGCACGAACTTTTAGGATTGGATATCACCTTGTATGATGTAGAATATCAACTCCAAAACATGCAAGATTTTCCAGTTTTCGTAGCCTTATTTTCTCCATACATTTACTATGGTTTCCGCTTCTTTTTCCGTCTTATCAGAAACAAAGAAGCATCAAAAGGAAGTCGTTTTATGTACCTTGCCTTCCTTTTGGGCGGAGCAACCACCATTCCATTATTCCTTTTCAAGGTAAACTATGGAACTTATATCTTTAATTTACTCTTCTACTATGTAGCAGTAATCATTGCAGCATTTGCAATGGATGATAAAACTATGATAACTGAATTGGATACTTTAAAACAGGAACTCAAACGAATTACTCCTATGACCTTCATTTGGTTCCTATACCCATTCCTTTTAACACCATTTAAGGAAGTAACCATTTCTACACAGATTCATGACTTTGCAGAAATTTTATTCTCTGAAGATGCCAGCTTCTTCCTCCTTCCTGGAATGGACGAAGCCCTCGAATTAGAAGAACTCGAGGAAGGTGCTATGAGAATCATTCATACATTCTTCATATAATAACTAGGGAGGTTTTTATTATGCACACATTTCAACCATATCCAATTGATTTATTGGAAATGAATCCATTCACAAAATTTGGAAAAGAATGGGCGCTTATAACAGCAGGAAGCAAACAAAAATGCAACACCATGACCATTAGTTGGGGCGGTGTTGGAGTTATCTGGAACAAAAATGTAGTTTATGTATTCGTTCGTGATTCCAGATATACCAAAGAATTTCTGGATCAGGGAGAATTCTTTTCCCTTTCCTTTTTAGATGAAGATTACCGTGCAGCATTAGCTTACTGCGGTGCTCACTCAGGACGTGACGAAGACAAATTTGAAAAAGCAGGACTTACTCCAGCGTTTCGACACAGTATTCCTTATCCAGATGAAGCAAACTTAGTGCTCTTATGTCGCAAACTTTCTTCTGTCCCAATGCCAGAAGAAACCTTTCATGACAAGAGCATTATGGATGACTTTTACAAAGATGGGGATATGCATACTATGTATGTAGGGGAAATTATTGAAGCGATGGCGAGATAATTCACTCTTTAGTGCAGTAAATGTTTTCAAAACACTACGAAATGAGCCTGTCTATATATGAAAAGCGCG
>CAZVOY010000021.1:0-17065 GCA_964628865.1 uncultured Lachnobacterium sp. | reverse complement strand
AGATGTAAGCCATTGTCATGAAAGTGGTAACACCACCCATAACCTCTGTCTTTACGTTAGTGTTATTTTCTTTTAATTTAAAAATTTTTTCTAACATGACTTCGCCTTTCTTTTGTTAAAATTAATAAAAAAACACCTCTTTATTTTACAGATATTACATTTATTGTCAATACCTAAAATAAAAAGAAGCCTATCTATGATAGGCTTCTTAAAACCGCATTTACTCAATTTCAATTGGACAATTTGCTCTATGGTTCAACGGACATTCATATACATTTTCCGTAGCAGATTTTGCTATATAAGAAAGTGGGCATTTTCTACAATCTCCCTTAGAAAAATCACCAGGCACTTCAAATTTTAATACCGCATATCTTGGTCCGGTTGGTCCTGTTTCCAGTTCTTTTATTTTGTCCCACCCCAAAACCTGCTGACAGCCTGGGCACGTATTATCACTTTTAGCAACCGGTCTTTTACAGGTTGGACATGCGTAATATCTCTGACCATTTTGTTCTGCAAGCTCAATTACATCAGATGGAAACTGTTTGATGAGCTGTGCTCTTAAATCATCTTGTAAAGCCATGTCTATTCTCCTTTATCTTCTCACGTGTCATATGTTATTATTCTAACACATATCTTTCTTTTTTCAATCATGATTTTATACAAACGCTGCTATCAGCAAATAGATTAAAACTGCACATAATCCTACACAGAATAAAATCAGACCATAGGACAAACTACGTTCAATAAATCCAAAATTTTCTTTAAAAGATCCCCATCCCATAACAAGTGTTTCATTCTCATCTTTTAACTCATTATGCAAATGACTATCTTTGTAAATCGTTTTTCTTAAAATTATGACTATACCATCTACCAATCGATCAATTACAAGGCACACCGCTGCACATATCGTTGGAATAAATTTTAATAGTACAGGTCTGTAGAAATAATCTTCCAAATCTAAATATTTCCACCACCTATTCACATACACCTTGCTGCCATCTTCCTGTGTTTTCATAAGCAGGGTTCGAATAATTCCAAAATAAATCAACAAACCAATGACAATCGAAATAACACTACCCTGCAGGTTAACCCATGTAAAGTAATCCACACTGTGTCCAGCATGATTCCATCCCATGAAGCCTTCACTCATGTCTGCCATCTTATCCATTGTCGCATATGGGAACATTCCCATAATTGGGAAAAGCACAGCACATACCGTAAGCACGCCAGCACTCAGTGGACTCATATAGTTTTTCATTCCATCATACTTTGCCTGCACCTTGGCATCCTGGTTTTTCTCTACAAAAACTGCCACAAACAGCTTCATCATATAGGCAACTGTCATTCCACCACTAATGAGGAAAATCCATTCAAACACTTGCATATTACTAAGACTAAAAATCAAATCATGCACGTGTCCGCCTTCCAGCTCGTGAATGTACTCCACTATGCTTTCATGGAGTAATGTCTTGCTTATGTAACCGCTCCAAAGTGGGATACCGCCGATACCCAAGGCTCCCATTAAATATATAAATTTAAGCAATGGCTTTTTACGACCAAAACCACGGATGTCGTTTAGGTCCAGTTTATGGATATTCATATAAACAACACCTGCTACCATAAACAATACCAGTTTAAACAGGGAATGATTTATCATATGAAGCACCGTGCCTCGAATGGCGATTTCATTTTGCTCTCCCAAAAGTCCCTGCATACCGATACCTACGAGTATAAAGCCAATCTGAGAAACCGATGAACAAGCAAGCGTTCTTTTAAAATCGATAGAGAACACTGCTAGCAATGCGCCAAGAAACATCGTTATCAAACCTATTACAAGAATAAGCGATCCCCAATGAACATCATGAAGTAAAATCTGGCAACTAATTACCAACACCCCAAAAATACCCGTCTTTGTCAAGATACCAGAAAGCAATGCGCTCGCAGGCGCAGGTGCCACTGGATGTGCCTTTGGTAACCAAATTTGTAGCGGAAACGCCCCCGCTTTCGCACCAAACCCTACCAACATACATAGACATGCTGGATACACATTTTTGCCCTGACATGCCACATACAACTCACTAATCTGAAGCGTTCCTGTCTGATTATATAATAAGAACAATCCCATCAATAATGTCAAACCACCAATAACAGCTACTGCTAAATAAGTAGATGCCGCACGCATAGCTGCGTATGTTTCATCGTGTGCCACCCACACATAGGATGAGAACGACATAATCTCAAAGAAAATAAATGTGGTATATAAATCCGCTGATAGAAAGATACCTGCAGTCGCTCCTAATGTAATTAACTGAAAGAAGAAATATCGATTTCTATTACGGTAATGTGCAAAATACTCATTAGAAAAGAGTGTTGTCATCATCCACATAAAACATGTAATTGCCGCATATAACACACGGAACCCATCTATGGTAAAGGTAAGTCCCATGCCACAAATCTCTGGCACATAAACCATAGTTCCCTCGTGTCCATTATCTACAACCAAAAGCATGACTGCTAACACAAATTCCACAATAGAAATCCCGCTTACTACATAGTCTCTACCTTTTTTCGAAACACGTCCTACTAAATAGGAAACGAAAGCTCCTGCCATGGGCATAAATACCATTAGATAAACTAACATACTAATTGTCATCCCTTCGTCTCCTTTCTAATATAATCCTGCTGCAATATCGTTAAAGAACTGAATCAGCGGCGATGAGAAAATTCCAAGTAAAATCGTGAGCGTTGCACAAACCATAATAGGCACGCTCATTTTCCATCCTGGATCTTTCACATGCGCAACAGATTTCATGTCAAAATCCGTTGGCGGAAAAAATGCTCTCATCACAATCGACATCATATAGATTGCTGTCAAAAGTGCCGAAATCAACAGGCAAACAATTCCTACATATGCTAATGGATTTTTGCTATCCACCGCTGCCGCCGCTAAATTCCATTTACTAACGAACCCCGCCAAACCTGGCACGCCCATAAGTCCAGCACCACTCAGCCCTAATGTCACAAAGACGATTGGCATACGTCTGCCAAGACCATCCATATGGAATACATATTTCTTTCCAGTCTGATGCATAAATGCACCCGCACACATGAAAGAGCATATTTTCATTACCGCATGACAAACCATATGTGCCAAAGCGCCTACCAGCCCTAATGGAGTCATAATCGTCACGCCAAAAATAATATAAGATAGATTACTTACCGTTGAATAAGCCAACCTTCTCTTGATATGGCTCTCTTTTACTGCGCGGCTACACCCATAAACCGTTGTAAACATCGCCAATGCCATTACCACATACTGTACCCATGTTCCACGAAGGAATTCTGTGCCGAAGCTATAGTAAGTCAGACGAATAATAGAGAACGCACCTGCTTTTACTACTGCTACCGCATGTAGTAATGCCGTAACTGGAGTAGGAGCAACACCCGCTGCTGGTAGCCATTCTGACACTGGAAAAATCGCGGCTTTTACGCCAAATCCCAAAAATGCAATCAGATAGATCCATAAGAGCATGTTCGTATCGTCACCTATTTTTGCCATAGACAACACACCGCCCAACGTAAATTCCAAGGTATCTCCATACACCATCAAAAACACAATTCCCATAAGCGCAAACGCCGCTCCGCCCAAGGAATAATAGAGATACTTTCTCGTTGCATGTATTGCATCCCTCTTTAACGTATGCATTACCAGCGGAACCGTTGACAACGTTAATAGTTCATAGAAGAAATACATACTCAACATATCCGACGCAAATGCAACCCCCAGAGTTACACCATATGAGATGCTGTAAAACATGAAGAAAGTATTTTGTCTATCATGGTGCTCCATATATTCAAAAGCATATAAAGTAGCCAATGGCCAAAGCACAGAAACAAGCCCTGCAAAAACCATAGACATTCCATCTATTTTAAAAGAAATAGATAAATCATTTACAAAATGTACTACATGGAACACCTCTGTTGTTCCACCTAATAATAATCCCCACACAATGAAAGAAGTGAGAACCACATACACTTCCACAAACAAAAACATATGTCCTTGTTTTTTAAAAGGAAGAAATCGAGTTGCGATTCCACCAAGTACTGGTAAAAGAATCGCTACCAAAATCCAATACTGACTCATAGCACACTCCTTTCCAACCTACACCACCACTGCTGCTAATTCTATAACATACTCCACCACAGTATTTGGGAATACACCTAACAGAACTGCTAGCACCGCCAATGCAATGATTGGCACCAGCATCTGTTTTGTTGGATCTTTCTTTTCCAAATGTTCGTAATCATAATCTGATCCTGGAAAAAATCCATCAATCGCGATAGGAAGCAAATATCCTGCTGTAAGAAGTGCACTAATCAACAACACCACTGGTCCCAGCCATGAAATTACAGGAATTTCAGATGCCAGGGAACCTGTTGCCAAATACCATTTACTAACAAATCCGCTTGCAGGTGGAATACCAATCAACGCCAAGGAACAAAGGGTATAGCACCACATTACCTTTGGCATTTTCTTTCCAATACCTCGCATCTCATCTACACGCTCTACACCTGTTTTGTAGATAATCGCACCTGCGCTCATAAAGAGTGCTGATTTAATTACTGCATGAAACATAATATGTAAAAGCGAACCCGTTAACGCATCCTGCTGCATGAGTGCCATTCCAAACATAATGTAAGCAACCTGACTTACTGTAGAATACGCCAAACGTTTCTTAAACAATTTCTCTCGATAAGCCATCATTGAACCAAAGAACACAGTAATTAGTGTCAATATAAGCCAAACATTCTGCACCCATGTTCCTCGTAAAAACTCTGTACCAAATATGTAATACACCACTCGCATTACACCAAACACACCCATTTTTACAATCAGCGAAGATAAAGCCGCGCTCGCTGGCGCTGGCGCAATTGGATGCGCATTTGGAAGCCATGCATGAAGCGGAATCATACCAGCCTTAACACCAAATCCGATAATCATGCACATAGCAATCACAAGCAGCAACCCTTCATTTCCTGCTACTTTAGCCATATCCAAAGTGCCACCTGCCACAAAATCTAATGTGGTAGTATATTCGTTCAGGAAGTAAATTCCAAATAACACAAAGTAAGCACCACACAAAGAATAGAACAAATATTTTAGTCCAGCCATAATAGCTTCCCTTGATCTAAAATGGAATACCAATGGCACAGAGCTAATACTCATTAATTCGTAGAACAAATAAAACGTTACAATATTTCCCGCATAAGTAAGTGCCAACAACACGCCATATACAATCAGGAAATAACCAAAGAATCTTTTTTCTTCTTTGTAGTGTCCCATGTACTCAAATGCATATATCCCAACCAATGGCATAACGATGGTTACGATGGTACCAAACACCCTACTCATGTCATCTACATTGAAATAGATATGCATATTTTCTCCTATAGTAAACAAATGAAGCACCAAATCCCCTTCTATTAATATTACCAAGGAAAACACTGTTGTTATTGCAAACCCCACCGATGCTGTGGCAATCATAGAAACACGACTCTTATATGCAGGTCTTCCTAAAAGATATACCCCCATAACAATCGGAATAAATATTGCGAATAAAATCAAAACTGAATGACCCATTTCATTCCCCTTTTCTACATAAAATTACGTAGTCCTTCTTCAATAAACTGTAAGATTGGTTTTGAGTTACATCCCAAAAATACATTTAGAATAACAAATAAAACAATTGTTACAGCAAATATTTTTTGCTGCTTCCAAGAAATACGAATAAATCCCTTTTCCTTTTCTTCCTCGATGGATATTGGCGTATAAATACGAAGCACCGTCTTCATAAAATATACTGCATTTAAAATAGTACTGATTGCCAATGTAATGATTGCTGGAAACATTCTCCAGGATGCCTCTTCAATCGCAGCTTCTGCAAATAAAAGTTTGCTAACAAAGCCTGCAAATACAGGAATACCCACCATTGACAATGAACCTACCAAAAAGCCTGCACCAGCAACTTTGTTTCTATATCCAGCTCCTGTCAATGCAGAAAAATCTCGGTTTTTGCCAGAAGCATCCGTAAGTCCTATTGCTGCTATAAACAGCAGCGCCTTTGTCGCACTGTGCATCAGCATGTGGAACACGCTGGCAACGATTCCTGCCTCTGTTCCTAAACCAAATCCCATGAAAATATATCCAATTTGTGCCACAGAAGAAAAAGCTATCATTCTACGAATGTCTTTTTCCCAAATCGCATTAATAGAGCCGTAAATCATACCTATAATCGCGAACCAGAACATGATATTCAACATTTGACTGTCTTTGATATATTCCATTCCAATCACGCGATAGAATATCTTTACCAACAGGAAAATGTATCCCTTTGATACCAAGCTGGAAAGTATTGCAGCGGAAGATACGGTTGAATATCCATATGCATCTGGAAGCCATGCGTGGAATGGGAACAGCGCACTTTTAATCGCAAGACCTACCGTTATAAGACCAATCGTAATCAGCATTGGTACTGCGTATGTTCCTTCTGTCATAATTGCATCAATCGACTCTTTCATATTTGACATAAGAAGATGCCCTGTCATATCGTAGAGCATGCAGATTCCCATTAATAACAAACCAGAACCCAACAAGCTCATAATCATATAACGAACTGCTGCTTCAATCGTTCGTCCTGTCTGACGAATCATAATCAATCCGCAGGCAGCTAACGTATTAATTTCCACGAATACATAGGCAGTAAAAATATCATTTGTATAAATCAACGCTAAAAGCGAACCAAGCAACAAGTCTACCAGAATAAAGTAAAGATTCTGTTTGGATGCTTCCACTTCCTGTTCAATTTTATGTAAACCACCTAGCAAAGAAAGCATCATAATAACACAGAAGAAAAGTGCCATTAACGCTTCTAAGACACCCGCACGAATTTCATTTCCCCATGGCGCAGGAAAATGTCCCATCATGTATGTATAATAGCCCATGTCGGACTGAATCATAAACACCAAAAGCCATGCCGATAAAATTCCTATCACAGTAATAGCTGCGAGATTCAATCGTCTCGCCCATTTCCCTGGAAGGATAGAAGAAACAATTCCCGCAAACATGGAAATCATAATGGAGAAAAACGGTACGTTTTGAACAAATTCCATTATCTTCCCTCCTTTCGAAGCTGTGCAGATATCTCATCCAAATCTAAGGTGTGATATCGTTTGTATAAACGCATCGTCAAAGATAGCATAACTGCCGAAACCGATACGGATACAACGATACCTGTAAGAACCAAACCACCTGGCACCGGGTTGATATACGCTTCTACACTTTGAACACCATCCACCACAATAGGAGCAACTCGCCCTGTGATATATCCTTTTTCTGCAAGGAACAAGAAGATTGCCGTGTCCATAATGTTAAATCCGATAATTTTCTTAATCATATTTTTCTGGAAAAGCAAATTCGCAAATCCGATTCCAAAAAGAATCATCGCGACCTCTTCTCCGATATTCGGGAGCCAATTTAAACCAAACATATTTTAGTAACCTCCCTTTCTAAACAACGTATAGAACGAATACATCGTACTTGCCACAACTAAACCTACACAAATGTTTAATGGCAAAATCAAACCAGCGCTAATAATCGCTCCTGGAGTACCTGTAGAAATAATACTTTCCAAATGGTTTGCTCCTGTAAAGAAGGAATAACTCTTTGCCAAACAATAAAAGCTAAGCGCAATCACGCATATGTATCTATGTGTCTTTTCCGTAAAGAATCGTCGGGTTTTGTCGATACCAAATGCATTCAAAAACAGGATTAAGCCAGCACCCATAATCGCACCACCCGAGAAACCTCCGCCAGGTGACAAATGCCCATTTAACACTACGTAGATACCGAAAATCATAATCAGCGGGAACAACACATATGCTACCTGCTGCAATATCGTATCCGACCTTGGTTCATAATGCATATCTGCTGCATCAACACCAACAACCTTCTTATCATCGCGCATCATAATCATAACTACAACCGTAGCTATAAATAACACGTTGGATTCGCCAAATGTATCAAAGGCACGATAATCCAAAATCATACCTGTTACGATATTCACAGCACCCGTATCCTGCATACCATCTTCGATGTATTTAGCAGACACTTCATTGTGGGCTGGATTAGTTGGGTCACCAACTGGTGGCAAATAAGACACTGTTACTAATAGCATGAGAACTAGTGCCACACAGCAAATTACTGCCGCTACCTTATAAAAGCGCAAGAAGTTTTTATACACCTTATTGTGCTCGGTATCATATACTTCCGCTTTTATGATCGTTTCCTGTTCCGACTTATGTTTTTTTATTTCTTCTACACTAACGTCTGGATCTTCCTGGCATTCCATTTCTACCAAGCCTACATACTGATCCACATCACCGCGTATCCACTGTTTCAAACGATAGGAAAACTTCTTGTTTAATTCTTCCTGAGGAATCTGTCTACTCATCTTCTTTTACATCCTCCTCCATTGCATGAATTTTCTTCAAAGTTATAAAGAATAACAAACTGGTAACGCCAGCTCCTACAGCCGCTTCTGTAATTGCTAAGTCTGGCGACTCCAGCAATATCCAAATCACCGACATCATCAAACTGTAGGACATAAAAATTAAAATCGAATTCAAAAGATTTTTGGAGAAGCTAACAGCAATCGCACAAACCACTAATCCGATTAGTAAAATCATTTCAAATACCTGCATTATGCTTCCTCCTCTTCTTTTTCAACCTTACAATAGTCTTCCAGATGTTCATTTGTAGTTACTTCTAAACGAGAGATTAAATGGGAAGATACTGGAGATGCTAACCATAAGAATGCAATTACCAAAGCTACTTTTAAGCTCGCCGCACTAAATCCGTATAAGAACATCGTTCCTATCAGACAAAGTGAGAGCCCCATGGTATCTCCCATACCTGCTGCATGCATACGGTTCAAAACATATTTAAACTTGTATACACCGATTAACTGAATCACAAAAACGAGAAGCCCCATGATAATAAATGCCAACCCTAAAATAAAACGCAACATTTCCATATTAGTTTTCCTCCTTTTTGTGGTTTTCTTTATCTTTTTTCTCAAAATATACGCCTGTATATACCTTGGTCAATACAACTACTGCCAGAAAACTAATCATGGCATAGATGAGAGCAATATCTATCAAATACCCTTCATTCATCAACACTCCTAGTATAGAGATAATGCACATAATCATCGTTCCCATCATATTTACGGCAACCAAACGATCCGCAACACGAGGTCCAATTACTGCACGAATCAAACACAGCATTAGCATAATGGCTAATACGACTAAAATAATATGAAAAATCCAATCAAACTGCTGTACCAATGCCATCACCTAATCCTCCACTTCCAATTTCTTTAACGCTTTCTCAATATCTGAATTTTCCAATCCCTCTGCTAGACTTGTGTCTAAACAATGAATGGTATACTCATCGCCTTCCAAAGCAACGGTAATCGTACCTGGCGTTAAGGTAATAGAATTTGCCAAAAGCATCTTTGTAAAATCCGATTTTAAACCAGTACGAAATTTTACAATGATTGGATCCATTTCTTCTTCAATTGTTACTATTCTTGGAATAATGGCAAGATTTGCTTTGATAATTTCACGAATCAACAAAACAATATACGCTAGAAACCAAATAGATTTTTTGTATATGTGCATTTCTTTCTTCAAACTATAGTCCATAAATTTGCACATGAAAAGAAGCATTACAGCCGCAATCACGATACCAAATATCATTATTTCGAGTGTAATGTTTCCATTAAAAATAATCCACGCTAATAAGAATAAGATATACATATTTCTCCCCCAATTCCCAATAAGGATACACCATCCCCACATTACTCCTATTTTAACATATGTTACCTTTTTTGCCTATGAAATTTTAGATAGAATTCATTTTTTATTTCCAGTATCTAATTTGGTTTGAGCAGGGTTATCGATTAACCCTCCATCCATATCAAATCTGGAACCATGACATGGACAGTCCCAACTTTTTTCTTCTTCATTCCAGCTTAGTGCACACCCCATATGTGGACACACTCTATTCTGTTTAACAAGCAAACCCTTTGTAAGCCCTGCTACACTTTCCCATACATCAACGCAAAAATTCTTTATACCAGCTCTTACCAAAAATCTTTGAGGCGAAAACACTTCTACATACGGATTTTCTTTCCCTATAATCATATCGCTAATCATCATTGCAGATACCATGGCGGACGTCATTCCCCACTTCTGAAATCCCGTAGCCACATACCAATTTTCGTGTCTTTTTGAAAATCTTCCGATGAATGGAATACGATCGTGAGGCATACAATCTTGCGCCGCCCAACTAGCCACTTCCGATGCATTTGGATAGTATTGCTTTGCCGTTTCTCTTAAATGACAAAATGCGCCTGGATATGAATTCTCTCGCTTTCTATTTTCCACATAAAAACGTTTTCCCGTACGATGAGAGCAGCCCCCAAACAGCAATTTTCCCTCCGCGCATCGAAAGGAAGCAGCCTCCTTATCAATCCCGTAATACATTCCAGTCAGTTTTTTCGGAACGCCTTTCCCCTCTAGTGCTAGCACATAACTACGACTTTGATGTTGTCGCAAAAAATAGTACCCTGGAATAATTTGAAAAGGATAATGACAAGCAAAAATCACATTATCTGCTACAACCACCCCTTTATCCGTGATGACAAATCGCTCATCTACTTCCAATACATTGGTATGCTCAAAAATCGTTAGTTTTTTTGCTATTGCGTCAACAAACTCTAATGGATGAAATTGTGCCTGATTCTCAAACTTGACCGCTCCTGCTATTCCAAAAGGCAATTCTGTTATCTTTTCTCCTGTCATATATTCTGCCGAAACACCTAACGTTCTCGCTGCTGTCGCTTCTTGTTTTAATTTGTCGATACCCGATGACTTTGTAGAATACAAAAAAGAAGGAAGCTCCTCAAAATGACAAGCAATTCCTTCTTTTGTAATAATTTCCTTATACATATGAATGGCATCTTCATTTGCCTGGGCATATCCTTTTGCCCTTTCAATGCCCGTGTTTTTGATCATATCATTATAAATCAACCCATGCTGGCTGGTAATTTTAGCTGTGGTGTTTTTCGTCTGACCACTAGCGATTTCATCCGCCTCTAATACAATGACTTCCTGTCCCTTTTCTTGTAAAAGATATGCAATCAAAATCCCAGTTATGCCTGCTCCAATGACGACATTTTTTGCTCTCAAATCACCTTCTAAGGATTCGTGCTTTGCCAATTGGGTGGTCTTGCTCCATAATGATTTCATTTTCTTCCTCCTGCTCTCACTATAACTTTTTGTTTAGTGTTTGCAGGATTTGTAATTTTATAAGCTGCTTTTTAGAATAAATTAGTCTAAGATTTTTCCGTCTGTTGAAATCGTTACAACATGCCAAGGAATAAATTTACCACTGAATTGCAATGCTCTTTGAGCTGCATATTCAATTCCGCCACAGCAAGGCACTTCCATTCGAACAATCGTCACACTCTTTATGTCATTATTCTTTATGATTTCTGTTAATTTTTCCGTATAATCCCCTTCATCTAGCTTCGGACAACCGATTAATGTGATACGATTCCGAATAAATTCATTATGGAAGTTTCCGTAAGCATATGCTGTGCAATCCGCAGCTATTAAGAGATTCGCACCTTCAAAATATGGCGCACGGATAGGTACAAGCTTAATCTGTACCGGCCATTGTGTAAGCTGCGAACTTACACTTTGACTTGGCGTAGAACAATCACAACTTTCTCTTTTAATTTCTTTCGACTGAGTTCCTGGACAACCACAAGGCAAGTTTCCATTCTCTTTTTTCTTCTTGGAAGCCAACACTGCTGCTTCGTCGTATGCTGGAGCCTCTCTTTCTTCAAAAGTAATCGCATTTGTAGGACAAGCTGGTAAACAATCACCTAGTCCATCACAGTAATTTTCACGAGTAAGTTTTGCTTTTCCATCAATCATTTCAATTGCCCCTTCATGGCAAGCAGTCGCACAAGCTCCACATCCGTTACATTTTTCTTCATCAATTCGAATTATTTTGCGTATCATCCAAATTCTCCTTTTTAATTTTAAATATATAACATCCAATCTCAAAATCACTTCGACATTACAAATGTATTATAACACAATAGATAGAAGAAATAGGTTGTTTTTACAACAAACCGACTTCTGTTACAATTGCATCTGGCTTGACATCATAATCTTCACATAGAATCCTGCCTGGCTCTACTATCTGACATTTAAATGCAATTGCCAATTTAAAAACATGCTCTTTCCAGTTTGCAAACCTTTGCAAAAATTTATCATAATATCCACCACCATACCCAATGCGATTACCATTTTTATCAAAAACCGCACCTGGCATGATAACACAAATTTTATCCTCTGGTTGCGGTATAAGTTTTTTCTCTGGAATTACTTCTGGTTCTCGAATACCTCGATAGCCCTCTACCAAGTCTCCTTCTTTTTCTACAAGGTAAAACTCCATCTCTTTTCCAAGCACCTTTGGATAGTAAACATCTTTACTAGCGCCTCGTGCAGCTTGAAAGATTTCAAAGGTATCTACTTCACTATGATAAGAAGCAAACAAGAGGACCTTGTCTGCTTCTATAAATTCTTTCTGCGCAATGACTTTTTCTGCAATTTGATGACTTTTTTCTCTGCGCTCTTTTTCTGATAATGCATCGCGGAGTTGTAAAATTTCTTTTCTAAGCTCTTTTTTCGTTTTCAATTATCTTCCCCATCTTATTCTCCTAATATTTTCATAAATTCATTATATCAACTCCCTTTTCTTCTCTCAACAAAAAAGACGCAACTTTTGTTGCGTCTTTCTCCTATTAATCTCTATCAATTTTTACTCGAGCCTGTGCGATGTTCAGAACATGATCACCAATTCGCTCAAAATCCGTCAGGAGTTCTGAATAAAGAACACATGCCTCTTCAGAACAGTGACCTTTTCGCATACGATTCAGATGATGTTCTCTATAATTTTTTGTCATATCATCAATCTGCTGCTCCATCGCTGCAATATCTGATAACCATATTGTTACATCTTCGTCTTTTTGAAGAACCTTAGCAATTGCTTTTTGTGAAATATCTCGCATCGCTTCGATCTCAGATTTTGCTCCATCTGAGAACTCGATATTTTTCTTCTTGATTGTCTCCAAATATTCACCGATATTTATCGCATGATCGCCGATACGCTCTGCATTTCCCGCAATTGTGAAATACTGTTCAAAACTAGTTACATTTACATCACTGCTACTGTTTACTAAAATCTTTGAAACATATTGTGAAATATCTTTGTTTAATGTATCGATTATCTTCTCTGTCTCGCTAGCTTCTTTCACAAGGGAAGCATCGTTTTTCAGCACTGCATTAAAACATCTTTCCACATTCTGTCCAGCAAGACTAACCATCTTTTCAATTTCCTGACGTAATAAATCCATATGAATCACGTCAGCACCAAGTTGTGTTCTGGTACGTCCAAATTCCTTGTTTAAATTGCCCAGAATAGATGCTTTTTCTTTATCTTCTGGTGTATCTGGCAGAATCTTTGTGGCTGCTTTAGCAAGCAGGGTACCAAAAGGAATGAGCATTACAGTGGTTGCAATATTAAAGGCAGTATGCATATTAGCAACCTGAGCCGCTGGCTTGCCAGGAGTAATGGCAGCCACAAAATCTGCAATAGGAAAAGCTAAACAAATAATTGTGAAAATGACTGTACCAATAATGTTGAACATCAAGTGAATAATTGTTGTTCTTTTTGCACTTCTATTTGTTCCAATAGAAGCTAATACTGCTGTGATACAAGTACCAATATTCATACCAAACAAAACAAATACCGCGCTAGAAAATGGAATCAACCCACTGGCAGCTAGCGTCTGCAAAATGCCGACTGATGCCGATGACGACTGAATCACCGCTGTAAATATCGCACCTACCAAAATTCCAAATAACGGATTTGAGAACTGTGTCATCAAATCAATAAACACGGGAGAGCTTTGTAATGGTTTCATCGCCGCACCCATCATATCCATTCCGATGAAAAGCACACCAAATCCAGCCAAAACACCACCCAAGTGTTGAATCTTAGGATTTTTAATAAACACTATCATAGCCACACCAGCAAACGCGATAAGTGGCGCAAACAAACCTATATCCAATGCAACTAATTGTCCAGTAATTGTTGTACCAATATTTGCACCCATAATAATCCAGACTGCTTGCTGTAAGGTCATCATTCCCGAATTCACAAAACCTACAACCATAACTGTTGTTGCCGATGAGGACTGAATAATTGCTGTAATCAGTGCACCTACTCCAACTCCAAGAAATCGATTTGCAGTTAATTTTTCTAGGATACGTTCCATGCGATCTCCTGCCACATTTTCCAATCCATCGCTCATCATCTGCATGCCATATAGGAAAAGTGCTAACCCTCCTAATAAGCCGAATAAATCTGTTAACGCCATTTTTTCCTCCTACGTTATCTTTTGATACTTGTATTCTATTTCTACATAATCAAATATACAAAATATGCCGCATATCCAAGGAGCATAATGATACCCCATTTACGGTTTAATTCTCTTTTTCTTATAGTAGCAATCCAAAGTAATACGCCTGCCGCTACCGCGATAATACCATCAATCAAGAATGTTGCCTGATAAGGAATTGGTGTAATTAACGCACTAGTTCCTAATACAAACAAAATATTAAAAATGTTGCTACCTACAATGTTACCAATAGCAATATCTGCATTACCTTTTCTCGCCGCTGTAACAGATGCTACCAATTCAGGAAGTGAAGTTCCTAATGCTACGATTGTAAGACCAATAAAACGTTCACTAATACCCATTGCCTGCGCAATTGCTGTAGCTGCATCTACCGAAATATTTGCACCTAAAACTACTACTACACCACCTGCGATAACAAAAAGAATCAGTTTCCAAACTGGCCTATCCTCTGTTGCTTCTTCTTCCGTTCCTTTTTTTGCCAAGATATATAAATAGATTAAATATACAATAAAGCAAACCCAGAAAATGATACCTTCGAAGAATGTTAATTCATTTCCTGTCATACCTAAAACAATGAGAAGAACTGTAATTGCCAACATGAATGGCATTTCAATCATAAGTGTCGATTTCTGTACTGCTACAGTTGTAATCACACCTGTGATACCCAAGATAATTAAGATGTTTAAGATATTACTACCTACTACATTACCGATAGCGATATCTGCAGCGCCCTGCAATGCGCCTGTAATAGAAACCGCTGCTTCTGGAGCACTTGTACCCATCGCTACGATAGTAAGACCTACTACTAACTGTGGAATACCAAATTTTGTTGCAATACCTGCTGCACCATCTACAAAATAGTCAGCACCTTTAACTAACATAGTAAACCCGATTACTAATAAAACAATTTGTATAATTAAACTCATATTTACTCTCCTTAATCAAATAACGAAATTCCATATTTTACTTTTCTATATATTTTCTGGGTAATTGTCGCTAAAAATTCCCACACTAAATAGAGGGTTGGCAACACCCCAAACAAAAATCCAAATATAATTATTAAAATTTCTTTCATAAAATTACTCCTTGTTTCTTGCACGCAAAATAGACCTACACTACTGCATAGGCAACATAAAGAAAGAGTATTTTATTTTCCGTTATCCTTTTGGTGAATATAGTTCACGATTACAGACCGGCATAAGAAGAGCTGTCCGTCCTCTTTGCTTTCTGCACTTTGATAAAATAGAAATTGTAGAATACTTCCTACAACAACAAATAGAATCATCGCTCTACTCTGCCAACGGTTCACGGCATTCATCATATTACTACGAATCAATTTTGTTCCACTCTGCAACATACTAATTGTGCAAACTGGAGCCTCTTCCATAACCGCCTCAGAAGAACGAATCATTTGACCTGTGGTGCTAGTTTCGTTTGTTGCACGCGAAAAAGAGGAATCTGCAACAGAAACTTCTGTACTGATTCCCAGGAAAAGAACTATTACTGCGATTAAGCAGCAGATGATTTTCCCATTCATTTTAACGTTCATAATAGCACCTCTATTATATGTTAGCAAACAAAACACTTTTTGACAATGAGAAAACAAATTTTTTTTAATAAACTACTTTTTGCTTTTTCCGTCTAATACGGTTTCTACCAACCTATCCCCCTCGTATCTGAGCTTTAACGAGAAAAACTCCTCCTGACTCTCCAGCAATTTGAAAAACACCTTATCTCCTTCCCAGATTGGAAGGTTATATACTTCAGATTTTTTCACCCATTCTAAGTTGCCTTCATTACACTCAATCATTTCTCCTGTATATTCATCTGCGGTATATAAAAACATATATTCCGTCGGATATACATCTGTTATAAACGTAATAATTCCGCGTAATTTCCAGCTAATCAGCTCCAGTCCAGTTTCCTCCCGTACCTCTCGAAGCAAACACTCTTCTGGGGTCTCTGATTCCTCAAAATGACCGCCAACACCAACCCATTTGTCTTTATTTATATCATTTTCTTTTTTCACGCGATGCATCATTAAATAGCTATCATCGCGTTCTATATAGCATAGTGTTGTTAAATTACTTTTCATATGACTTACTCTCCTTACACTTTTTGCTCATATATTACCACTTATGAGTCAAAAAATCGAAACAGAAATGCCTCCAGCACCAATGTCAAACTGATTAAAAATCCGACTACCGAAAAGTAACGTATTCCATATATTAATGGCATCAATGATGTAACCACGGCAATATATGTTACAATCTTTGCCTTTTGTATGAGGTCCTCTTTCTTAGAAACATAGCATACGATCAATAGAAGAATTAGAATGCATGTAAGTACTGCTGTGATAAGCGGACCAAAATTTGCAAATCCAAACGGCGTCAAACTAAAATAGGAATAGGTTTCTCTTATTGTCTCATTTGGATCAGCAAAAT
>CAZVOY010000020.1:9093-17330 GCA_964628865.1 uncultured Lachnobacterium sp. | reverse complement strand
GCAGCAGCATCTGAAACAGCAGAACTTATCGAAGATTCTATTGCTAAGGTTGCAGTAGGTTCTCGTCTTGCTGATGAAACAGCAAAAGCATTAGAAGATATTTCGAATGCGGTAAAACAGAGCGAAGTACTGATTAATAATATAGCAGAATCTTCAAATTATCAGGCTACAGCTGTAGCACAGATTAATCAGGGTATTGGACAGGTTTCACAGGTTGTTCAGACAAACTCTGCAACAAGTGAAGAATGTGCAGCAGCCAGCGAAGAACTTTCTAACCAGGCTGTTCGTATGAGAGATTTGCTTTCTGTCTACAAATTAGATGATAGCGCAGTTGTTGCTCGCTACCATGAATTAGAAGGTGCCGCAGAAGCGGTTCTTGAAGAGGATGTAGAAGAACCAGTGATTTCTCTTGGAGAAGGATTTGGAAAATATTAGAATCCATTAGGCTGTCGCAGCAGAGGTTTTTTGCGACAGCCTCTTTCTAATTATTTAGGAGGCTTTATTTATGGGCAAGCATGATTATGAAAAATCATACCAAAGACAAATTGAAAGTATCGTAATGGCGATAGCGGCAATATATTGCTTTACAGAACTCTTTCTAGGATATAAAAACAGTTGGAATATTTGGGGACAAGGGGCTGTTTTATCAAGTTATGCGATAGCAGCAATTTTTTTCTTCGGAAAATATAAATCCTATGAAACTCGTGCACATGTAACCAGTTTTGCCACGCAGATTACTATTTTAGTATATGGAATTGAAGCCGGCGATTTTTATTTAATTCTTTCATTATTTGTCAGCCTATGTATTTTATTGGGATTATATGGTGTACCAAAGTCAATGGTTCATCCGTTTATTTCCTACAATATTTTAGTTTTTTATTACATTTTCATTGATAAATCATTAGTATGGGGTAGTTATACTACAGATATAGGTATGGTAACACGTATTTTGCAGGGATACTTGGTATTGTTCCTCGTAATTTATTTGGTTTATCGATACAAAGTGTCGCAGGAAAGCATGTTGGAAATGATTGATGCTCTCCGAAAATCCGAGCGTGAAAAAGATGACTTTCTTGCAAATGTCAGCCATGAAATTCGCACTCCGATTAATACGATTTGTGGTATTAGTGAAATTATGTTGAAAAATGAAGTTCCAATCGAAATGCAGGAAGATATCTTAAATATTCAGTCGGCAGGACGTAATTTGATGTCCGTAGTAGGAGATATTTTGGATTATTCGGAATTGCAAGAAGGGGATTTCGAACTTGTAGAAGAAAATTATTATGTAAGTTCTACGATTTATGACATCATCAATATGACCATGGCAAAGAAAAATGAGAAAAAGCTTGAACTAATCGTAGATTGTGATAGCAATATGCCAAGTGTATTGATTGGTGATGAGCAGAAGATTCGTCGCGTTATCATGAATATCGTGAATAATGCGATTGAGTTTACAAATGAAGGATGCATTAGCATTGAATTTGGATTCCGTAGAGAAGAGTATGGTATCAACCTGATCGTTACAGTTAAAGATACAGGTATTGGTATGACAAAGGAAAGCGTAGAAAAGCTTTTTGAGAAATTCTCGCAGGCGGATATGGGACGTACCCGAAAGAAAGGTGGCGTAGGTTTAGGCCTTGCAATCTCTCAAGCAATTGTAAATAAAATGGGTGGATTCATTACCGTTAAAAGCGAACTTGAAAAAGGTAGTGAATTTCGAATTGTTATTCCACAGAAGATATATGACGAAAAATCAATTGTGGAATTAGCAGAACTTTCAGATGTGAAAGATATTAACGCAGCAGTATACATCAACATGGAGCAGTTTAGAGATGCAGCTATCCGTGATGAATACAGCGTGGTTATTCAACATATGATAAAGCAATTGGGCGTAAAAGTACATGTATGTCGCAATCTTATAGAACTTAAGCGATGGGAAAAACGTGAAAACTTTAATCAGATATTTATTAGTCTTGGTGAATATCAGGAAGACCAATTGTATTTTGACAATCTTGCAAAACGTAATAACGTACATATTATTATTGATCATTATGATGATACGAAAGTATTGAACAAGAATATTTCAAAGATTTATAAACCATTCTTTGTATTATCAATTGTTGCGTCATTGAAGAACGTAATGCAAGAAAAAGCAAAGAAAAATGTAGAAATTGAAAATCATCAGCTTTATGCACCTGATGCACATGTGCTGGTTATTGATGATAACAAAATGAACATTCGAGTAGTAGAAGGTCTGATGAAAGCGTATGGAGTTCAGGTATCCCATGCACTTAGTGGACGAGAAGGTATCGAAATGCTTGAAAAGAAAGCCTTTGATTTGGTTTTATTGGATCACATGATGCCAGAGATGGATGGTATCGAAACCTTCCATCATATCCGTCGCAAATCAGATTTATATTTCAAAGAAATACCGATTATTGCGCTTACAGCAAATGCTATTGCGGGTGCAAGAGAAATGTTTATCAAAGAAGGATTTAATGACTTCTTGTCAAAACCAGTAGAAAGTTCCGTATTGCAGCGTACTTTGAAACGACATATTCCAAAAGCAAAACAGAAAACAATTTCTGAGCTGGAAAACGCAAAACAGAATGTAAAGCCAGAGGAGATACCGGCAATACAGACAAATGAAGTGGTAGAAGAAGCTGATGAGTTTACAATCGGGGATTTAGATATTTCCAAAGGTATTTTATACTGCGGAAATAAAGAAAATTACTTGGAAATCTTATCTACTCAGCGTGATAGTGCAAAAGAAATTTTAGACCAGATACAAGGCTATTTTGATAACGAAGATTGGAAGAATTACATCATTGCTGTTCATGGTATTAAGAGTTCCATGATGAGCATTGGAGCAGTTGTTCTTTCAGAAAAAGCAAAGGCTTTGGAATTCGCAGGAAAAGGAGAAGAGTTCGATTACATTCGTGAAAATCATGTAGATATGACGGAGGAATTTAAACGGGTAATGCAGATTTTAAACGAATGCAAGTATTTGACTCCAAAGGAAAACGGCGCAGAAGGTGTGAAAAAGCCCGTTATTTCGAAAGAAGAATTTTCTGCAAAATTGATTGAATTAGAAAATGCAACCTACGAATTTGATGGAAACAAGATGCTTCCAATTTTGGATGCTTTAAGTCAATATTCTTATGGCGAAAAAGATTTGGAAAAAGAACTAAAATCCGTTTATAAGAAGGTTGAAATGTTTGATTACATGTCTGCTTATGAAGCAGTCGTAAAAATTAAAGGATAGGAACCAATATGTTAAATAAATTGTTTCATAAACTGATAAGCAATGAAATGGAAATTAAAGAACAGTTGTTTCGAATTATTTTAGTAGTTGGAACAACCGCGGTAGGATTAGCAATTTTACAAGGATTAACTTTGGTAAATGCAAGTGATTTGATGGTGGTTTATGGTATTATGTTTGCTGCCTTTGCTACAGCGTTTGTACTGACCTTTAAATATCATAATATTGAGCTATCTTCCATCATGCTTGGTATCGCTATTATTGTAGTTGCATTACCTTTTATTTTCTTAAGAGGAGGCGGTGTAAATAGTGGTGCTGGCCTGTGGATGTGTTTGGGAATATGTTATGTGTTTATTATGTTTTCTGGGAAAAAACTAATATTTTTCCTGACACTTACACTGCTGATAGACTGTGGTTGTTATGTAGTTGCTTATTTATTTCCAGAAATGGTAACAGAGTTAGCGACTCCTTTCGAAAAGACCTTTGACTCATTTTTTGCAGTTGTTGTCGTAGGTATTACAGTTGGTGTTATCCTCAAATTCCAGTTAAGAGTATTTGATAGAGAAAGAATGCTCACACAAAAACAGCAGGAAGAATTAAAAACATTAAGTAAATCAAAGGACACATTCTTTGCAAGTATGAGTCATGAAATTCGTACTCCAATTAACTCAATTATTGGTTTAAATGAATTGATTCTGAGAGAAAATCCATCAGAAGAAATACAGGAATACTCAAAGAATATTCAGAACGCTAGTAAAATGCTGTTATCCTTAGTAAATGACATTTTGGATTTATCGCAGCTGGAAATTCAGAAAATGGAATTAATAGAAGGCGAATACAGTACCCTTGGCATGTTCCAGGAAATCGTGGATGTTATACAGGTTCGAATGACAGAAAAGAATCTGAAATTTTTCGTAAATATTGATGAAAATATACCATCTCGATTATATGGTGACGAACGTCGAATCAAACAGATTTTGTTAAATATTCTTTCAAATGCTGTGAAATATACAGAGGAGGGTACGGTTACTTTAAATTGTACTTTTGAAGAAAAAGAAGAGAATAGCATACAACTACGCGTTTCCATAGCGGATACAGGAATTGGTATTCGAAAAGAAGAATTGGATTATTTATTCGATGCATTTCGACGTGTAGATAGTACAAGAAATCATAAAATAGAAGGTACAGGCTTGGGTCTTTCTATTTCAAAGTATTTAGTTGATTTGATGAATGGTGAAATTAAAGTGGATAGTATTTATACACAGGGATCTGATTTCACGATTCAGCTTGAACAAAAAATTGTAGACGCGACACCAATGGGTGAGTTTACAAATCAGGCGCTTAGTAAAAAAACAGGCGCATATTATGACAAGTCCTTTGAAGCATCAGAGGCGAGAGTGTTAATTGTTGATGACGATGATTTGAATCTGATTATTACAACGAAATTACTCCAGGAAACAAAGATGATTATCGAGACTGCAGCCAGTGCAGAAGAGTGTCTTAGAAAGACAAAAAAGAAATACTATAATCTGATATTAATGGACTACATGATGCCAGATATGGATGGCGGTCAGTTGTTAAAAGAAATTCGTAAACAGGAAAACGGGTTATGTAAAGATACGGACGTTGTTCTTCTTTCTGCAAATGTTTTTGCTGATAAACAGGTAGAAATGCAGAGAATCGGTTTTGATGGATTGCTAGAAAAACCAGTAGATGCAGCTAAGTTAGAGGAAGAAGTAATCAAACATATTCCAGAAGAACTGATTGAATATCGAAGAGATGATATCAAGGGTGTACAGGGAGAGTATTTTGTTTCCCGTATGGCGAAGAAGCGCAAGAGAGTTTATATAACAACGGATAATATTTGTGATCTTACCCCTGCGCTTTTAGAAAAATCAGATATAAAAGTAATCGATTTATATGTAAAAACAGAGCATGGTCGTTTTCGTGATAATGAGGAAATTGATATTCATAACTTATCCATGTACTTGTCTGACGAAAATACAACGGCATATTCATTGTCTCCAACAGTAGAAGATTATGAACTTTTCTTTGCTGAGGCACTTTTAGAAGCAGATGATGTTATTTATGTGTCGATGGCAAAAGGGGCTGGACGTTGCTATGAACTTGCATCAGAAGCGGCAAAAGGCTTTTCACGAGTTCACGTTGTAGATTCTGGACATATTTCGTCTGGTCAGGGCCTTATCACTCTTCATGCAGCAAAATTAGCATCCCAAGGAGCAACGGTTCCAGAAATCATAAAAGAAATCGATATCGTGAAACAAAAAGTGCGTTCGTCTTTTGTAATACCTGGAACGCAGATTTTATATCAAAAGGGTTATACGGATAGAGTTACAGCAAAAATCTGTCAAATTTTTAATTTGCATCCAATTGTAAGTATGCTGAGAAGTAAAGCAACGGTAATTGGTGTACGAAGAGGAAAACTAGAAAAGGTATGGAAAAAATACATCCGCTTCCATTTAAGAAAAGCGACACGTATTGATGATAGCGTTATCTTTATTGTTCACGCAGGATGTAGCGTACGTCAACAGGAAATGATATTAGAAGAAGTAAATCGTAATATGAAATTCAAGCAGGTAATTTTTACACAGGCATCGGCAGCGAGTACCTGTAATGCAGGATTAGGCTGTATCGGTATCGCGATTTATCATAAGTAGAAGAGGTAATTATGGACAATGTTTTTGAAATTGTAAAAGCACTTTTGTTTGGTGTTGTAGAAGGTATTACAGAATGGCTTCCAGTAAGTAGTACGGGACATATGATTCTTTTAAACGAGTTTGTAAAACTCGATGTTAGCGAAGAGTTTTGGAGCATGTTTTTAGTAGTGATACAGTTAGGGGCAATCCTTGCTGTGGTACTCATTTTTTGGAATACCATTTGGCCTTTTATGATGTCAAAAAATGTCGATAAATCCGAAATAAATCGAACAGAAAGTTTTTGGAACCAGAAATACTGGGTATTAGGTCCAATAACAGTAAAGATGGAAATCATTATCAATTGGTTAAAAATTGTTGTGGCTTGTTTACCAGCGATTCTTTTTGTGCTATTGGACTTAGACGATATTTGTGATGCATTGTTTTATAATGCGGTAGGCGTTTCGATTGCGTTAATCGTATTTGGCATTGCTTTTATCGTAGTGGAAAATCGTAATGCAGGCAAAAACGCTGTAGTAACTGAAATGAAGGATATTACATGGAAGATGGCTGCACTCATAGGTGTTTTTCAGTTGTTAGCAGCTGCTTTTCCAGGAACTTCCCGTTCTGGTGCAACTATCATCGGAGCGTTGTTAATTGGTGTATCACGAAAAGCCGCAAGTGAGTTTACCTTTATACTTGCGATACCTGTTATGTTGGGAGCCAGTCTTTTGGAATTACTAGATTTCGGTTTCTATTTAACAAGCTTTGAAATTGTGATATTATTGGTAGGCATGATTAGTGCATTTTTGGTATCTGTTTTTGTAATAAAGTTCTTGTTGAGTTACATTAGAAAACATGATTTTAAAGTGTTTGGCTGGTATCGCATTGCACTTGGTATTGTGGTTTTATTGTGTGGATTTGTAGGCATTATTTAAGCGTAAAAAAGTATGTTGAAGTATTATTGTGCAAATATCGGCTTGCTGGATAATCAGCAGATATTTGATGAGTTTTTTCAAAAAATGAATACAAGGCGGAGAAACAAAATTCTCCGTTGTAAAAACGAGATGGACAGGCGTCGTTCTCTTTTAGCAGGTGTATTACTAAAATATGCTTTGGAAAAAGAAGGGTTGGACTATGATACTTTAACATTTTCGGAAAGCGAAGATGGTAAACCAGTGTTATCAGATCAAATCGATATCCATTTCAGTATTAGTCATGCGAATGCATATGTAGGCTGTTTAATTAGTGATGTGCCAGTAGGGGTTGACCTTGAAAGCATGGAAAAATCTCTGTTTTTGCAGGAAAATGAAAAAAGATTGCAGGCTATGGCAGAAAAATGCCTTTCTCCAGCAGAGATGAAAAAGTTTCTTTCCAGTAAGGATAGAAAAAAGACATTTTTAGAATGTTGGACAAAAAAAGAGAGCTATAGTAAAGCAAAGGGAAAGGGATTAAAAATGGACTTTTCCCTAATTGATACAGAAGACAAAACAAAAGTATTCTGGAGTACATGGACCACAGATGGATATTGTGTCAGCATGTATAAAGAAGACGAAGACTATGAAAATCTTTATATTGAAAAAATAAAAAATCTATCGATTTAATTGAAGTTAGGAAGGTAAGTATCATGTATGATGAACTAACTGCCAAAGATATTGAAAAGATGGAAGCGGAAATCGAGCATCGTAAACTTGTAATACGTAAGCAAGCGTTGGAAGATGTAAAAGAAGCTCGCGCCCATGGTGATTTAAGTGAAAATTTTGAATATAAGGCAGCGAAACAGTTTAAAAATGAAAACGAAAAACGTATTCGTTATTTAGAGAAAATGATCCGAACTGCAAATGTGATTTCGGAAGAATCCGCAGATGACGAAGTAGGTATGAATAATACAGTAGAATTATATTTTGAAGAAGATGATGAAGTAGAAATCTATAAAATTGTTACAACAATCAGAAGTAATTCGTTAAAAAATCTTATAAGTAAAGAATCACCACTTGGTGCAGCTATATTTGGTCATAAAGTGGGAGATCGGTGTGAAGTAAAAGTGAATGACAATTACTCTTATTATGTACAGATTAAGAGAATTGAAAATACAGTAGACGATGGTAGTGATACCTTAAGAAAGTTTTAGGCGTAGTCATTAATTAGATGAAAGAGAGTAAGTCTATGGCAAGAAGAGGAATGGCAGGACAATTAAATATGTTTGATTTCTTTTCTGCAGAAGGAAATTTCTTAGGCGAGGTAGAGATGGTGTCCTTGATGCCAAGCATGGAGGAAGCGCCAGTTGTGGCTGAAGAGCCAGTGGTGGTAGAGGAGCCAGT
>CAZVOY010000020.1:0-8993 GCA_964628865.1 uncultured Lachnobacterium sp. | reverse complement strand
TGAAGAGCCAGTGGTGGTAGAGGAGCCAGTGGAGGTTGAAGAACCAGTGGTAGTCGAAGCGCCAGCAGTAGTTGAAGAAAAGCCCATCAAGAAAAAAACGCGAACCAAGGTTGTGCAGAAACGTAAAGACGATGGGAAGGTTGCCATGTCTCGTGACTATGTGGTCAACGGTGAGAAAATAGAAATTGCGTATTTGAATTATAATAAAGTACGTATTTGTAAAGGTAACAATGAACCAGAAATACATACATTTGAATGTTCAAAAGATGCAGTGGATTATTATGTAACAAAGATGCAGGAGTTAGAAAAAGATGATGAGTAAGTTAAAAGAAATAGTAAGCATGATAAAAGAAAAATTAGGTGCGTTTATCGAAAAATTAAAAACCGATAAAAAAGCACTTGTAGCATTTTGTGTAGGTGCAATTTGTTTAGTAGTAGGACTCGGTGGTGTCATCGGTATTTTAGTGGAATATATCGGTTCAGACACCAGACATTCGAAGGCAGAAAGTGAATTTACCTCAGGTGGATATGATAACCTAGGTAAAATCGAAGCAAATGAAATCGAATGGTATGAATTTGCCAGAGTAGATATTGCAGCATTAAAAGAAAAATATCCTGACGTGGTTGGATGGATTATGTTTGAGAACGAAAAAATCAGCTATCCAATTATGCAGGCAGCAGATAATTCAAAATATTTGACAATTGGATACGATGGAACCCAGCAAAAAGCAGGAAGTATTTTCATGGATGCTATCAATTCAGCTAATTTTGTAGATGGACATACCATTATTTACGGACATAATATGCAAAATAAGAGCATGTTTGGGCGTTTGAAATATTACAAAACAAATGATGACTATTATGAAACTCATAAATATTTCCAGATTTTTACAGAGACAGAAATTTTGAGATATGAGATTTTCTTCTATCAAGATGTATCCGTGGATAGCTACATTTATCAAGATAGAACTATTTCAGTAGCTACGCTTGCAAACAATATGGAACACGAAAATATGGTTGATACGGACATCGAAGTAGTAAATGGAGACCGTGTCATTACACTTTCTACCTGTACACAGGATGATGACAAACGTTTTGTAGTGTCAGCGGTATTAGTGGATACCTATTCATTGGAAAACGATGAAACAACAGAAAGTTCCGAAGAATAAAAAAGGAGAAGGAAAATGAAACGTGAAGATGAATTATTAAAGCAGTTACAGGAGATGACAAAGGACACAAAGTCTGGAAAAATTAAATGGGAAATCAAATGTCAGACTACAGAATATAATGAGACAGAATCAAAACCAGTCGTAGAAGAAGATGGAACATTTTGGGTAGTAGATGAATGCTATGTGTCTTATTACTGCGAATATAAAGGCAAGGAATTTTTGATGATTACATATGAAATGATTCATACAGCAGGTAGTGATGTAAAAACGACGAATCTGATATTTTTACCACCACTTGGAGTACGTTTCTTTGACATCCATACTTTGTTGCCATATTCTGTTGAGACATCGAATGTATTAACATATCAGATCCATACATTATGGGAAATGCTGTTAGACATGTATAAAGCAAATCCAGATAGTGTTAATATGGAAGTAAGTGAACGTGTATTAACAATCGAAGATTAATTCTATGAAAATATTCATTAGGAGAAGCTATGGGTAGAGTTTATTTAAATGACGGGTGGAAATTTACAGAGGAATTTTCTGAATTATTGTTTTATTCAGGAATCGATGACCGCGAAATGATAGATGTGCGTTTGCCACACACCTGCAAAGAATTACCATATAATTACTTTGACGAAAAGGATTATCAGATGATATGCGCCTATCGTCGCACCTTGCGTGTGCAGGAAAGCTGGAAAGGTAAAACGATTTTGTTTACCTGTGAAGGTGCAGCGCATGAGTCTGTCCTTTATATCAATGGACAGGAGGTGTGTAAGCATTCCTGTGGTTATACTGCATTTACCGTGGATATTACACCATATTTATTATATGGACAAGCCAATGTTGTTGTATTAAAAGTGGATAGTCACGAATCTTTAAATGTTCCACCATTTGGTTTTGTGATTGACTATATGACTTTTGGCGGCGTGTACCGTGAAGTCTATTTGGATGTGGTAGAAAATACGCATATCAAAGATGTATTTGTAAAAACGGCATTGGATAAAGCGGGAAGTGCAACTTTAACAGGACAGATAGAGGTTACAGAAGAAGTAGTGACTTCAGATATGTTGATTCGTGGTTTCGTAACACGAAAAGAGACCGATTGCTATCCGATTGAGAATGGAGAAGATTATATCTATCCATCTGTTATATTTGAGCAGAAAATTACAAACACAAGCTTTGCTTTGGAAAAAGTGTTACAAAATGTAAAGTATTGGCATGTAGATCATCCATATTTATATGAGTTAACTCTGGAGCTAGTAGATGCAGAGGACAACGTAAAGGATACCTACCAAACAACTTTCGGTTTCCGTAGTGTAGAATTTCGAGCAGATGGTTTTTATTTAAACGGAGAAAAGTTTAAGATTCGTGGCTTGAATCGTCATCAGAGTTATCCTTATGTGGGATATGCAATGCCAGAGAGTATGCAAAAGCAAGATGCAGACATCTTAAAGTTTGAAATTGGCTGTAATGCAGCTAGAACTTCACACTATCCACAGTCACACCATTTTATCAATCGTTGCGATGAGGTAGGTTTATTGGTGTTTATGGAAATTCCAGGCTGGCAGCATATTGGCGATGAAGAATGGAAGAAACAGGCGTGCAAAAATGTGGAAGATATGATTATGCAATATCGCAATCATCCATCGATTATGATATGGGGTGTTCGTATCAACGAATCGCAGGATGATGATGCGTTTTATATCGAGACAAATAAAATTGCACATGGTTTGGATGATACGAGACAAACCGGCGGTGTTCGTAACTTTAAAAAAAGCCATCTTTTGGAAGATGTATATACATATAATGATTTTATTCATGATGGCAATAAACCAGGTTGTGAACCAAAGAAAAACGTTACTTCAGATATGTCCAAAGGATATTTGATTACAGAGTATAACGGACATATGTATCCAACAAAACCATTTGATTGGGAAGAAAAATATTTGGAACATGCACTTCGTCATGCAAGAGTAATTAACGCTGTTGGAAAAGAAAACGATATTGCAGGAAGCTTTGGTTGGTGTATGTTTGATTACAATACGCACAAGGATTTTGGTAGCGGAGATCGCATTTGTTACCATGGTGTAACAGATATGTTCCGTAATCCAAAGCTAGCAGCCAGCGTATATGCTTCTCAGCAGGAAAATACAACGGTATTAGAAATTAGTTCATCTATGGATATAGGGGAACATCCAGCAACAAACCTTGGACCAGTATATTTATTTACCAATGCAGATAGTGTAAAAATGTACAAGAATGGTCATTTCATCAAAGAATATAAGCAAACAGATTCTAGCTTTGATGGTATTCCTCACGGACCTATTTTGGTGGATGATTTTGTAGGAAATATGTTGGAAACAGAAGAAGGTTTCTCGCCAAAACAGTCAAAGATGGTAGCAGATGCCTTAAACTATATGGGAATTCACGGATACCAGACCTTCCCACCTCATATTATTTGGACTATGTTAAAAGCCGTTGCGGTATATAAGATGAGTATTTATGATATGGTGAATCTTTATACCAAATACATCGGAAACTGGGGAGAAACGGCTACAAGTTACCGTTTTGATGCAATTAAAAATGGTGAAGTAGTAAAAACCATCGTAAAAGAGCCAATGTGTAAACCAGCTTTAGAAACAAAGATTTCTCATACAAAGCTTCGTGAGGGAAATACCTATGATGTGGCTGAAATTCGCATCAGAGCAGTAGATGAAAATGGTAATCTATTACCATTTTATCAGGAGCCGATACAGGTAGAAATCGAAGGACCATTGACGGTGATTGGAAATAATGTTCTTTCTTTAAAAGGTGGTATGGGTGGCTTGTATGTAAAGACTATGGGCGAAAAGGGGACTGCAAAGGTTCGCCTCATAAATCCACAGTTAGAAGCGATAGAAATAGATTTCGTAATTGCGTAACAATATATTTTTTAGGAGAAGAAATTATGATTCGTAGATTAGGCAATGTGTTTGTATTAGATACACCAAATACAACTTACGCATTTGGTGTGATTCCATCTGGTCAATTGGAGCATCTTTATTATGGGGAAAGAATTTCCATTGACACAGAAGAAGAGGCAAAAGTTTTGACAGAAAAACGACTATCTCTCCCAGGAAATGCTGTGGCTTATAGTGCAGAGCATAACAATATATCCTTAGAAGTCATTCGTTTGGAAATGTCAGCAGGCGGTAAAGGGGATATCCGCGAGCCATTTATCGAAGTTACACACGCAGATGGTAGTTATACTTCGGATTTTGTATTTGAAGATGCAAAAATCTGTCAGGGAAAGAAACCATTCGCTACATTGCCTGGTTCTTACGAAGAGAATGATGAAGTAGAAGAGTTAATCATTACGATGAAAGATCATAGTTATGATTTAACAGTAGAATTGCATTACTATGTTTTTGCAAAACAGGATGTCATTACACGTGCCACAAAATTCATCAACACCAGTAATGAACCAGTTCTCTTAGATAGACTTATGAGTGCACAGTTGGATTTTGACTCAACAGATTGGGAATTTACTACATTCCATGGAGCGTGGGCGAGAGAAATGAAACGCTACGATATGTCTGTGAATGCATGTAAGATAGTAAACGAATCCTACTGTGGTTGTTCTTCCAATCGTTCCAATCCGTTTATTATGCTTTCAAAGAATGGAACTACAGAAGACCATGGCGACTGCTATGGCTTGAATTTGATTTATAGTGGAAATCACTATGAAGCGGTAGAAGTAAGTGCATTTGGACAGACAAGAGTAGTGGTAGGTATTAATCCGAGATCCTTCCAGTTCCATATTGCACCAGGAGAAGAATTCGAAGCACCAGAAGCTGTGATGACTTATTCAAAAAATGGTTATAATGGAATGAGTCAAACTATGCATCACTTTGTTCGTGAATGTATCGTTCGCGGAGAGTGGAAGAAGAAACAGCGCCCAGTTTTATTAAACAGTTGGGAAGCGGCTTACTTCGATATCAATGAAAATAAACTTCTAAAACTTGCAAAAGCAGGAAAAGAAGTTGGTATTGAACTTTTTGTCATGGATGATGGATGGTTTGGAACTAGAGATAATGATACACAGTCTCTCGGTGACTGGTATCCAAATTTAAAGAAGCTTCCAAATGGTTTGGAAGGTATTGCAAAAAAAATAAACAAACTAGGTTTGGATTTTGGTGTTTGGGTAGAACCTGAAATGGTAAATGTAAATAGTGATTTATATCGCGCCCATCCTGAATGGGTAATGGAAATTCCAGGAAAACCTCATTCAGAAAGCCGTACTCAGAGAATTTTGGATTTCTCAAATCCAGACCTCGTAGACTATATGACAAAAACATTAGAAAAGGTATTTTCTTCTGGAAATATCGCATATGTAAAATGGGATATGAACCGTATCTTTTCGGATTACTATTCGCAAAGCTTACCACCAGAACGACAGAAAGAAGTCGGACATCGTTATATGATGGGCTTATATAAGATGTGTGACACCTTAATGAATGAGTTTCCACATATTCTTTTTGAAGGTTGTGCATCTGGCGGAAATCGTTTTGACTTGGGTATGCTTTGCTATTTCCCACAAATTTGGGCGAGTGATGATTCAGATGCTATTTATCGTGTAAATGGTCAAACAGGATATAGCTATGGTTATCCAATGTCAACCGTTAGTGCTCATGTATCCGATTGTCCAAATCATCAGACACTTCGTAAAACACCTATGGCATCTCGCTTCCAAGTAGCTGCCTTTGGTGTATTGGGTTATGAATGTAATCTTTGTGAAATGAGTAGAGAAGATGTAGCTGACATCAAAGAACAGATTGCACTTTACAAGAAGTGGAGAGACGTTCTTCAGTTTGGAGATTTCTATCGTGGCAGAGCCTATGGAAATACGTTTGAATGGACCTGTGTAAGTTCTGATCAAAAGAAAGCAGTTGGGTTTGAAATGCAGGTGCTTTTCAATCCAAATACACATTTTGAAACTTACACACCAAAGGGGTTAAACCCAGATAGTAAGTATCTTTTTACCAATAGAGAATTAAAGATTAACATCAAGGACTTTGGCGGATTGATTAATCAGGTAATTCCATTCCACATCAAGCCAGATTCATTGTTACATAATGTAGCGGCAAAACTAGTGAAATTGCCAGGGGAAAAAGAACATTGTGTGGCCAGTGGTAAACTTTTGATGGAAGGTGGCGTAAAACTCAAACAGGGATTTGGTGCAACCGGATATGCGGAAGATATTCGCTTTACCACAGATTTTTCTTCACGTATGTATTTTATGGAAGCGTTGCCTGAAACGACAGAAGTGTCAGTAGAAATAGTAGAATAATTTTGGAGTAATATATGATTTTTTTCAATTGTGATTATACAGAAGGAGCTCATCCTAGAATTTTAGAAAGATTAGCGGAAACAAATATGGAACAGACCATAGGGTATGGAATGGATGAACATTGTATGCATGCGGCTAGTCTGATAAAGAAAGCTTGTGGAAGAGAGGATGTAGATGTGCATTTTCTGGTTGGCGGAACACAGACTAATGTGACTGTCATTGATGCTGCATTAAAGGCTTATCAGGGTGTCGTTTGTGCTTCGAGTGGACATATTAATGTGCATGAAACAGGTGCAGTAGAGGCTTGTGGACATAAATGTATTACTATTCCATCTGAGGATGGGAAAATCTATGAACCACAGGTAAGAGAGATACTCGCAAATCATTTTGCGGATGGCGGAGATGAACATATGGTGCAGCCAAAGATGGTATACATTTCCAATCCGACAGAATGGGGTACTATTTACAAAAAGGAAGAGTTAATTTCCTTATACAAGCTCTGCAAGGAATTTGGTGCTTATTTATTTATGGATGGAGCTCGTCTAGGCTATGGTCTTATGTGCAAGGAAAATGATTTAACCTTAGAAGATATCGCAACATACACAGATGTATTTTATATTGGAGGCACAAAGGTAGGTGCTTTATTTGGTGAAGCGGTTGTGATTACAAATGATAATCTGAAATCAGATTTTCGCTATAACATCAAGCAGCATGGTGGGATGCTTGCAAAAGGACGCTTGCTGGGAATTCAGTTCGAAACACTATTTGAAGATGGGTTGTATTTTGATATTGCAGAGCATGCAATGAAAATGGCAGAGCGTATATCCAATAAACTGGAAGAATATGGAGTAGAATTTACGGTTGCATCGCCAACCAATCAGATATTTGTAGCATTGACAAATGAAGCAGTAAAGGAATTGTCTATCAAATATAAATTTGAACCTATGGGGAAAAAAGATGAAAATCACACCATTATTCGTATTTGTACCTCATGGGCGACAAAGGAAGAAAATGTAACAGCACTATTAGCTGATATAGAAAGGGTCCTTTCATAATGAAAAAAATTTTATTTATCGCTACAGGCGGTACGATTGCATCGAAAAAATCAGAAAATGGATTAAAACCTCAGATTTCACCAGATGAGTTATTGTCCTACATTCCATCTTTGGGACAGATTTGTCAGGTAGATACGCTTCAGTTATTAAACCTGGATAGTTCCAATATGGAACCAAAGCATTGGGTTATGATGGTGAAATGCATTCAGGAGAATTATGAAAAATACGATGGTTTTGTGGTAGCACATGGTACAGATACGATGGCATATACAGCTGCAGGGCTTTCGTATATGATTCAAAACTCACAGAAACCAATTGTGGTAACAGGTTCCCAGAAACCAATTGATATGGATATCACAGATGCAAAGACAAATTTATTGGATAGCTTTACCTATGCTTCGGATGAAAAATCACAGGGTGTGTCCATTGTATTCGATGGAAAAGTCATTGCAGGAACACGTGCAAAAAAAGTGCGTTCCAAGAGTTATAATGCTTTTTCAAGCATCGACTTCCCATCCTTGGCAGTGATTCAGGATGGACAGATTATGCGTTATATTCCAATGCAGCCATATGAAGAAGAGGTGAAGTTCTATACAGAGATGAACGAGAATATATTCCTCTTAAAATTAATCCCTGGAATTACACCTGAGATTTTGGAATTTGTCTTTTCAAAATATGATGCAGTGATTGTAGAAAGTTTTGGTGTGGGTGGTATTCCTATATCAATTTCTGAGACCTTCTATGGACTTTGCAGACAGTATCCAAACAAGACGATTATCATGGCAACGCAAGTAGCACATGAAGGTAGTGATATGACCGTTTATGAAGTGGGAAATGAAATGAAAACCATGTGTAGTTTCTTGGAATCCTATGATATGACCTTAGAATCGGTAATCGCAAAAACCATGTGGATGTTAGCAAATCAAAATGTAACAAAGGAAAATCAGGAAGACTTGTTCTACAAAAATATTAATTACGATGTTATCTTTGGAAAAAATCGTAAATGCTAAATTAAATGAATAAAGCTGTCGTAAAACGGATTTTATTTCCGTGGCGCGATGGCTTTTTTTATATAAATCCTAAATATAATTCGTCCTTATTTTACTGACGTTTTCTTATTTGAAAAATGCCATAGTCCTAAAAAGACTTTCTGCTAGATGTTTTTGTGTCTTACAACCGCTTCGACTATCCGAGTGATAATGTCCGCGGGCTGGAAACACTCATCCACTTTCCAGTTTCTCTAGGTGGGCAAATTTATAAAGTTGAGATTACATGTGCCACGCGAAAACTCGCTTCGCTCAAACACTTGCGTTGGCACATGACATTTTATAAATCTGCCCACTAAGAGAAACTACGAAAAGTCTCTGAATGTGTTTCTGCGCTCCGCGCACATATCATCTCGGATTGTTCGAACGTTTGGAAGACATAAATTAC
>CAZVOY010000019.1:0-18223 GCA_964628865.1 uncultured Lachnobacterium sp. | reverse complement strand
ATGCAGCTGGTTTATCAATTTCTGAAAAAATGCGTAAACAGATCAAAGGTCTTGATCAGGCATCTACAAATGCACAGGATGGTATCTCAGCAGTACAGACAGCTGAAGGTGCTTTAACAGAAGTTCACTCAATGCTTCAGCGTATGAACGAATTAGCAGTACAGGCTGCCAACGGTACAAACTCTGAATCTGACCGTCAGTCAATTCAGGACGAAATGGAACAGCTTGTAACAGAAATTGACCGTGTAGCTGAAACAACAAAATTCAACGAAGCATATTTACTTAAAGGTAACGGAAAAAATACAACAGTTAAAATTGCAGCAAAAGATGCTGGTATTGATGGAGAATTACTTGGCGTAGGTACAGGTACAGCTACATTCAAGATGGAGGCTCTTAAAACTGGTTCTCAGATTACAATTGGTTCTAAGGGTTATACAATCGGTACAACAATTGCAGATATTACTGCTAATTTTGCAGAAGGCAAGAAAGTAACAATTGATGGTACAGAATATTCAATCGTAGCAGCGGATGAAGAAGACCTTACAGATAATAAAATTAGCTTAACTAATGCCACTGCATTAGTAAGTGATGGTGTTAAAGTTGTTTATGGTAGTTCTACATATGTAGCTATGACAGAAAACACAGGTAATGAAGATGGTATTGGTGATAATGATGCATCTGTTATCTCTGCAAACAAAGCTTATGAACTTATCAACGAAGAACTTATAAAAGCAAGCTCAGTTGGTGTAGATCCAGGTAGAGAAGCAACATCTTCTTATGGCGATTACGATCAGTCTGCAAATGATGAAATTACATTCACTATCGTAGAAGGTTCGGTTGCAACAACACAGGGCTTACAGTTTACACTCCATGTGGGTGCTGATGCAGACGAATCTAACAAGATTGCTCTTACAATCGACGCTATGGATACAACAAGCCTTGGTGTAAGCGGAATTAACGTAGTTGATAACACAGGTGCAAAAGCTACATATGCTATCGACTCAATCGCTGATGCTATCGCAAAAGTATCTGCTCAGAGATCAGAACTCGGTGCTGTTCAGAACAGATTAGAGCACACAATCGCTAACTTAGATAACGTAGTAGAAAATACAACTGCTGCTGAATCTGAAATCAGAGATACAGATATGGCTGAAGAAATGGTTGAATACAGCAAGAACAATATTCTTATGCAGGCTGGTCAGTCAATGCTTACACAGGCTAATCAGGCAACACAGGGTGTTCTCTCATTACTTGGCTAATCCATATAAAGTGAAAACAAATACGAAAGAAGCAGACTTTGGTCTGCTTCTTTTTTATTGGAGAAAACCACAATATCTTGAAAAAATTTTGGGAAAAATGTATTCTTTTTCTAAATAGGGGTAAAGTATTAAAAGTATTCACCGATATATAAAGTAACTAGAAGTACTGCATGGAGGCGGTATTATAATTAATCTTCACGGATGAAGGATGTTAAAGGATTAACAGAAAAAAGGAGAACAAATTATGGTAGTACAGCACAACATGCAGGCGATGAACGCTAACAGAATGTTAGGCATCACAACAAAATCTCAGGCAAAGTCAACAGAAAAATTATCTTCAGGTTATAGAATTAACCGTGCAGCAGATGATGCAGCAGGATTAGCTATTTCTGAAAAAATGCGTAAACAGATTAAAGGTCTTGACCAGGCATCTACAAACGCACAGGATGGTATTTCATCAGTACAGACAGCAGAAGGAGCTTTAACAGAAGTTCACTCAATGCTTCAGCGTATGAACGAACTTGCAGTACAGGCTGCCAACGGCACAAACTCTGAAACAGACCGTCAGTCTATCCAGGATGAAATCGAACAGCTCACAACAGAAATCGACCGTGTAGCTGAAACAACAAAATTCAACGAAACATACTTACTTAAAGGTAATGGTAAAGATACAAAAGTAAATATCAATGCAAAAGACGCTGGTATTGATGGTCAGTTAACTGGTGTTGGTACAGGTACAGCAACATTTAAGATGAAAGGTTTAGAAAATGGTGAACAGATTACTATCGGTTCTAAAGGTTATACAATTGGCACAACAATTGGTGATGTAAAAGGTGCCGTTCCAACAACTCCAGGTGATAAAATCATTATCAACGGAACTGAATATGAAGTTGTTAATGATGTTGCTGATACAGATCCAGCAAACTACAAGTATACAAATCCAGAACTTCAGGCGATGATTAGTGATGGTGATAAAGTTGTTGTTGGAAGTGATACATATGTAGCTATGACAGATGGTGATGGAACAGTTTCAGCTGATGGTGTTGGCGACAACGATGCTTCTATCATTTCAAAAGCAGTAGCCTATGAACTCATTAAACAGGAATTAGGAAAAGCAAGTTCAGTTGGTACAGATGCAGGTTCTGACGCAGAAGCTACAATCACAACTGCGGCAGCAGACTTAGCAACAGCTGATGAAGTTGTATTCTCTATTCAGGAAGGTACAGTAGTAGCAAAACAGGGCTTACAGTTTACACTTCACGTAGGTGCTGACGCAGACGAAAACAATAAGATTGCTCTTACAATCGACGCTATGGATGCTGCAGGTCTTGGAATCAAAGACATGAACATCGTAGATAATACAGGTGCAAAAGCTACATACGCTATCGACTCTATCGCAGACGCTATCGCAAAAGTATCTGCTCAGAGATCTGCACTTGGTGCTGTTCAGAACAGATTAGAGCACACAATCGCTAACTTAGATAACGTAGTAGAAAATACAACAGCTGCTGAATCTGAAATCAGAGATACAGATATGGCTGAATCAATGGTTGAGTATAGCAAGAATAATATACTTATGCAGGCTGGACAGTCTATGCTTGCTCAGGCAAATCAGTCAACACAGGGTGTATTATCATTACTCCAGTAATCTTAATAAACTTACAAGAGGACGAAGAAATTCGTCCTCTTTTTTATTGATTAATTATAGAAGACAACATTACTTTACTAATGAAATAGACGTGCTTGTCCGATATAATAAATGTAGACTATATGCATTTTTATCTCATAAAAGGAACAGAAATTATGGTAGCAAGACAAGGTATTATACTATCAATTGGATTATTGGTTTCAAATAGAAAAGACACTATCCAGAAGTGTTTGGATTCGCTTACACCTATTCGAGAAGCAATACCAACGGAGCTTATTATTTTAGATACAGGTTGTGACAAAGATTTAAGAGATTTATTAGAAAGATATGCAGATAAAATAGATAGTTTTACCTGGTGTAATGATTTTTCAAAAGCGAGGAATGTTACTCTAGATATGGCAGAAGGCGAATGGTTCCTTTATCTGGATGATGATGAGTGGTTTACCGATGTGGATGAGCTAATTTCCTTCTTTGGTTCTGGCAAATACAAGAATTATGGTTCGGCTAGTTATATTCAGAGAAATTATTTGGATTTTGAAGGTACTCAATATACAGATAGCTGGGTGGGTCGAATGGTTAAGCGAGAGTCAGATACCAGATTCCGTAGCAAAATCCATGAGTATCTCGCACCACGTAGAGATGAGCAGGCAAATATAAAAGCTATTGTAGATCATTATGGTTACGTATATAAAACAGAAGAAGATAAGCAGAAACATTTCGAGAGAAACTATGTTTTAATCAAAGAAATGATTGAAGAGGAGCCAGATGAACTGCGTTGGAAAATGCAGTTAGTTCAGGAACTTCGCACAGTGAATGCGTTTGAAGAAATGGTTTCCTATGGCGAGAAATATCTAAATATTTTTGCAGGGCAGAAAGTAGATCTGGATTCGGAAGAAGATCATGCGATAGGGGTATTTTATGCAAGTATCATATATGGCTATCTGGGAAAAGAATACTATGAAAATGCATATATCTGGTGTTTGAAACTAATAAATGACTCACGGACAAACAAACTTTCGCATGCGTTTGCAGTACAGGTTATGACTAGAGCGGCTTATTTTTTAAAACAGTATGAAGATGCAATAAAAGCGGCGCAATCATATTTACAATTTTTAGAGTATTTTGAACAAAATCAAGAAGAGCTATATAGCATGCAAAAAGTACCATTTGTGTGCGAAGCATTTGATGTAGTAAAAATAAAAGAAGTATACTCCATACTGATTTGTAGTGATTTAAAGCTTGGCAATGTTGAGAGTTTGGGAAAATATATGGGCGAACTTCAATGGGAAGAAAAGCAAATCTATGTATTTGAAGAGATTGCAGAGGTCTTAGCAGAAGCGATGCTTACAATGGAGCCACATCAAGAGTTTGTAGACATTATGAAAATCATTAAGGGTCATAGTAAACTGAGTGTACATTTTTCTGAAAAAATGCAGGCGGTAAAATATAGACTGCATGAAGAGGAACTTGCACAACAAAGAAGACAGAGAGATGAGATGGAAAAACTTAAGAGGCAGATTACGGTGCAAATAAGTGCTATGCTAAAAAACGGACAGATACAAGAGGCATGGACTATCGTAAATCAGCTTAAAAAGATGATGCCAGAAGATTTGGATGTGGCAGCACTGGTAATGGAAGTGCTTCTTAAATAAATGTCGGATAAGGATAGAAGGTATGAGCAGAATCGTTAGAGAAAAATATGAAAAGTTAATAGAGTTATTAGATAAGGCGATTCCGCAGACGTATGCGTTGCTAGAAGAGGGAAAAACAGAAAAAAGTCTTGTACTCCTTGAGAATTGTCAGCACACGGCTATCACGCTAGGAAGTCATATTGAGAGAGTGTATGGTGAGGGAACAGATGTTGTCGGGGCATTAGAAGCGTATTGTGAAAAGTTGTACGCTATTAGTGTTGAGATAACAAAGGAGACTTGTGATAAGGAAATAGTTGTTCATTTATTTGAGGAATGGAAGGGTATTATAAACGCAATAAAGGGTGTCTTTGAAGAAGAGATTCCAGATAAGCTTGAGGTTGTTTTCTTGCCATACAAAGTTTCTATGTGGGATTCGTTGGAAAGCATTTGGATGGCGGCAAACGCAGATGAGAATTGTGATGCTTATGTGGTGCCAATTCCGTATTACGACAAAGACCCAAAAGGAAATTTTTCAGCTCGTTATTGGGAAGGGGAAGAATTTCCGAAGAATGTGAATATTACGTTGTATGAAGAATATGATATTTCTCTTCGACAGCCAGATGTAATATTTATACATAATCCGTATGATGAGTTTAACCATATTACTAGTGTTGGTTTAGAATATTATTCGTCTACACTAAGAAAAAACACAAAGAAGCTAGTATATGTTCCATACTTTATTTTGCCTGCGCCTCCAGTAGAAATGAATCAATCCTTTGTGCTATTACCTGCTGTAAATAGTGCAGATTATGTATTTGTGCAAAATGAAGAAACACGAGATTTCTATGTTGAAACGTTACAGAAAACATATGGAAATGAGACTAACTGGAAAGAAAAAGTTGTCGCAATTGGTTCGCCTAAAACGGATAAGCTCATTAATACAAAAAAAGAAGATTTGAACATTCCTAAGGAATGGGAAAAGAAACTTCATAATAAAAAGGTGATTTTCTTTAATACAAATATAAGTATGATTTTGAATAATCCGCAAAATATTATTCAGAATTTAAAGAGGATTCTAAATATTTTTAAAAAACATTCAGAGTTTGTGCCAATATGGAGAGAACACCCATTGACTATGTCAACTCTTAAAGCGATGACTCCAACTTTGTTGGAAGAATATTTAGAATTAAGAAATACATTTATACAAGAGGGATATGGAATTATAGATGAAACTTCTAGCCCACATATGGCAATGGTTTTAGCTGATTGTTATTTTGGTGCCGGCGGATCTTTGTCAGCAATATATCCTGTTACAGGAAAACCTCTATTAATAATGAATTATTTATATCCTGAACAAATGTCGGAAAAAGAGATATCGATAGAAGACCTTATAGATAGCGCCTCTGCACGAATGCTATATACGGAACGGAATAGCAATACGTTGGATTTGTTTTTATCAAATATTCGAATATTCGAAAGTCTAAACGAAGAAAGAGCAAAAAAACAGTCAATTCGAATGAATAATTTAGATGGTACTGTTGGAGAAAAAATATATAGTTATTTTAAGTAAAGTGGGAGAGAATATGAATTACGCAATTATTTTAGCAGGTGGAAAAGGGGTGCGATTTGAGGAGAATATCCCTAAACAGTTTGTAGAATTAACAGGATATCCAATGTTGGTGTATTCTATGAGAACCGCCCAAGAAAATGCAAATGTAGATGAGATATGTGTTGTAGCACCTATAGGTTATCATGATGAAATTAGAGAATGGGCAAAAGAGTATGGGATTACAAAATTGTCTATTGTAACAGAGTCTGGAAAAGAAAGATATCAATCTGTTTACAATGGTATTATGGCTATTCCAGCCCGTGCAAAAGATACGGTTATGATTATGACGGCTGTATGTCCTTTTGTTTCACAGACGACAATGAATAAACTGTATGATGCGATGAATGAATATGATGCTTGTATCACGGTTGTAAAAGCAACAGATGCTATCACATTTAGTAATAACGGAAAACAAGTAAATAGGACTTTACAGAAGAAAAAATTATTTATTCAACAAGGGCCACAAATTTTCCGTTACGGAGTATTAAAGGAAGCGCACAAAGCTTATCTTGCCGATGAAGATAGAGTAGAGGTAAATGAGGATAGCGAATTAGTACTCGATATCGGTGTGGAGTGCGGAATGGTTATGGGAGACAGATATTGTATTAAAGTTACATATCCAGAAGACCTAGCAATTGTACAAGCATTACATCCACTTTTTTTAGAGCAGGAAAAAGGGCTTAAGGAGAAATAAGATGAATTCAATGATTATTGAAGACGCACAGAGCATAGCAAAAGCGTCCCTTGATTGGAAAAAATTGCAAAACAAAACTGTTTTTATATCTGGTGCAAATGGTTATGTTCCACAATTTTTTGTGCATGGACTTCTTATGCGTAACGAATTATACGGAGATGGAATAAAAGTGGTTGCAATGTGCAGAAGTGCCGAAAGAGCCGCATTAAGATTTGCAGAATATGAAGGTCGAGAAGATTTTGAATTATTTTTAGGAGATGTAAGAAATCCAATCTCTTACAAAGGTGAAGTTGATTATATTATTCATGCGGCAAGTCCTGCAAATATGAAAATAAGATATAAGCATCTTACAGAGGTTTTTGAGGCTAATGTTATTGGATGTAAAAATTTGTTAGAGTTAGCTGTCGAAAAGGATGCAGAGTTTTTATTTGTATCTAGTGTGGATATTTACGGAAAAACAGATGGAATATCACGTTTGGTGGAAGCTTATTCGGGAGAGTTAGATCCGTTAAACCCACGAAATGTATATTCATGTGCAAAGAGAGCTGCTGAAACATTGTGTATTTGTTATGTAAATCAAGGTGTAACTTGTAAGATAGTACGCCCATTTCAAATTTTAGGAAGCGGGATTGAGTTGGATGATGGTCGTTTACATGCAGATTTTATCGCTCAGTTACTTAAAGGGAATAAAATTATCTTAAAAGGGGATGGAACACCACGTCGTACATTTATGTATGTAACAGATGCAATTGTTGGAATGCTAACGGTTATGATAGAGGGAGAGTCTGGCGAAGCATATAACGTTGTGAGTGAAGAAGGAGAGGCTTCTGTATTAGAGTTGGCTCAAATAATGGCATCAAACATAAAAGGACGTAACATAGAGATAGATTATAACATGGAAACAAGAAAAACAGACCCAGCGGTGACAAATGTTATATCCGTGGTTTGTGGAGATTCTACTAAAATACGCCAATTGGGATGGCGCGCAGAGGTATCTTTAAAGGATGCTTGCGCCAGAATGATGGAATATTATGGATTATAGAGGATAAACAAATGTTTTTATTTATTTCAAAACCAGATTTTGCGTGTAACGCATATGCTTTATGGAAATATATAAAAGAGAATACGGATCATGAAACTGCTTGGCTAGTAACAAGAAAGAGCCATCTTGAAGTTCTTAGAAGTCGTGGGATTCGTTGTGAAATGTATGATACTGTAAGAGGAAACAGACTGATAGAAGAAGCAAAGTATATTATAGCAAATACCTATGCATTTGTAGCATTACCTAAAAAAGAAGATCAAATCTTTGTTAACTTATGGCATGGGAGTGGTGTTAAAGCACATGATTTTTATGATCCGAATTTACCGATACAGCAAGTAAATAGAATGTTAGAATTTTCAGAAAAAACAGATTTGTTGTGTGTGCATAGTTTGGATGATAGATTCCGTTTGTCAGCTATGTTTCATTATGATATGCGAAAAGCCGTTGTGACAGGACAGGCTAGGCTGGACTGTGTGAAGAGTGCTGATGGAAAAGAAAACTTGGTTAAGGTATTGGGAGAGGATATAAGGAAGTATGATAAGTTTATTTTCTTTGTTCCTTCTTTCCGGGCTAATAGAAGCTGCCATTCTGGGAAATTTTACTCTGAGAATGTATTTAGGTTAGACGATTATGACAAGGAAGAGCTTCAGGCGTTTCTTGAAAAGAACAATGCGGCTCTGATTTATAAGCTTCACCCAGTAGAACAAACTGCACTAAAAGGGGTATGTTTTTCTGTGGGTGAAAATTGTTATGAACTTACGGATGATATGCTATTTGAGGCTGATGTTCGATACGACGAATTTTTAAATGCATTTGATATTATGATTAGTGATTATTCTTCAATTGCATATGATTTTCTGCTGCTAGATAGGCCCATTATTTATCTGGTTCCAGACTACGAAGCGTACAAAAGTCAAAAAGGTTTTGTATTTCATAATATTGATTATTATATGCCGGGAGAAAAGGTTTATAACTTTACAAGTTTATTACATGCATTAAAAGAGAATCTGAATAATCCAGATAAATATACATTTGAACGTAAACAAGTTATCCAGCAAAGATTTGATTTTGATGATGATAAAGCAGCAGAAAGATGCTATCAGGCAATAAAAGGATATCGTAAACTAGAAGCAATAGATAGGAAAGAGAAGACAAAACCTTTACTTCCTACTAGTGCAGAAATGCTTAAGAGTTATATTCAAGATAAAATAGAAATAATTGATTCTACAAAAGAGATAAATATTGATTTGTGCAATTGTGTAAATTCGAATTGGGTCTATGTGACGGAAGAATTGCCTGACGAATATAGGAGTGTTTCTCAAAGAGCTTCTACGGATATTAAAGATTTATCCCTTTATTATAAAATGTCAGAAGAAGAAAATGTGAAAACTTATTTGCTATCGGGTGGCGTTAATTACGGCATCTTTGATAAAGCAGTAAATGAAGTAAAGAAAGACCGCACGGTTATTGGATTTGCTGGAACGATAGATTGTAGAATATATTTTGCTATGGTTCAATATATTTGTGAAGCTTTCCCAGAGTGTGATATTGAATTTTGGGGCGATATATATGAAGAATATCCTGAATGGCTAGATGGATATAGTAATTTGAAATATAAAGGACAAGTTTCTTATGATGAATTGCCAAATGTAATACAAAGATTTGATGTAGCAATATTGCCTTTTTATGGTGTGTACCAGCAAAGAATTCCTAATGAATTGTATCAATACTTAGCGAGCGGAAAACAAGTGGTTGCATCCGCTATGCCTAATTTGCCAAAGTGTGATGCGATTTATATTAGTGAATCAGTTGCAGATGCTGTTACAAATATAAAAAAGGCTTTGAGAGAATGTAATAACGAAGAGATTAGCAATTCTGCAAAAAGAGTTGCAAAAACAAGGGATTGGAAAATCATTGCAGATGAAATGATAGCCTCGTTGTTTTAAGAAGATTTTCGAAAAGGTGTGGAGGAAAAATATGACAGGATTATATGCGCTCTTTCCATTTGAACAGGTGGAAAAGGATTCCAAAGTAATTGTGTACGGTGCAGGACGAGCGGGATTAAATTTTATCAGGCAGGTGGAGAGTATTGGTTATTGTAAAGTGGTATGTATGGTTGACAAAGATTCATCTAAGCATAGTGCCACTATTCTTGGATTGGAAAGACTTCTTGAAACAGATACATATGATTACGTAGTGGTTAGTCCGATAAATTTCGCCGTTAGGGAACGTATTAAAGATGATTTGATGAGATATGGTGTGCCTGAGGAAAAGATAGTGGTGCCATCTCAAAAGAATTTATTATATTGGTCGTTGGATGGTATGTTGCAGCATAGTATCGATGGAGTGAGTGTTCATGAATATGATGCAGTAGAAATGGATGCAAGAGAATTGGTTTCCGCAGATAGATTAGATATTGGAATTAAGTGGCTACTCATTCGAGATATCGCGAATGGAATAGACAATCCGATTAATAAGTCTTTGTATGCTCGTCACATTCTTGCTTGGACACAGGGGAGAGAAGGGTTTAGAACGACAAGCACACGTTTTAAAGACGGAATAGAAGAATATGTGAGATGTGCTAAGGAAACGATTGATAATATTAAAAAATATCAGTTTGATAAAGAAAATCCAGTTCCGTTATCAGCAGAGAATGAACCATTGGATGGTGTGCATCGAATAGCGTCTTGTATTGAAGCAGATGTGCCGATTTGGGTAAAACATTATCCAGGGCTTAAACCAGAAATTAAGCCATATACATGGTATCATGAAAATGGATTTTCCACAGAAGATATGCAGCGAGTATATCGTGCATTTTGTGATTTATATAATGGCAATTATGGTGTTTGCGTAATGTATGGACCTGCATATGAATTGTGGAATTTTATGCTAAAACAATTAGAGCGAAAATTTAAGGTGGTAGGATATGTTGATTTAGATTTTGAATCTAATTATGTAGCTTTTGAAAACGTCATTAACGAAATGTATTGTTATAAATGGGTATACGGCGATGAAAAGATAGATCGTAAGATTAATCTTTTAAAGCAAGATGTACTGAAGTTGAGAGTGGTTGTTGTATCAGATGAGAAGAACAAAGAAGAGAATTTTTACGGACAATTAAAAGCATTTAAGTTGTCAATGAGAGATGCGACATTTTTCGAGTTTGATGATATTGAACTACAATTCCATTCTTCTGATAATGAGCGTGAAGCACAGCATTTGGCACAAGTGTTGTTGTCTCCAAACAATTTGAAATATTTAGAACATCGTTTCAAACAGGTATATCGAAAAGACTTCATAGATCAATTGACAAAATTTAAAAAAGTAATTATGGAGCATGGAGTTCCATTGGAGAATGTTTGTATCATTAATAGCTCGGTTATGGAGGCAATGGGGCTTAGAGAGTCTGTTGAAATTGATTTTATTTGTTTAGAAGAAAATTATGATCAGCTGTTAGATTTAAGCAGTCATACTTCTTGTGGAAAAATGAAGGGGGCGATTGAGTTATCAATTGATTTATATTCTGCAGAGAAAGCACGAAGATATATACTTGATGATAATTCTCATTTTATTTTCTATGGCCTTAAGTTTTTGAATTTGGAACATGTTCGTGAAAAGAAAGAACTTCATAATAGAGAGAAAGATAGAAGAGATAATCGACTTATTGATTTGTATAATGAGATGGTACAAGTATATGATGAAAAGACGGTGCTTAAGAAGGGGATTTATGAAGAGATAGTGAAGAGACGATTGAATTAGTATAGTTTGGGCTATTAAACAAGGAGATCAAATATGGAATGGATACCACATGAAAAAAAGAAATAAATTTTAAAAATTTATGCAAAGAAAGAATACCGGGCGTGGTGGCTCAAATGCAGAACAAGGAGGTTGTCGTTTGGGGCGCAAATAAGTGGGGAGAAATTGCCCAAGAGGAAATAGAGAAGCAGGGTATAAAACCAAGTTTTTTTGTTGATTCGAATTATGAAAGATTTGACCAAAAAGATGTAAAGTCACCAGATGTGCTTGATGTAAAAAAGCACTATGTAATTGTAGCTACATGGAATATTTACAGAGAAATAGAAATGTTCTTGGAAAGTCGTGGATATTCGATAGATGATTATTTGTATCTTGTGAGAGGGGATTGGAAAGCGAATAAAAAGGACATAGAATATAAAGGGTGCTTTGTAGGTAGATATACATATGGATATGATAGCCTTGTACAAGATTGTCCTATTGCAAATAAAATAGGGAGATATTGTTCGATTAACAATTCAGCAAAAATTGTTGCAAATCATACGTTGGATTGTGTATCAACACATAGTTTTATGGATTCAAGACGTTTTTATTCGGAGGAAAAAGGGAGAGAAATTAAAGAACTTGCAAAGAAGCATGGAAGACATTTAGAAAATCATCCATGGGCATATAGTGAGATAAGAAATAATCGACCGGTTGAAATAGGAAATGATGTATGGATTGGTGCAAATGTCGTTATTTTGCCAGGTGTAAAAATTGGTGATGGGGCAGTCATTGCCGCAGGAGCTGTAGTTACGCGCGATGTAGAACCATATGCAATTGTAGGCGGTGTTCCAGCAAAGATAATAAAATATCGTTTTTCAAAAGATATCATTGAAAAGTTCCTTCGAATCAAATGGTGGGAGTGGTCGATTGAGAAGATAGAAGAGAATATTGAACTGTTTTATACACCAGAACTGTTTTGCGAAATCTTTGATAAAGAAGTGAATTAGAAACAAATTATTGCAAAACTTAGATATATCTATAAAAACCAAGGAGCGGACATCCCTTTCCGCTCCTTGATTCTTTATGGTAACAGCATAAACTGTTATACACACTATTGTATAGTTTTATTTCCTGTCATACTATATATCGTATAAAACCGTGGAAATATTTATCTTATTTTTGAGAAATTTTAAAAATATTTATGTTGGCGAGATATCGTAGTGTCTCGCTCTTTTTATATAGAAAATTAGAGGTCCAAAATTGTGACCCAACAAATAGCTTGTGGCGATACTTTGCTATATGCTATTATATAAATATAGAATTCCTCTGTTGCAGGAGGAAATATGGCAGAAAGAAAGCGACTGAAAGAATTAACTATCAAAAATAATTTCATGTTTGGTGCAGTTATGTGTGATGAAAATAACTGCAAAGGATTACTAGAAAGAATTCTTCAATTTCCTATAGCACGAGTTGAGGTGAGTAAAGAGAAGAGTGTTGTATATCATCCAGCGTACAAAGGGGTTCGTCTTGACGTATTTGCAGAAGACGAGAAAGGTACGCATTATGATATAGAAATGCAAGCACTTCAAAAGCCTGCTATAGCGAAGCGCAGTAGATACTACCATAGTCAGATGGATATGGAATTACTACTTAGCGGAGAAGATTATGACCGACTACCAAATTCGTATGTGATATTTATTTGTGATTTTGATCCTTTTGGAGAAAAGAAATACTGTTACACATTCGAAAGTATTTGCAAGGAAGATAAAAATCTTGTTTTAAACGACGGCAGGAAAAGTATTTTTCTAAGCACCAAAGGAGAGAATGATCAAGAGGTATCAAAATCCTTGATTAACTTTTTACACTTCGTGAATGCTGATTTATCAGAGAGTGAAAAAGATTTTCAAGATGAGTTTGTAGAGAGCCTTCAGAAATCCGTTAAACACGTGAAAGAAAGTCGAGAAATGGAGGAGCGCTTTATGTTGTTTCAAGAGATGTTAAAAGAGGAAAGAGCAGAAGGTCGTGCAGAAGGCCGTGCAGAAGGTCGCGAAGAGGGTCGCGAAGAGGGTCGTGTAGAAGCTCTTACAAGTGTTGTTTTATCACTGTTAGAAGAAAAAGGCGCTATTTCAGAAGAACAAAAAGACAGAATTAAAAATGAAAAAGATTTGGATGTGTTAGACAGCTGGATTAAACTTGCAGCGAAGACGCAATCCATAGAGCAATTTCTAAGAGAGATGTAATCATTGATTAAATAATTATATTTCATCTTTAATTCCTAAGGGGATTGTTAGGTGCGTGCATAGGATAGCTGGGGAGAGCAGCTATGTTTCTTTATATAGAAGCATAGCCTTATGCATTGCTGTCCACCAATTCAGGTAAACAATCAAAGATAAAGAACAGAGGAATTCTATATTTAAAATAAATCTCTTTCCACAAGTTGAATAATTTTCCATATCTTGTTATACTGTTAACATATGAAAACGCATATCCATATTGGAATGTATACACAGGAGAAAAGGTATGATTATTAGTGAACGTATTTTTGAATTAATCAAAGAAAAAGGCATGAGCCAGAAAGATTTTGCTTTGGCTACAGGCATCGCACAGAGTACGATTAGTGATTGGAAGACAAAAAAGACAAATCCAGCTGCAGATAAGATTATGGTGATCTGTGATGTATTAGATGTAACGCCAATCGAGTTGTTAAGTAGTGGAAATCAGTTTAAAGAATATGAACCAGAAGAAAGTACAGTAAGTCTTGTTTTAAGCCCTGAACAATATGAGATTATTGAGAAGGTTCAGGAATTAAATGAAGAACAGGTGGAAAGAGTGCTTGCTTACATTAAGGAAATGAAATAGAAATATTAATGAAGCTGTCGTAAAACGGATTTTAGTTCCGTGACGCGATGGCTTTTTTGTTGCATACATACCTATATATAATTTGTCCTTCTTTTTTACTTTCTTATTTCGGATTTTGAAAAATGCACATATTCCTACAAAAGCACTTTCTGCTATTGTTTATATTTTATGTCTTCCAAACGTTCGAGCAATCCGAGATGATATGTCCGCGGAGCGTAGAAACACATTCAGAGACTTTTCGTAGTTTCTCTTACGTGGGCAGATTTATAAAATGTCATGTGCCAACGCAAGTGTCTGAGCGAAGCGAGTTTTTGCGTGGCACATGTAATATCAACTTTATAAATTTGCCCACTTAGAGAAACTGGAAAGTGGATGAGTGTTTCTAGCCCGCGGACATATCACTCGGATAGTCGAACTGTTGAAAGACACAAAAACATCTAGCAGAAAGACTTTTTAGGACTATGGCATTTTTCAAAAAAGAAAACGTCAGTAAAAGAAGGACAAATTATATTTAGGAGTTCTATTCATATAAAAAGCCATCGCGTCACGGAACTAAAATCCGTTTTGCGACAGCTTTCTATACATATCGATCTAACATCATTCCAGAATATACACTTGTGAAGTAAGGTGCGGTAAATGTTTTGCCTGGATTTTTATAGTTTACCACTACCTTATTTACGTAGTTCATCGGATTGATAGCAATGGTATCTGCTTTGGCGCCGATGGCAGATTTGAAGGTTGTTAAACGTCTAAAAGTCTCATCTGCTCGTTCTGGCTGAATGGCTTCTTCTAGGGTTTCTTTATTTAAAGAGATTCTTCCGTTCTCTCCAACCTCTAAACCAATATCTCCCAGTGATTCTCGTCGGCTCTTGGAAATGGCACTCATTTCGGTGAGGAGCTTGTTGGTGTCACCAGTTGCTTCTGTAGAACTATTTGCTGCGATATCTAAAATGCCGTTAAAAGCATTCACCAAAGACATAACGTTATCAGCTACAGCGTCGACATTGTTTTTAAAACTTATCTCAGCGGGATGACCTTCTTCGGAAATGTTTTTTAAAGATACCTCAAAGATACCATTAATTTCAAAGGTGTTAGATGGGGAACTAAGCTCTGCGTCATTAAATAAGAAGACAGAGTTTTCTGGTTCCTTCGATATATTGTTTATGCCTAACAATTCCATTGCATGAATCGACTCGGCGGTTGGGCCCGGAGTGATTTCGAAAATATGTGCTTCGTTATCTTCTCGTCCTGCCTGACGGGAGGTTAAAGCTAGCGCGCTTGTCTGTGTGTTGCCTCCATCGGTAGTGCGGTGCTTAATGGTTGCTGTAATTCCGAGTGAAGAGCGATTTACCAGACCTGCAAGTTTCTTCATAACATCCAGATTACTTTCGCCCTGATGTACACTAAATTGGAATTCATAAGCGGTGTTATCCACGTTCAGGTCAAAGGAGTAGGTGCCTGGGATGATAGATAAACTATCATTTTTCATATAATTACCTACATTTACCTGAGGAGAAGATAATTGTTTTACTTCTATCTCAAATCCATTGATTCTATCGTCCTCGGTCCCGTCGCCGATGTATTTTACACCAACGGTGTCTTCGTCGCTGGATACTGCAACTTTCTTGCGGAAGGAATCCTGGAAATCTCCATAACTATCTGATAAAGATGCTACCACATTTTGGATTGCCTTTGCATTTTCCTTAATGTCAATTGCATACTTCGCCACTGCGTCCTCGTTAGAAAGCTTGTACAGAGGAGATTCTTTATTTGTTTTTACCATGGAATTGTATATTTTACGCAGATCACTCTTCTTGTGCGAGTCGTAACGCGTAGGACGATTGTTGCTGTACGTCGATAAGTAATAAGCATAAGCATCAATCTTTGTCATGAGAACCCCTCCTTTCTTCCTTGAATTTTCACGAAGGCAAAAGTGAGCAGTAATACATAGAAATTCGCATCCGTGCAAATTTTCTATGTGCACTGTGAACGCGCCCGTGAGCTTGGAAATCTTTGATTTTCAAGCTTTTGCCTTCGGTAGGGCATAGAAGTGCTATTTTTATATCTATATTATAAACCCATGTATTTCTAGTCTGCAACAACTATTTAATAAGAAGAAACACTTGCAATCCACAAGATTTAGTGGTAAATTACCTAAGGAGAACTAGTTTTAAAAAAGTATTGACGCAAAAAAACGATTGTGCTATATTAGATAGGCTTAGAAGTAGGTCTTTTTTTTATGCCCTTTTTTAAGGGTAAAAGAAACAATCAACAAAGAATTTAAACGGAGGTGGAAGTTGTGCGTACAAGAATTACATTAGCATGCACAGAATGCAAGCGTCGTAATTACAATACGACAAAAGACAAAAAAGCTCATCCGGACAGAATGGAAACCAAAAAGTATTGTAGATTCTGCAAGACTCATACAATGCATAAGGAAACAAAATAGTCTAGGATAGTAAAAGGAGTAAAATATGGGACAAACTGAAAAAACTCCAAAGACAAGCTGGTTTACAGGTCTTAAGACAGAGTTCAAGAAAATTTCTTGGCCAGACCGCAAATCAGTTTTCAAACAGACTGTTGCAGTTATTGCTGTTTCAGTTGTAGTCGGACTTATCATTGCACTTATGGACTGGGTTATCGGTTACGGTGTAGATTTCCTTTTAGGTTTAAGTTTTTAATGGAGGCGTAACGAATTATGGCAGAAGCAAACTGGTATGTAGTTCATACCTATTCAGGTTATGAAAACAAAGTCAAAGCAAACATTGACAAAACAATCGAAAACAGACATCTTGAAGACCAGATCTTAGAAGTACGTGTTCCTATGGAAGATGTAGTTGAAGTTAAGAATGGTGTGAAAAAACAGGTGTCTAAGAAGATGTTCCCAGGCTATGTTCTGATTCATATGATTATGAATGATGATACATGGTATGTGGTAAGAAATACCAGAGGTGTTACTGGATTTGTTGGTCCAGGAAGCAAACCTGTGCCACTTACAGATGCAGAAATGAGAAACTTAGGCATTAAGTCTGAAAATGTTGTGGTTGACTTCGAAGAAGGCGACATGATTGTTGTTATCGGTGGTGTATGGAAAGATACATGCGGCGTAATTACAGCAATGAACCACAACAAACAAACAGTTACAATTAATGTAGAACTGTTCGGTCGCGAAACACCGGTTGAAGTAAGTTTCGCAGATGTTAAGAAAATGAATTAAGGAGGCAATTCCAAATGGCAAAGAAAGTATCAGGATATATTAAATTGCAGATTCCTGCTGGTAAAGCAACTCCAGCACCACCAGTTGGTCCAGCTCTTGGTCAGCATGGTGTTAACATTGTACAGTTTACAAAGGAATTCAATGCAAGAACAGCAGATCAGGGAGACTTAATCATCCCTGTAGTTATTACTGTATATGCAGATAGAAGTTTTAGCTTTATTACTAAAACACCACCTGCTCCAGTATTAATCAAAAAAGCTTGTGGTATCAAATCTGGTTCTGGTGTACCAAACAAGAACAAGGTTGCAAAAATCACAAAAGCTCAGGTTCAGGAAATCGCTGAACAGAAAATGCCTGACTTAAATGCAGCTTCATTAGAAGCAGCTATGAGCATGATCGCTGGTACAGCTAGATCAATGGGCGTTGAAGTAGTTGACTAATTTTAGATACCACATTATTTATTGAAACAATTTAGTGGGAGGGACCTCTCCCGATAAAACCACAGGAGGTTAAATTTCATGAAAAG
>CAZVOY010000018.1:0-18773 GCA_964628865.1 uncultured Lachnobacterium sp. | reverse complement strand
AGCGCATAAAAATACCCTCCTTACTGGATTGTCCAGTAAAGAGGGTACATATCATTGAACTCGGTCTTTTTAATTATTACTGAAACAACTTCGTCGAATAATATCTATCTCCACTATCAGGAAGCAATACCACGATGGTTTTACCTTCAGATTCTGGTCTTTTCGCTACCTCAACCGCGGCAGCGAGAGCCGCACCAGAAGAGATACCTACGAGGAAGCCTTCTTTAGCACCAACCAGTTTTCCATACTCGATGGCTTTCTCGTCTTCTATTCGAATGATTTCATCATATATTTCCTGATTTAAAATGCTTGGAGCAAAACCTGCGCCGATACCCTGAATTCCATGTGCTCCTGCCTTTCCTTCGGAAAGGAATGGAGATGCGTCTGGTTCTACTGCGACAATTTCAATCGCTGGGTTCATGTCTTTTAGGTATTCGCCCACGCCTGTGATAGTTCCACCTGTTCCTACACCCGCGACAAAAATATCTAACCTACCATCTAAGTCGCGCCAAATCTCTGGACCTGTATTTTTACGGTGGGCATTTACATTTGAAATGTTATCAAACTGAGCTGGAATAAAGCTGTTTGGAATTTCTTTTTGAAGTTTTTCCGCTTTTGCGATAGATCCTTTCATTCCAAGTTTTCCATCCGACAATACGATTTCCGCACCATAAGCCTTAATGAGATTACGACGCTCCACGCTCATGGTATCAGGAATTACGATGATACATTTATAGCCCTTGATTGCTGCGATAAATGCAAGGCCAATGCCTGTATTTCCTGAAGTTGGCTCGATGATGGTTGCTCCTGGTTTTAAAATACCATCACGCTCGGCCTGCTCAATCATTTCTTTTGCTACGCGGTCTTTCGCAGAGCCCGCTGGATTTAGGTATTCGAGCTTTGCCAAAAGACGACATTGTAAATTATATTTTTCTTCTATATGTGAGAGTTCTACAAGGGGTGTGTTTCCGATGAGTTCCGAAACATTATTATAAATCTTTCCCATGATAATTCCTCCTATTTACGCTCAATCGTTCCACCACAAAGCACATAGTCATCGCGATAAAATACCGCCGCCTGACCAGGTGTCATAGCACGTTGTGGTTCATCAAAACGACAAAGCACTCTTCCCTCCTCTAAAAGCGTGAGCTTACATGGCGCACCTTTATGTGAATAACGCACTTTTCCGATGGCTTCCACTTCTTCTCCGATACCGAGTTCTGGGATACCCATATAGTTCATGTCCTTTACGTAACATTCGGTTTCAAAAAGCAGCTCCGACTGACAAATGACTACTTCATTGGTATCTGGACGAAGTTCTTTTACGAAGAGCGGAGTTGGCGCAGTAAGTCCAAGTCCTTTTCGCTGTCCTACCGTATAATGAATAATTCCTTTATGCTGACCTAAAACATTTCCATCTGCATCCACAAAATTACCTGGAGCAAACTCAGCACCAGTTTCACGCTTGATAAATCCCGCATAGTCGCCATCTGGAATAAAACAAATATCCTGACTATCCTGTTTATGTGCTACTGGAAGTTGAATACGTTCTGCGATTTCACGAATCTCATCTTTAGTATATGCACCAACTGGCATCAAAGTATACGCAAGTTGATCTTGGGTTAGGTTATAGAGTGCATAGGTCTGATCTTTGGTCGCAGTAACGGAATTTTGTATGGTATAGCGACCATTGTCCAATTGCTTGATACGAGCATAGTGACCTGTCGCGATATAATCCGCGCCAATTTCTTTGGCACGCTTCAAGAGTGCTTCCCATTTTACGTGACGGTTACATGCATTGCATGGATTTGGGGTACAACCCCTTTTATACTCATCTACGAAATAATCAATAACCGATTTTTGAAAATCCTCTCGGAAGTTCATCACATAATATGGAATATCGAGAAGCTGTGCTACACGACGAGCATCATCTACTGCGGAAAGTCCACAACAGCCACCCTCTTCTTCCTGTGTGAAGACATCTTCTTCCTGCCAAATCTGCATGGTCACACCAATAACATCATAGCCTTGTTCTTTTAATAAATATGCTGCTACGGAGGAATCTACGCCTCCTGATAAGCCCACAACTACTTTTTTCTTCATAAAATTAATAGTCTTCATCTTCCTCTTCTTCGTGTTCACTGATATCGGTTACTGGTTTTTCCAAACCTTCGATAACGATACCATTTTTCTCTGCATAATCCCAAAGCGCAGCATGAATGGCTTCTTCTGCTAAAAGAGAGCAGTGTACCTTTACTGGTGGAAGCCCGTCGAGCGCCTCCATAACTGCTTTATTTGTGACATGAAGCGCTTCCTGCACTGTTTTTCCTACAACCAATTCTGTCGCCATACTGCTGGTAGCTACTGCTGCACCGCAACCAAAGGTTTTAAATTTCGCATCACGGACTACCTGATTTTCATCAATATCCAAATAGATACGCATAATGTCACCACACTTTGCATTTCCTACTGTACCAACACCGCTGGCGTTTTCGATTTCCCCTACATTTCTTGGGTTATTAAAATGATCCATTACTTTTTCGCTATACATACATTTTTCTCCTGTTTTTCATTTTATGAATTCTTTTTTACAAAATCTTCGTAAAGTGGTGACATGCTGCGAAGTCTCGCAATGATTTCTGCCAGCTTGTCTACTGTGTAATCAATTTCTTCTTTTGTGGTGTCTTCTGACAAGGTAAGTCGAAGAGAACCATGAGCAATCTCGTGTGGTAAGCCAATGGCCAAAAGTACATGAGATGGGTCCAATGAACCAGATGTACATGCAGAGCCACTACTACCACAAATGCCTGCCTGATCCAAAAGAATGAGCATGCCTTCTCCTTCAATGAAACGGAAGCAGAAGTTTGCATTGTTTGGTAAACGGTTGGTTTTGTGTCCATTTAATCTAGCGTGTGGTATCTTTTCCAATACCTGTTCAATTAAGTAATCTCGCATTTCGCTGATTGCTTTTGATTTTTCTTCCATGGTAGCTGCTGCAATCTCAACCGCTTTTCCCATACCTACGATACCAGGCACGTTATGTGTACCTGCACGACGGCGACGTTCCTGAGCACCACCGTGTACAAAGGATAAGATTTTTACCCCTTTTCGGATATACATAACACCGATACCCTTTGGACCATGAATCTTATGTCCACTGGCAGAGAGCATATCGATGTTCATTTCATCTACATTGATTGGAATATGGGCAAATGCCTGTACTGCATCGGTGTGGAATAACACTCCATGCTTGTGGGCGATTTCACCAATTTCTTTTAATGGTTGAATAGTGCCAATTTCATTGTTTGCAGCCATAATAGAGATGAGTATCGTATCTGGGCGAATCGCTGCTTCTAACTCTTCCAATTTCACCACACCATCTTCATCTACATTTACATAGGTTACTTCAAAACCATTTTTTTCTAACCACTGGCAAGTATGCAAAATCGCATGATGTTCAATGGCTGATGTAATGATGTGTTTTCCTTTTTTGCCATAAGCCTCTGCCGTAGCTTTTAGCGCCCAGTTATCGGATTCGCTACCACCACCAGTAAAATAAATTTCTTCTGGTTTTGCGCCGATTAGGCTGGCAACATTTTCTCTAGCTTCTGATACGGCTTTTCCTGCTGTATTAGAAAAGCTGTAAAATGCAGATGGATTACCATACATTTCTGTAAAATATGGTGTCATAGCTTCTACTACTTCTGGATAAACACGTGTAGTCGCTGCATTATCTAAGTAAATCATTTTTTCCATTTGTTTCCCCTCTACCTATTCTGTTATATTATTTTGCCAGTCCAAGAGATCCTGTAAGGAAGTGTTGTCCACCACCTCATTTACTGCATCATTTATTTTCTGCCAAAGCATGGCGGATACGCAGGCTCCCTTTCTGTCGCAGCCCTCCGCATCACCGTCCACGCAGAAAACAGGAGCAATGCTGCCCTCCGCCAGACGTAAAATCATTCCTACCGTATATTCCTTTGGCTCCTTTGTGAGTAGGTAACCTCCCTGTGCTCCTCGGATACTTTTTACATATCCCGCTTTGTTGAACATGGCAATAATTTGCTCTAAGTATTTTTCCGATATATCCTGACGACTGGCAATATCTTTTACTCGGATAGGTCCTTGATTCATATTCATCGCCAAATCAATCATTATACGCAAGGCATATCTTCCTTTTGTTGAAATTTTCATACTTTTCACCTTCGTTTTTAATTCCTACTGTTTTACTATACTTTCTAGTATGTACTTTGTCAACATATATATACCTCTTCTTGGAAAATAAAAAAGCTTCTTGCAAAAATACTGCAAGAAAGCTCTTCTTTTCCTCATAATGCTACCACCCAGGCACCCTCACGGCACATGAGATTGTCTGCTTATGGCTGCTGTATTCCTACCCTGACCAGGTTCACAGGTCCCATTGCGTAAGACCCAGATAGCAGCATTATAAAGAAAATCACTTTCCTGCACTATTTTTGCAAGAAGCTCGGTTAAGTATAGCCTATCCTTCTATGCATTGTCAAGTTTCGCTTGTTTCTTTTTTTCGCGTAATTCCTGAAAGAATGCTGACAACATAGTAGAGCATTCCTCCTCTAATACACCCGTCTCCATTTCTACCTGATGGTTAAACTGTTTCATTTGTAAAAGATTGATAACGGAACCTGCACATCCAGCCTTTGGATTCATAGAACCAATAACGACTTTTCCCAATCGCGACTGGACAATTGCCCCTGCGCACATTTGGCATGGTTCTAGTGTCACATACATGGTGCAGTCCTCTAATCTCCAATCTCCTGTTTTTTTACTGGCTTTTTTAATAGCTGCAATCTCCGCATGCGCCAAGGTATTTTTGTCGGTGTTTCTTCTATTATATCCACGAGCAATGATTTTATCATTCTGTACTATGACGCATCCAATCGGAACTTCGTCCAGAGCATATGCTTTTTTTGCTTCGCGAATCGCTGCTTTCATATATTTTTCGTCTTGCGTCATATGGATTTCTCCTTGTATTGTGATATAATATATCATACCCAAAATTTTAAAGGATGGCAAACATGTTATTACAATACGAAACCAATCGATTGATTTTAAAAGTTCTCGGTCCCGATTATGCAAGTGATGTTTTACGCTTTTATAATAAGGATAAAGAGCTGTTTGAAAAATACGAAGCTGATCGCAGTCCAAACTTTTATACGGTAGCACATCAGCGAAACATTCTTCATTTGGAGTATGGCCTTACCTTAAAAATGCAGCAGGTTCGTTTCTATGTGTTTTTAAAGGAAGATCCAGCTACCATCATTGGAACCGTCTGCCTATATAATATTTCGAATTTGTATTCCAAAGCAGAACTTGGATACAAATTTTCGAGTGAATATCACCACCAAGGATACGCTTCCGAGGCGGTAGAAAAAATTCTAGACATCGCTTTTACAGAATTAAATCTTCATCGTATTTGTGCCAGAGTACAGGAAGACAATCAACCTTCTATCCGACTTCTTGTTGGACTCGGTTTTCAGAAAGAAGGAGTCTGTCGAGACTACCTTCGCATCAAGGGTGTATGGACTGACCATCTTCAGTATAGTCTTCTTGCGCCTGAACTATTCTTGTAATTCTACAAACCAGCAGCCAAAGACACCGTTCTTTGGTTCCTGGTTCTTTTCTATTTTAGGGAATGTTCTATCTATGCGAAGCTCCTCTTCTATCATCTCTTCCGGAATCTCTTCAAATTGCGTAAACCCAAAGACCACCGCCATGACCATCTCTGGCGTTTCAAAAATTCCCGGAACCCCCAGATAAGATTTCTCTGTATCCTCCTCCACTTCCTTTTTAAGAACCAGATACCCATAATTCCAGAACCCGTGAACCAGGAAACTGTTGTTGCAGAGGTGCCAGTTTGGACTGGGTAGCGTACGTAATTGCTCCAGCTCCATTTTTCGATAAGTCGTTCCCATGTCAGATGGTGCCACCATCTGCATTTGTTCTATAGATTCCGCTTCAAATTCTTCTTCCAGTGTCTCTGGCTCCATGATTTCTGAAGACTGCATTTCCTCTTCTTTCTCAATAAATAGCTCTCCTCTTCCTACTGCCTCCTCCTCTGCTTCCCTCCAACAGCTTGCAAAATAAATCCCATCAACAAACTTTATTCCTACACCGATTATGTCCACAATAGAAAAATCACTTCCCATGATATCGTCCTGTGAAAAATTCAATCGAATATTCCCCTGTCCCTCGACAACGTCTATTTCACCTAAAAGAATTCCTTTATACAAATTTTCTTTCACTATGGCATATATTTTCCCTGCTTCCATGGTGCGAATCACATTCCGAATGCAAATTTCCATATTTACTTTTTTATTGCGAACATCTACCTTCACAAAACCTACATTCTTTGTTTTATTTCCTCTCTCATATTCATATAAATATGTAATAAATCTTTTCACCACAATATATCTCCTACTATATTTCTATCATTTTATGCATAAAAATTTCTTTTATTATTTTCAGAAAACTGTTGACAAATAGATAAATTGTGATATATTAATATTAGTAACAGTTCCTATTATTAATAACAAAGAGGAGATTACTGATGATAAAACACAGTCGACAACGCGAAGCTGTTCGCAATAATTTAATCAATCGATGTGACCATCCAACAGCCGAAATGGTTTATATGGATATCAAAGAAGACTTTCCAAACATTAGCTTAGGAACTGTCTACAGAAATCTTTCCTTCCTTTCAGATTTAGGAGAGATTCAAAAAATTTCAACCGGTGCTGGGCCAGATAGATTCGATGGCAATCCAAAACCACACTGTCACTTTCAGTGTAGAAAATGTTTCAACGTTTTGGATATTCCATTTGAACATCCAGAGAAGTTAAACGCTCACGCATCCAAAAACTTCCTCGGCATTATCGAGGGAAACCGTATACAGTTTTATGGACTCTGTCCTAGCTGTATAGAAACACATTAATTTGAACAAAGTAATTATTATTTAAGGAGGGCTATTAGTATGGCACAGTTTGTATGTACAGTATGTGGTTATGTTCATGAAGGAGATAATGCTCCAGAACAATGTCCAGTATGTAAAGTTGGACCAGAAAAATTCGTAGAACAGAAAGGTGAAAAAGTTTGGGCAGCAGAACACGCTGTAGGTGTAGCAAAAGGCGTTAGCGAAGATATTATCGAAGATCTTCGTGCAAACTTTGAGGGTGAATGTTCAGAAGTAGGTATGTATCTTGCAATGGCTCGCGTAGCACATCGTGAAGGTTACCCAGAAGTAGGTTTATACTATGAAAAAGCTGCTTGGGAAGAAGCTGAACATGCTGCTAAATTTGCAGAATTACTTGGAGAAGTTGTTACAGACTCTACTAAGAAAAACCTTGAAATGCGTGTTGCTGCAGAACATGGCGCTACAGAAGGCAAAGTAATGCTTGCTAAGAAAGCAAAAGAACAGAATCTTGACGCAATCCATGACACAGTTCACGAAATGGCACGCGATGAAGCAAGACACGGAAAAGCATTTGAAGGTCTTTTAACGAGATATTTTTCATAAGATGAAATGATAGATAAATTCACAGGAGGATTATCATATGTCTAAATATGCAGGAACAAAAACAGAAAAGAACTTAATGGAAGCTTTTGCAGGCGAATCAATGGCTCGTAACAAATATACTTATTTTGCATCTGTTGCAAAAAAAGCTGGTTATGAACAAATCGCTGCTATCTTCCAGGAAACAGCTGACCAGGAAAAAGAACATGCTAAAATGTGGTTTAAAGAATTCCATGGTCTTGGCGATACAGCTCAGAACTTAAAATGGGCAGCAGAAGGCGAAAACGATGAATGGACTAGCATGTATGCCCGTATGGCTGAAGAAGCTGAAGAAGAAGGCTTCCCAGAACTCGCTGCAAAATTCCGTCTCGTAGCTGCTGTAGAAAAAGCTCACGAAGAACGTTATAACAAGATTTTGAAAAACATCGAAGAAGGAAAAACCTTTGAAGGTGATGCTCCTAATGGTTGGAAATGCCGTAACTGCGGATACATCCACGAAGGTGACGAAGCTCCTGATGTATGCCCAGTATGTAATCATCCACAGGCATATTTTGAAAGAAAAGCTGAAAATTACTAACATACAAAAGATATTAATCAAAAATAATATTTCATTCTAAGTAAGAGGTTGTCGCAAACACAGCGACAACCTTTTTATTCTCTTTCTATGCTCATCTATGATATAATTCACATATATTTGAAAACAAATCTCATATGATGGAGGGGCTATGAAACATAAATTATATCTTCTAATTTCTATATTCGTACTGCTTTTAACCGTAACTGGTTGTGGACAATCGGACAAAACTACAGAATCGACAGAAATCTCTTCGGAAGAATCTACAGAAACCACCGCTACCGAAGCAGTGAGCACACCAAAAACTCTCCGCTTCGTAGATGCCTGGGGCGAATGGCATGAAACGGAAATTCTGACAGATGTAGAAGAACATCCCTACAACTGGGATTATTTAACCAATGATGAAAATGGCATTTCTTATGCGGGCGATGAAAACTACACCTATCGATTAGGCATAGATGTTTCTAAATGGCAGGGAAATATCGACTGGGAAAAAGTAAAAGCGGATGGATATGAATTTGTAATTATCCGTCTCGGCTTCCGTGGATATAGCCAGACGGGCGGAATGGAAATCGACTCTATGTTTTATCAGAATATCCAAGGTGCACAAGCTGCCGGTTTGGATGTAGGCGTCTACTTCTTCTCTCAGGCAATTAATGAAGAGGAAGCTTTGGAAGAAGCCGAATTTGTCATAGACGCATTAGAGGGTTATACTCTGCAACTTCCTGTGGTTTACGATCCTGAGCTAATTCGCGACCAGGAGGCACGTACCAATAATGTGACTGGCGAACAATTTACTAAAAATACCATCGTTTTCTGCGAAGCCATGGAAGAGGCGGGTTATTCTCCTATGATTTATAGCAATATGGTTTGGGAGGCCTTCTTGTTTGATATGACAGAACTTCAGAAATATCCATTTTGGTATGCCGATTATGAAGCAACACCTCAGACTCCATATGATTTTGTTATGTGGCAATATTCCGAGACCGGCTCCGTGGATGGCATCAACGGAAATGTGGATTTAAATATCTTATTTGAGCCGATAGGTCACTAATTTACCATCTTTACAAGATTGTTACTATAATGGTATAATTTACACGGGTTTAGGCTCAAAATGGGGGACATATGAAATACAGCTTTTCGGATATTAAAGAAGGTAGCCCTATTATTCTCATGTTACATAATGGTTCTGTACATATGAAAATGATGGGGAACGTTATAAACTTAATACGAGAAGATATTGCCATCATCACTTTAGACACTTCGGTAAATCATGTGTTGAAGTTTGAACACATGGATGTTGATGTCGTATACATTTCAGAAGAAGATGGCTATCCATATATTTGGAAGAAAGCTAAAATTGTGTATTTTAAGAACAATTACGTTCTCCAAATCAAAGGAGATGGCTCTCGATATAATCGTAGAATGACGTATCGCGTGAATATCTCTCGTACCGCAGATTTAAGAAAAGCCGATGATACGCAGTATCGTGTTACTGTAAAAGACGTTAGCTTAACAGGTTTTTCCATAGCTGACAAAAAAGACGAGTTGCACTTAAACATAGAAGATGGTGTAACTATCCAATTTGAAGACTTAAGTCATACCATTGATTTATATGGTACACTTACACGAATCGAAAAGAGAGACGACTATTTTATTTATGGTTTTACCATTCGTCGTTCTTGTAGAGATCTCCCTTCCTATATTGTCACAAAATTGGGAGACAAGAAAAACAATATACCACCATCATATGTAATATAACGCGGAGGATTTTTTGTGAAACAAGAATTTTCAGAAATCGAACCAGGCAACCGCATACTTTTAAACCTAAGCAGTGGTAACAAAAGTATGGAAATGGGTGCTACGATTGAAAGACATTTAAAAGATAATATTGCTCTAATTTCATTAGACAATTCATCTGGACAAGTTTTAAAATTTGATAATGTAATTATCAACGTAATTTATACCAATTCTGAAGGTATTCCTTATATTTGGTTAAATTCGACAGTTGTTTATTATCAGGGACAGTACCTTTTACAGGTAAAAGCCGAAGGAGGACATCGTCACAATCGACGTAATAGTTTCCGCGTAGGTGTATCTCATTACGCAAAACTTCGTATTACAGGACATGGAGAAGTAGAAGTTGTAGTACGAGATGTCAGCCTCACAGGATTTTCGATTACCGATCGTAAGAAATCGTTAAATCTATCAAGCGGCGCGCATGCCCTTCTTCGATATGAAGATGTAGGACATATTTTAGAATTAGAAGGAAACGTGGTACGAATTGAAGAAACTGAAGATTATATCATCTACGGATTTGTAATTACAAAATCTTGTCGAGACTTATCTTCTTACGTAAACGCAAAACAGAGACAAAAACGTATATAATAAAAATGGGACCGTAATAACGGTCCCATTTTTCATTCCCTCTTTATTTGTTAGAATTTGTCGATAAGAAAGTTAGCGTAACTTTGAACAAATCTCCATCGATATCCAATTTCATCGATCCGTTCATAAGCTCTGTCAAACTTTGTGCAATGGATAATCCCAAGCCGCTTCCTTCTGTATTTCGAGAACTGTCTCCTCTTACAAATCGCTCCATCAATTCGTCACTTGAAATATTAAGTGCCGATTTCGAAATATTTTTAAACACAACAATCGCCTGATTACCTTCCTGTTTAAGAGAAACATATACTCTCGTATTTTGCATTGAATATTTGCAGATATTGTTTAATAAATTATCAAATACTCGCCAAATATGTCTGCCATCTGCCATAATCATTACAGGATGCTCTGGCTTTTCTACCACGATTTCTAATGCATTTTTCTGAAGTTTTTCTTCATATTCGCCAGCAATCTGTGTCAGAAGCACATCAACATCACATTCTTCCATATTGACTGCAAGATTTCCTGTAGATGCTTTTGACGCTTCCATCAAGTCCTCGATAAGCTTTTTCAAGCGAGCGGATTGACGGTCCAGTACATCTATGTATTCACAGAGTGTCTCATCGGTTATCTCTTCTTTTTTGATTAAGTCTACATAATTGATAATAGATGTAAGTGGAGTCTTAATATCATGGGATACATTCGTAATGAGCTCTGTTTTTAACCTCTCACTCTTCATCCGTTCATCCACCGCAACTTGAATGGAATTACTTACATTGTTGATGTTTTCTCCATGCTTTTTAAATTCCCAAAACATCTTGCTGGTATCAATCGGATGTGATAAATCTCCTTCCGAAATACGTTTGCCGCCTTCTTTTAATCGATTCATCTGCATGACTGCTGCAAGTAATAACAATGCCTCTACCATTTTAATGAATACAAAAAACCATGTTCCGTCTGCATCATACTTAAAAGCATCTACCAAAATGATTTCTAAAATCAAAACTATACTTATGATTACTAAAGATTTCCAGAACAATGGTACATTCTCCTGTGCCGAATTCCAGACTCTCTTTACAAGACTCATCAAATAGTGGAATTCACTATATCTCCAGAAGGTTTTTGTTTTTATTCTGGTAATAATATTCTGCAACCAGATAAATGCAATCAGAGCCATGGCTCCTAAAAGGAGGAGGCAAAGCGCAATCACCATATTCATTGGCAGCATAGTATAACTATTAAAGCCATGAATGACTACCATTGCCAAACATCCACATAATGCAAGCCCTACTACCAGCATTGCTCCAGAGTATGTGAACACTGGGAACTTGTGAAAGAATCCCAAGTTTTCTTCTTTATCAATAGCAGAATACATAAGCAGCATAAAGCTTACAATAAATAGTACTCCAAACAGACATAAGAACCCTACCAGAGCATCTTCTAATTGATAAAATGCATTATAAATATCATACCACTCCGCAAATAAATCAAAGTATTCATAGTTATGCTCCAAAGAGATTTCTATCACATATTGATCTCGGAACTGACTATAATAATAAATGGCATCTCCACCGCCATACCAAGCGTCTGTATAAATCTGACTTTCGATAGCTTCCGAATCCAAAACAATTGCCAAACCATGAAGAGCCATACGTTCTGTTTCGATCATCTCTACGTAGACATCTTCAAATTGAACACCCTCCCAAGTTTCATATGCACTGGTATCCAATATTCTGTCGTAATAAGAATTGTAATAACACTCCTTACCCTCTATCTGAGCTATATTATAATCATAGATAAGACCATCTGCTTCTGTTACATAGATACTATCTTCTCTGAAATAGCCCACATCCGTTCCATAATAAAAGAAACCGGTATTTGGATCAAAGAGATAGTCTGTAACTGGTGTCTCCTTCGCTGAGATTTGTTCTGTTATGACATCTGGTATACGCAAAGCGTTCCATGCAGAAGAAATATCATAATCCACGGTAGAACCTTCTGGTATTATAAACTGATAGTCCCAATCACTTCGTGGATTGTCATATAAAACGATTTCGTGTTCTTGTGTGTCGGCAGTCTCATTTACTGGCCCAGAGGTTTGCGTTTCTTCATTGCCTGCTACTTTTGTAATTCCAAAGGTAAAACCTACTTCCGCACGATTTAAAAGAGTTTCTAAATCGTCTTCTCTATGGTCATAGATATACGCAGCATAGTTCTCCGCTACCCTTTCCACACCTCTTTGATATACTTCCTCTTTATTTCCTACAGAGGCAAAACCTACCATGAGAACACCTGTAACGATTAGCCCTACAGCAGATACACTGCACAACAGACAAGCTAGACAGCGCATCCAAAATTTTTGTACATACTTCTTCATAATCAGTCTCCTTCCATTTTATAACCACGTCCCCAAACAACTTTCAGGTAGCGAGGTTCCTGAGGATTGTACTCGATTTTTTCTCTTAAATGTCGAATATGTACTGCAACTGTATTTTCAGTGCCGTATGGATTTTCCTTCCAAACCTTTTCATATATTTCGTTTGGAGAGAACACTTCTCCTGGATGATCCATAAGGAGTTTTAATATATCGTATTCTGTTCTGGTGAGATTTACTTTTTCACCATCCAAAGTCACTTCTTTCGCCTTGTCGTCCATCTCGATTCCACCCATACAAGACTTTTCTGCAACCAGATTACCGCTACCCAAAAGCATATATCGACGCAGCTGGGATTTTACTCTTGCCTGAAGTTCTACTGGATTAAATGGTTTTGTAACATAATCATCTGCCCCAACCGTGAGACCTAGAACCTTGTCCGTATCTTCTCCTTTTGCGGTCAGCAAGATAACAGGTACGTTGGATGTTTCACGAATTTTTACCATTGCCTGAATCCCATCCATGACAGGCATCATAATATCCATGAGCACCAGATGGATTTCATTATTTTCCACTATCTCTACCGCTTCTTTTCCGTTGGATGCTTCAAACACATTGTAGCCCTCACTAGATAAATAAATGCGCAGAGCGGATACAATATCCTTTTCGTCATCACATACTAAAACATTGTACATATTTTCCTCCAAAAAAATCGCTACAACAAAATCATGATTTTCATGGTTTTATTGTAGCGAATGAATCCTTAATATCCAATCCCCTAACTGATTAAGATTTTATTAAGAAATATTTTTATAAATAACTCATCACCAACTGGTCACTGGCTTCCGTCAGATTTCCTACACAGAAATTGTTACGTTTTCTCTGTTTTACTCGATAAAGCATGTCATCGGCTGCATGAAGATAATCCCACATACGGTTGCCTTGTACTGGGATATCCCAACAAGCACCTTGGCTAACGGTCATAATTAATTCCTTTGCATTTGGATTTTCTAAATTCAAATCCATCACTCGTTTTCGAAGGATTGCCGAATATTCTACCATCTGTTCTTTTGTGATGTTTTCATAGATAAGCACAAATTCATCTCCACCATAACGAGCGGTAAATGCACCATACTCTTCCATGGATTTTACGACAGATGCCACCGCTTGGATAGACTCATCTCCCTTTTGATGTCCATAATAATCATTATAGGTTTTAAAATAATCCATGTCCAAGATTTCAACCGCGAGAGGCGTTTCCTGTTCTAACGCCCTCTGGAATGCTTCTTCGGAATAATCATTCAAACGGAATCTATTATGTAATCCTGTAAGCGGATCCGTTTCGGATTTTATTTTCAGAACAACGTTCTTTTCTTCAACTTCCTTCTTTTCCCTATGAATCTTTTCGAGATTTTTACGGAAATTCAGAATATTACTCATCATTATTTTATTCTCTGCCTGACTTCTTTCAGAGAGTTCAAAATAATAACTTGCTGTCTGAAGATATTCTTCCTGCTGTCCTTTTTTGCGATAGAATTTTATTTTCAGGCTCAAAAGCTTCAGCATTAGATTTGTAATGCCTAGCGAGCGAATCATTGGCTCCATAAGATTTATGATATGCCACAATTCTTCATCCTTATCTCTTTCTAAAAGAACTCGACAATAATCATAATAATCATCGAACATATCCATAAGAGGAACATTCGCATTTGTAGCCTTATGTATCTCTGCAATAAGCTCATCGCATTTTTCTTCCTCTCCAGCTACATGATAGTACATCGCTTCTGTACATTTTACAGTAACCATGGAATATTTATCATCATACTCACTATATTCTGCATAAATATTTTCAAAGCAGCATTTTGCTTCAACTAACTTATCTTGGAACAAGTATGCTTTTGCCATATTTTCGTAAATACAAATCACATAGTCATCAGTTTTATGACCCTCTGGATTATTTGTGTAATAATCCAATGCCTGCTGCAACGACTCAATGGCATCCTGATAATTTCCACAGGAAAGGTACAATGCTCCAATATTTATCTGAACTGTGGCAGCAAATTTATCCTCGTCTGCTCTCTTACAACAATTTACTGCATTGATATAATAGTCTAACGCAATGGCAGAGTTTCCTTTACTAATAGCAGAAATACCGAGGAAATTATAACATCGAGCCATAAGCTCCCAGTCTTCTTCCTTATTAAGACAGGACAAGGCGTTTGTGATTGCCATAAAAAAACTAGTTCCATCATTCATGACATAATAGGAAACGCCTTTATAATAATAGCCATAAGCTGAAAGGATTTCATCTTTCTGCTCTCTTCCATAAGCAATAATATCATTACAATATTTTAAGGCAAGCTCAGAATCTTTTTCGCAGTTTTCTTCTACAATATCCAGCCAGCCTTGGACAGTTTCGCTGTATTTGCTTTTTTCCATGAGCCTACCTCCTTTTCTCCCACATATTATGATATGTAAGGTCTCGCGAGATTATAACAAAAAAGTAACAAGAAGTCAATCTTGTTACTCTTTGTACTAATTTTAAGGCAAAATTTCATCAGGGTCTACTGGAACTCCATCTTTTAACAACTGAAAATATACATTACTTCCTTCTACAGCGTAGTATTTTGTTGCCTCATTTACATATCCTACAACCTGTCCAGACTGTACGGTCTCACCCACTTCAAAATTCAATTCTTTTAACTGTCCGTAAATCGCAGTATAGCCGTCACCGATATCCTGTGTTACCGTAAGACCTGTTACTTCATTTGTTTCAATGTTTGTAATCTTACCTTTTGCTACAAAATATACCTTGTCATTTACCGATGCAGAAAGTACTATAGCTGGGTTGTACTGATACTGCTGCAGGGTTGGAAAATAAATGGTAGAGTCCATGCTATAATCCAAAAGCACGCTGCCTTCTACTGGCCATACTACTCCATTATCTGGATTAAAATGAAGTGCTTCTTCTGTGACTGTAGCTACGGGCGCTTCTTCTACATCCTCTTCCAGTTCAACTTCTGCTACTTGTTCCTCTTTTTCTACTTTCTCTTCTACTTCAAGCTCTAGCTCTGTATCTTCTTCCGTTTTCGCAATCTGCGAATCATTCAATTCCTCTACGTCTATATTTTGACTTTCTTCGATTTGCTGCTGGCTTTTTGCCAGTTCTTCCTGTCGCGCCTGTTCCTGACTCGTAGTATACATATTGGCAAAGCCAAGACCACCAATCAATAAGCAGGCCGACGCAACAATGTACTGATATTTCTTCATATGGCACGTCCTCCGTTATCAAATTTCTTTGATAACAGTATTTGCGTCCATAGATTTTTTATTCAACAAAAAAATTGGAAAGCACTATAAATGCTTTCCAATAATATTACTTAATTTTGCAAACTGTTCTAATGAAAGTGCTTCTCCTCGTACCGTAACTGGAACTCCCAGTTCTTCGATACACTGTTGGATCACTTCTTTACTCAGATTTAATCCTGGAAAGTTATTTAGTCCATTTGCTAAAGTCTTTCGTCTTTGGTTAAAAGATGCACGAATTAGTTTAAACATCAATGCTTCGTCTTCTACATCTACTGGAGACTCTTCATGTCTGGTAAGACGAATGACCGCACTACCAACTTTTGGCTGTGGCATAAAGCAACTAGGCGGAACATTTACCACGATTTCAGGTTTTGCATAATACTGAACTGCCAAGGATAATGCTCCATATTCTTTGCTTCCAGGTCCTTCCTGCATGCGATCCGCTACTTCTTTTTGTACCATAATGGTAATACTATCAATCGGTACATGACTCTCAAAAAGTCCCATGATAATAGGCGTTGTAATATAATATGGAAGATTTGCTACGACTTTGATGGGTTTACCACCGTTACGTTCTTCTGCCAATTTTTTAATGTCTACTTTTAAAATATCTTCATTTAATACCTCAACATTATCATATGCACTTAGCGTGTCTTTTAAAATTGGAATTAAATTCTTATCAATTTCTACTGCAATTACTTCTCTTGCCGACTCACAAAGATATTGTGTCATCGTTCCAATTCCTGGACCAATTTCTAAAACGAAATCATCTTTTGTAATTTCTGCTGCTTCGATAATGTCTTCCAAAATTCCAGTATTGATTAAAAAGTTCTGACCAAATTTTTTTTGAAAATTAAAATTATACTTTTGTAAAACTTCTATGGTGTTCTTTGGATTTCCCAGTGTTGCCATATTTATCTCACTTTCTGAAACAAGTGCCTAGCATTTGCTTCTGTCACACATTCAACTTCCTCTGTGGAAACGCCTTTGATTTCCGCAATTTTTTCTACCACATATGGTAAATAAAGTGAACTATTTCTTTTTCCGCGATATGGCTCTGGTGCCATATACGGACAGTCGGTTTCTAATAGTATCTTTTCTAGTGGGATCGCTTCTACCGTCTCTTTTAATTTTTTTGCATTTTTAAAAGTAACTACGCCACCTACTCCAATATAGTATCCCATTTTTATAAATTCCAGTGCCATTTCTTTGGAATAAGAATAACAATGAATAACACCTGGAATTTCTTCTGCATGATGCTCTTTCATGACTTGCATGGTGTCAGCTGCCGCATCTCTGGAATGTACAATAATTGGAAGTCCAGTTTCCCTTGCCAACTCAATTTGACGTCCAAACCAGTAGCGCTGATTGGCTTGTACTTCTGGTTCCTTGTCCCAGTAATAATCCAAGCCGATTTCACCAATGGCTACCGTCTTTTCCCATCTTGCCTGCTCTTTCATCCATTCCATAAAGAATTCATCTATTTCTTTGATTTCACTAGGATGTACACCTACTGCTGCATAGACATGAGGATACTCCCTAGCAAGAGCAATGGTGTCTCGCGTAGATTCTACGGAGGCACCACTATTTATCACTACTCCGATGCCTTCTTCTGGAAGGCATCGGAGCAATTCGTCTCTATCTTCGTTAAAACGATCATCATCATAATGTGCATGTGTTTCAAAAATCATTACATATGCTCCTCAATGAGTTCAAGTTCTGCAATATCAATACATGTTGGAATGGTCTTGTTTCGAACCGCTTCTTTGCATTCTTCAAAGTCCATCCACATCACGCTTTCAATTTCTTCCTCCTGTAAGGTCAGATCTTCTACTTCTTTATCTTTCCACAAGAGAAATACTTTTGCCACCTGATTATCCACGTATGGAACTCCATGGAATTCATTTTCGGCAAAGGTACAATGTAGACCACAGTCTATCAATTCTTTTTCAGAAATAGTAAAGCCTAATTCTTCTTCCAATTCACGAAGTCCCGATGGAATAAAATCCACCCCAGCAGGAATATGTCCTGCGCTAGAGATATCATAGCATCCAGGAAAAGAATCTTTGTACTTCGCACGCTTTTGCAATAGAATCTGCACGCTTCCTTCATGTCTTCTTACAATCCAGATATGAGTTGTGCGATGACGAGTTCCCGTTCTATGAGCAACGGTTCTATCGATAGTCTCACCTGTTGGTATTCCATTTTCATCTACAATATCGATAAGTTCCATTTTGATTCCTCCGCTTACGCGATTTCTGCTCCTGATGGCATATCTTTTTCTGGAGTCATAAGGCTTAAGTTTCCTTCTGCATCCTCTGCACAAAGAAGCATACCTTCTGATAACACGCCTGCAAGTTTTGCTGGTTTCAGATTTACTAAAACCATAACCTTTTTACCCACCATTTCTTCTGGTGAATAATCTTTACGGATACCAGATACAATCTGTTTTACCTGGCTTCCGATTTTTACCTGTGAACAAAGAAGTTTCTTTGATTTCTCTACAGCTTCACAAGCGATAATCTCGCCTACCTGGAACTGCATTTTCATGAAATCATCAAATGTGATTTCTTCTTTTGCTT
>CAZVOY010000017.1:0-19003 GCA_964628865.1 uncultured Lachnobacterium sp. | reverse complement strand
TAGCTGGTGAAAAATTTAAAGTAGAAGTAGATCCAAAAGAAGAAGCTATTTGTGGTGTTCTTCCAGGAAACAACTGTGGTGGTTGTGGTTATGCTGGATGTTCTGGTCTTGCTGCAGCTATCGCAAAAGGGGAAGCTCCTGTTGGACAGTGTCCAGTTGGTGGTGACCCAGTTGCAGCTAAGATTGCAGAAATCATGGGTGTAGAAGCAGAAGCTGGCGTAAAGAAAGTTGCTTTTGTAAAATGTGCAGGTACATGTTATACAGCAAAAGTTGACTACGAATACACAGGTGTTGAAGATTGTACTGCAATGGCATTTGTTCCAAATGGTGGTCCAAAAGCTTGCAACTACGGATGTCTTGGATTTGGTTCATGTGTAAAGGCTTGTCCATTTGATGCAATTCATGTCGAAGATGGTATAGCAATTGTAGATGATGATAAATGTAAAGCTTGTGGAAAGTGTATTGCGGTTTGTCCAAAGAACTTAATTGAACTTGTTCCATATAATGCAGAACATGTAGTAAATTGTAGTTCAAAAGACAAAGGCAAAGCAGTTATGGATGCTTGTTCTGTTGGATGTATTGGTTGTGGACTTTGTGCTAAGAACTGTGAAGCTGGTGCAATCACAATGGAAAACAACCTTGCTCACATTGATCAGGATAAGTGTGTAGGATGTGGCGTATGTGCCGAGAAGTGTCCTAAGAAGATTATTACATCTAAATCAATTATAATTAAATCTAAAGATGAAGAAGATTAATTTAATAGTTAGCCAAGTGTATGGCTGAAAATAAACGCGGTTGCATATGAAAATGTAACCGCGTTTTGTTTTTTTAGATATTATTTTATTCCACTACATACTCTTTAAAATTCTCCGAGTATTTTATCGTGCCATCCTCAAATACCCAAATGGCTTCTGCGCCATCGATGCTATTAATTAACTCTAATCCTTCTTCATAAGTCATGTTAAATAGAGCAGTAGAGAGAGCATCTGCTAACCCAGAGTGATTTGTGATAATGGATACAGAGCTAAAGGTATCAGCCGGCATCAGAGTGTCGGGATCAATGATGTGACAGTATTCTACGCCGTCTACCACGTAATAACGCTGATAATCACCACTTGTAACCAAACAGTTATCTATAAAGGAAACAGTCTTTAAAACAGGGTTTTCTGCTTCTAAATCAGGATTTTGAATACCAAATTTCCAATAAGAATCGTCACCTCGGGTTCCTATAGCTGCAACGTTACCTCCGCAATTGATAACCAGATTATTATAGCCAAGTTCTCTAGCGTATTCAGCAACCATTTGAACTGCATAACCTTTGCCTATACTGCCTACATCCAAAGACATTTCCGGATCGGCTAAATATACGGTAGAAGCTTCTTCGTCAATAATGATATTATGGATATCAGTATGTTTTGCAGCTTCTTGTAAATTCTCCATAGATGGAAGCGCAGCTTCTGATGGATTATCAATGCCATAACTGCGATAATTGTGCCAAATGGAGAGAACGCTTCCCATTGCAATGTTAATTTGCCCATCTGTTTTATCGTACAACTCGATGCTGAACTTCAATAAGTCGATGATTTCTTGGTCTACTTTTACAGGTTCTATTCCGGCGTTTGCGTTAATTGTACGGATATTGTTAATTCCTTCATAGGTATTGTAAATGTCATACAATTTATGATAACGTTCTAATTCTACTTTTAATATCTCTGCCTGCTGGCTAAATTCCTCTTCAGAATCAGCATATCCAATGAATTGAGTTGCAGTATCAAATACATCAATGTATGTTTTTTTATATTGTTCCTGCTGTATAGAGTTTTGATAGAGCGAAGTGCCTATTCCAATTACTACCAATAGAACAGCAGCGATAGCGGGAATATATTTTTTAAATTTATCCATATAATCCTCCATGAGAATTTTAGTTTAAGGTTTCTAATAGGAAAGTGGATAAAAATAGAGGTGCGCATTTACGCACCCCTATAATTTTACTTTGAAATTATTTTTCAAGAGATTTTACAACAGCTGTTTTGTAAGCAGCAACTTTCATTGTACATCCTGTTGTAAGAGTATCGTCTGTTGGATATCCAGATTCATCAACTGCGATAGCAGCAACTTCGTCAGCTGTTTTGCCAAGGATGAACTGTTTGAATACATCAATCTGTTCGAACCATTCACCGTTTTCAAGTGAAGAAGCTACCTGCATACCGTATTCATCTTTCTTTTCGTATTTTGTTTTTACTTCAGTTTCAGTATCTGTAGTAAGTACACCATCAGCGTCCCATGTTGGGTAAGCCTGAATGCTATCGATTAATACACATGTGATTTCGCCGTTAGCATTCTGTGTTGTTGTAGCATAGTTTACATATGCCTGGAATGTTCCGTCTTCATCTTCTGTTGGAGCAGCGTAGTTTGCTAAGTCACCAATAATAGCGATGCCTAATGTGTCGTTTGCGGAAGCACCTGTTGCTGTAGCATTTTCACATGCGTCTACAACAGCTTCTGTGATATCAGTAGTAGTGATTGTACATCCTGTTAAAAGAGTTTCATCGTTTGGTTTTCCGTCTTCACCAACACCAGCTTTAACTTCTTCTACAGTTTTACCGATACACCACTGTTCATAATTTTCAACCTGTTCATACCATTCTTTACCGATTGGAGAAGCAGATTTCATAGCGTAATCTTCTTTAAGATCTTTTTTAGATGTAAATGTTGTAGTTGCATCTTCAGCAATTTCACCATTTTCATCTACAGTTGCTTTAACCTGGATTGCATCGATAGCACAGCTAACGATTTTTCCATCTGCATCAAGCATAACAGCTGCAACATGGATATCTACCTGAGCATTTGTAGCTTCAGCTGGTGAACCATAGTGATCTTCACCAATGCTATAGCTTTCTGAGAAGCTTGTGCATGAACCAAGACCAACTGTTACAGTGTCAGCAGAAGCTGAACCACTTTCTGTACCGTCTGTTGAACCATTACCGCAAGCTGTTAAAGAAGCGATAGCAAGAACACCAGCAAGTAAAAGAGCGAGTTTCTTTTTCATTTTGTTTTCCTCCTATTAGAAAATAATCTTTTATCTAGGTTAAATCCTAGTATTTGTGTTCGTTAAATTTATAACATTTACACAGAAAAATTTTACCACAACATATATGTTTGCGCAAGCTATATTTAGTGTGTTTTATTTAAATTATTATGGAAAGATTTACTTCTTTTCTTTGTATTTTGTGTCAAGTTATGATAGAGTATACTTTGTACTTATATAATAAGGAAAGGAATATCTATGAAACGTATTGTTGTTAAGATAGGTTCTTCTTCTTTAACACACGAGAAGACAGGAAGTATTAATTTTTTAAAAATGGAACGTCTGGTAAGAGTTCTTTGTGATATTAGAAACAGAGGATATGATGTTTGTTTGGTTAGCTCTGGTGCAATTGCAGTAGGAAAAGATGCCATTGCTTTAAAAGATAGACCTACAGATGTATCTGTAAAACAAGCATGTGCCGCAGTAGGACAGGCTCGTCTTATGATGACATATCAGAAACTGTTTAGCGAATACAATCAGGTTACTGGACAGGTTCTTATGACAAAATATACCATGACAAATCCTAAGTCTAGAAGTAATGCGAAGAATACGTTTGAGCAGTTATTTTCTTTAGGAGTAATACCAGTTGTAAATGAAAATGACACGGTAAGTACGTATGAAATGCGTTTTGGTGATAATGATACGTTGTCCGCATTGGTTGCATCGTTGGTAGGTGCAGATATGTTGGTTTTATTATCGGATATTGATGGACTATATACGGATGATCCTCATAAAAATTCCAAAGCGCAGATTATAAGTGATGTCTATGAAATTGATGAGCATATTTTAGACATGGCAAAAGATTCTACAGGAAGTAATGTAGGTACAGGTGGAATGGCGACAAAACTTGCTGCTGCAAAGATTGCAACCTATTCTGGTGCTGATATGGTCATTGCCAATGGTGAAGATGTATCTATTTTAGAACGTCTATTGGATGGAGAACAAGTGGGAACATGTTTCCATGCAAATTACAATGAAGAATTTAAGTTAGCAGATTATATTATGGAGAGTATGGAATAATGAACGAAGAAAAGATTGCAAGAATTAATGAATTATATAGGAAATCAAAAGCAGAAGGATTAACAGAAGAAGAAAAAAAAGAGCAGGATCTTTTGCGTAAAGAATATATCGCAAATGTACGCAAAAATTTAAAAGCACAGTTGGATAATATTGATATGGTTAATGAAGATGGTTCAGTAGAAAATCTTGGAGAAAAGCACGCTTCAAATAAAAATTCATAAGGATATATTCGGAAAGGTGGTACAATATGGATTTACATTTATTGTGTCAACAAGCATGTGATAGTAAAGCTATCATTGGAAAATTAAGTACAGAAGAAAAAAATCGTGTATTAAATACGGCTGCAGATTATCTGATAGAGAAGGAAGCGTTGATATTAACCGCAAATGAAATAGACATCAAAAATGCGGAAGAAAAGGGCATGGAAAAAGGAATGATAGATCGTCTTGCCTTGAATTCTGCTCGCATTGCAGATATGGCGGATGGTTTAAGACAGATTGTGTCTTTAAAAGACCCTGTAGGTGAAGTCATTTCCTGTAACGAACGTCCAAATGGTCTAAAAGTTACAAAACGAAAAGTTGCTATGGGTGTAGTAGGAATTATTTATGAATCTAGGCCTAATGTAACCTGTGACGCCTTTGGTTTATGTTTTAAAACAGGTAATGTCTGTATTCTAAAAGGTGGATCTGATGCAATCCATTCCAATAAAGCAATTGTTTCCATTATAAAAGAAGCATTAAGAGCACATGGACTTCCAGAGGAAGCATGTAGTTTGATAGAAGACACGAAGCGTGAGACCACTCTTTCATTTATGAAGATGAAAGAGTATGTTGATGTACTGATTCCAAGAGGTGGAAGTGGCTTGATTCAGAATGTAGTTAATAATGCGACAATTCCAGTGATCGAAACGGGTGTAGGAAATTGTCATATTTATGTGGATGAGTATGCGAATCTCGATATGGCAGTAAATGTGGTTTATAATGCAAAGACACAGCGTATCAGCGTGTGTAATGCCTGTGAATCATTACTGGTTCATGAAAATATTGCAGAAGAATTCCTGCCAGCCTTACAGAAAAAGCTAGTAGAAAAAAATGTAGAACTTCGAGCAGATGAAGTATGTCTTGCGCATTTGAATTCTCAGCTCGGAACTGTTGTAAAGGCTACAGAAGAAGATTGGGCAACAGAGTATTTGGATTATATTTTGTCTATAAAATCTGTTTCTAGTGTGGATGAGGCTATTGTTCATATTAATAAATATAATACTTCTCATTCGGAATCTATTATTACGAATGATGCTACAATTGCAGAGAAGTTTTTAAATGAAGTGGATGCAGCTTGCGTGTATTGGAATGCATCTACTCGTTTTTCCGATGGAAATGAGTTCGGGTTTGGAGCTGAAATCGGAATTAGTACCCAGAAACTTCATGCGAGAGGACCAATGGGATTGGATGCACTTACCAGCTATAAATATGTCATTTATGGTGATGGACAGGTACGTGAATAATTGAAATTAGAAAGTGATTTAAAATGAGAGATTTAGAAAACAAAACATTTACGAGCGAAGAAGAAGTAAAACGTCAGTATGAATTTATTGAAAAGGCAAAAAGATACGTAGCAGAAAAAGAGCAGGAATTGGGTAGAAAACTTACATTTTGTGTCAACACCTTCGGGTGTCAGATGAATGCCCGTGACTCGGAAAAGCTAGTTGGTATTTTAGAACAAGTTGGCTATGTGGAAACAGAAGATGAACATGCAGATTTTGTTATTTATAACACATGTACCGTTCGTGAAAATGCGAACAATAAGGTTTATGGTCGTCTTGGATATCTTTCAAATTATAAAAAGAAAAATCCTCATATGATGATTGCGCTTTGTGGATGCATGATGCAGGAACCTACTGTTGTAGAAACGATTCGTAAGAAATATAAGTTTGTCAATCTAGTGTTCGGTACTCATAATATTTACAAATTTGCGGAATTGCTTTGTAATTCACTGGAATCTGATTCTCAGATTATAGATATTTGGGAAGATACAGACAAAATTGTAGAGGATCTTCCAATAAAGAGAAAATTCTCTTTTAAATCTGGTGTAAATATTATGTTTGGCTGCAATAATTTCTGTAGCTATTGTATTGTGCCTTATGTAAGAGGGAGAGAACGTAGTCGTCAGCCGCAGGATATTATCCGTGAAATTGAAAATTTAGTAGCAGATGGCGTTTGTGAAATTATGCTTCTCGGACAAAACGTAAACTCTTATGGTAAGAATTTAGAAAATCCTATGAGTTTTGCGGAACTTTTACGAGAAATCAATAAAATAGATGGTTTAAAACGTATTCGATTTATGACTTCACATCCAAAGGATTTATCAGACGAACTGATTTATGCCATGCGAGATTGTGAAAAAGTATGTAAACATATGCATTTACCACTTCAGTCGGGCAGTTCACGTATTTTAAAAATCATGAATCGTCATTATGACAAGGAACAGTACTTAAATATTGTTAAAAAACTTCGTCAGGAGATTCCTGATATTGCGCTTACCACAGATATTATCGTTGGTTTCCCAGGTGAAACAGAGGAAGATTTCCTTGAGACTTTAGATGTGGTAAAACAGGTAGAATATGACAGTGCATTCACCTTTATTTATTCAAAACGTACTGGAACTCCAGCTGCGTCAATGGATAATCAGGTACCGGAAGCAGAAGTAAAATGTCACTTTGATCGTTTGCTTCGAGAAGTACAGGAGATATCAAATAAAAAAGCCAAAGCATTAGAAGGAAAAATAATGCCCGTGCTTGTAGAAGAAATGAATGAACACGACAGTTCTTTGGTAACAGGTCGTCTTGACAATAGCTCAGTCGTTCATATTCCAGGTACAGCGGATATGATTGGAAATATCTACAATGTAAGATTAGAAGAATGTAAAGGCTTCTATTATTATGGAAAGGTAGTAGACAATGAATAAACGTTTTGGAAAAAACGATGTGATTTTTATTAGTTTCCTTGCTGTATTTTGCATTGCTATCTGTGTGTGGGTGTATCAAGGTGGCTCTATAGAAGGTAGTAATATCCTTATTACAGTAGATGGTGAAGAATATGGTACCTATTCTCTGTTAGAAGAACAGACCATAACCATTGGTGAAGGAGCTACGATTAATATTATCGAAATCAAAAACGGCAAGGCTTATATGAAAGAAGCAAGCTGTCCAGATCAGCTTTGTGTAGATCAAAATGAAATTTGTTTTGATAAAGAGTCTATTATTTGCTTACCGAATAAGGTAGTAATTACTGTTGTAAGTGATGTAGAAAGTGATTTAGATGGTATTATAAGATAAGGAATAGAGAAATGAAGAAGAAAACAGCTTATTTAGGTGTAATGCTGGCATTGGCTCTTATCTGTAGTTATGTTGAGGTTTTGATTCCTTTTTCTGTGGGTATACCCGGGATTAAGTTAGGGCTAGCCAACATTGTCATCGTATTTGCGCTTTATAGTCTTGGTACAAAGGAAGCATATATTCTCTCTATTGCCAGAGTAATTATTTCAGGATTTATGTTCGGAAATGTAATGGCAATTGCATATTCATTTGCGGGTGGTATGTTGAGTTTAACAATTATGTATCTGCTTAAGAAAACGAAACTACTTTCTGTAATTTCTGTAAGTATTGCAGGTGGAGTTGCTCATAATATAGGACAGATTATAATTGCAACTTTTATTGTATCAAACTATTCAGTAATGTACTATATACCTGTACTTATGGTAGCGGGTTTTGTGACAGGGACTTTAATCGGAATAATAGCACAGGAAGTATTCCTCAGAGTAGGACATCTTTTACGTGTGAAATAAGGAGGAAGCGATGTACTCATACATTCGAGGTGCGTTAGCAGAAGTTGAGTTCGATCACATTGTGATTGATGTAAACGGAATAGGATATAATGTGTATATCCCAACCAATTGTTTTGAATATTTGCCCGGATTAGGAGAAGATTGTAAAATTCATACATATCTTTATGTGAGAGAAGACGCTATGATGTTGTATGGTTTTTTAACGAAAGATGATTTGGATTTATTCAAACAACTTATTATGGTTAGTGGTATTGGACCAAAGGGCGCAATTGGTATTTTGTCAGCCTTGTCTGCAGATGATTTACGATTTGCGATTTTGGCAGGAGATTCGAAAGCAATTTCAAAAGCTCCAGGTATTGGAGCCAAAACAGCACAGAGAGTTATTTTGGAATTAAAAGATAAGATGTCTTTGGAAGATGTTTTTGAAAAGAAATTGGATACGGAAAAGGTTATGCAGGTTTCATCAAATAATCAGGTGAAAAATGATGCAGTTATGGCATTAAATGCATTGGGTTATTCTTCATCAGAAAGTTTGAAAGCGGTTTCTAAGGTTGAGATTACTCCAGAAATGGATGTAGAGGATGTATTAAAGCAGGCATTAAAACATATGTCATTTTTATAGGAGAATGTGAAAATGGAAAGACGTGTGATTTCCACAAAAATGCAGGAAGAAGATATTAAAATTGAATCTAGTTTGCGACCACAGACATTAGAAGATTATATTGGTCAGGAAAAAATCAAAGATAATCTTCATGTGTACATAGAAGCAGCCAGAGGGCGTGGTGAGGCATTGGATCATGTGTTATTCTTTGGACCTCCTGGACTTGGTAAAACCACATTAGCTGGCATTATTGCCAATGAGATGGGCACACATTTAAAGATTACCTCAGGTCCAGCGATTGCTAAACCGGGTGAAATGGCAGCTATTTTAAATGGCTTATCAGAAGGGGATATCCTTTTTATTGATGAAATTCATCGTTTGAATCGTCAGGTGGAGGAAGTGTTATATTCTGCCATGGAGGACTATGCTATTGATGTAATGATTGGAAAGGGAGAGTCTGCTCGTTCCATTCGAATTAACTTACCTAAGTTTACCTTGGTTGGAGCTACAACCAGAGCTGGTATGCTTTCTTTACCGCTTCGCGATCGTTTTGGTGTTATTAGTCATATGGAATACTACACCGTAGATGAGCTTAAGACGATTATTATTCAGTCTGCAAATAAATTAGGTGTAAATATTGATGAAAAAGGCGCTTTTGAACTTGCTAGAAGAAGTAGAGGAACACCACGTCTTGCGAATCGTTTATTAAAGCGTGTACGAGACTTTGCGGAAGTGAAATATGATGGAAATATTACCTACGAGGTAGCATCCTTTGCATTAGATTTAATGGAAGTAGATAAGTTTGGTTTGGATCAGAACGATAGAAATATTTTGCTTACCATTATTGAAAAGTTTGGCGGAGGTCCAGTTGGATTGGAGACTTTGGCGGCATCTATTGGTGAGGATTCTGGAACAATTGAGGATGTATATGAACCATATCTGGTGAAAAATAACTTTATTCATCGTACGCCAAAAGGCCGTGTAGCAACAGATTTAGCATATGAGCATTTTGGTATTAGTAAATAATGGTTGCCTTATCTCGTTTGTAAAGGTATAATATACTATATGTAGTATTTTATGTGTGAGGAATGCACATTTTATAAGAAGATGGAGGACGTGTTATGTCTGCGAAAACAAATGCAGAAGTATTGATTGATGGAAAAGTTTATACTTTAAGTGGATATGAAGGTGCAGAGTATTTTCAGAAAATAGCTGCTTACATTAATGATAAGATTAATGAATTTAATGCCTTAGAAAACACCAAACATCTTCAGAGAGAGATGAAAAACACTTTGATTCAGGTGAATATTGCGGATGACTATTTCAAAGCAAAAGCTCAGGTAGAAAAATTAGAACGTGATATGGAAATAAAAGATAGAGAACTCTATGATTTGAAGCATGATTTGATTTCAAATCAGATTAAAGCAGAAGGTGTAGACGAAAGAATCAAAGAGTTAGAAGCAGAAAACAGAGAACTTCTTTTAAATAAAGCAAGATTAGAAGCAACATTAGAAGATGCTTTATTAGAAGGAATTGGATCGAAAAAATAAGGTGTTACAAAAGGGACAGAAAGATTTCTGTCCCTATTTTTAAATATCCACACAGCAGGAAACTAGGAGTTAACTATGATGAAAGAGGAATTCGAATTACTTGCACCAGCAGGATCTTTTGAAATATTAAAAGCTGTTATTGAAGCTGGCGCAGATGCGGTATATGTAGGTGGAAGTCAGTTCGGTGCCAGAGCCTATGCAAATAATTTTACAGAAGAGGAATTGTTAGAAGCCATTGATTATGTGCATCTGAGAGGAAAAAAACTTTTTCTTACAGTAAATACCTTATTAAAAAACCAGGAAATTTCAAAGAGTCTGTATGACTATTTATTGCCATACTATAAAAAGGGTTTAGATGCGGTAATAGTACAGGATTTTGGAGCTATTGATTACATAAAAAATCATTTTCCAGATTTACCGATTCACACCAGTACACAGATGACTGTGACTGGAGTGGATGGAGCCAAGTTGTTAAAAGACTTAGGTGTTGAACGTGTAGTTTTGGCACGTGAACTTTCTATTGCTGAAATGAAGCAGATGAAAGAAGAAGCTGATGTGGAATTAGAGGCTTTTATACATGGTGCATTATGTTATTCCTATTCTGGACAATGCCTCTTTAGTAGTATGTTAGGTGGTAGAAGTGGAAACAGAGGACGTTGTGCGCAGCCATGTCGTCTTCCATATGCTGTCCTGGATGAAAACAAAAAAGAGTATAAGAAAGAATCCTATGTACTTAGTCTAAAGGATTTATGTGGAATTGAATATTTACAACAGCTTCGTCAGGCGGGGGTATATTCATTAAAAATTGAAGGTCGAATGAAACAGGCATCGTACGCAGCTGGTGTGGTTTCTTTTTATCGTAAATATATCGATTTGGAAAAACAGGTTTCAAAGGAAGATGTGCAGCATCTTTATGAATTAGGAAATCGCTGTGGTTTTACGACAGAATATTTTGAAAAGCAAAATGATAAAAGTATGATTACTTTTGAAAAACCATCCTATGAGAAATCTAACGAAGCGCTTCATCAGAAAATTGAGCAGGATTATGTAGGAAGAAAACATCAGTTACCAATTACTGGCACGCTGATATTGACCAAAGGACAAGCATTGGAATTCTATGTAAATAGTGAAGAATATCATGCATATGTTTCATTGGGGGAAGTGCAAGAAGCAAAGAATAAACCGTTAGATGTATCAGATGTGCGGGAACGCATGCAGAAAACTGGTGAAACACCATTTTACTTTACGGATTTAGAAATTCATATGGATTCCGATGTGTTTGTTCCAAATGGTGTATTAAATCAAGCACGAAGAGAAGCGTTGGTAAAATTAGAAGAAGCGATGTTGTCTTCTTATGCGAGAATAAGCGAAGAAGAGGATAATGCGATTATAGAAGAGAAACAGCAATATAATCATATTGTAGAGCCAAAGCAAAGCAACAAAATCATTTGTTCCTGTGAAACAAGAGAACAGTTTGAGGTTGTAGTAAATAAAGATTTTGTTACAACAATATATGTTGATGCTGCGCAGTATACAGAATCTAATTATATAGAAGAACTGGAACAGGATGTTAGTCGCGCACATGAGGCAAAAAAAGAAATATTTTTGAAACTACCAGCAATATTCAGAGATAAAACATTTGCCCGATATAATAAAATTAAATCAAGAATTAATAATGTGGATTTCGATGGTGTGGTTGTTCGTAATTATGAAGAATTGTATTTTGTGAAAGAGGCATTCCCTTCCATGCATGTAGTTATTGATCATAATCTTTATACCTATAATGATTATGCGAAAAAAGCGTTTGGAAAGTATGATATTCTTCGCGATACAATTCCACTTGAGTTAAATTATAAAGAAATTCGACATCGTGATAATCATAATAGTGAGATGGTGATTTATGGATATTATCCACTAATGATTTCTGCAGGATGTGTACATAAAAATACATCGTCTTGTGATAAGAAACCAGGAATATCTTATTTGAAAGACAGATACAATGTGTTATTCCCAGTGAAAAATTATTGCAAAGATTGTTATAATGTAATTTATAATTCAGTACCTGTTCTGTTATTTGGAGAAAGAAGCAAATTAAAGGAGTATGGTATAATGAATTTTAGAATGGATTTTACGGTTGAAACAGCAAAAGAAGTAGAAAATGTTTTAAGTCTTTATGAAGGAAATGGCCGTGAAATTGATTATACAAATGGACATTATAAAAGAGGAGTAGAGTAATTTATGACTTCTATTTTTATTCAGGTAACCAAATTTATCATAATGTTTTTGTTTTTAGGATATGTATTTGGTTCATTTTCTGTTTTTCGTTATGGAAAACAGGTAGAAAAACAAAAGAAAATATATGCAATACAGAAAGTTATTCTGTTTGCGATACATGGATTGGGATTTTTGTGTTTATATTTGCAAGATAACAATATAGAACTGATAGGCTTTTATATCATGCAGGTGATTTTATTTATTGCCATATTCATGTTTTATCATTTCATGTATAAAAGATGTTCGGTATTATTACTGAATAATATGTGTATGCTTTTGGCAATTGGAATGATCATGCTTACAAGAATATCTTTTGATACCGCTTTTCGCCAGTTTATATTTATGGCGATAGGATCTGTGATTATGTTGATTATTCCTTTGTTTTTACAAAAGGGGTCTTTGTTTCGTAATTTTTCGGCTCTCTATTTTGTAGTGGGTGTGGCTGCGCTTGCATTAGTGGTGGCTATTGGGGCGACTAGTTATGGGGCAAAACTTACCATTACGATTGGAAGCATATCATTTCAACCTTCTGAATTTGTAAAAATTTTATTTGTGTTTTTTATTGCTTCCATGCTTTATAAAAAAGCGGATTTTAAACGTGTATTTATAACTAGCTGCTTATCTGCAGTATACGTTCTTCTTTTAGTTGCATCTAAGGATTTAGGTGGAGCACTGCTTTATTTCATGGCATATCTTGTTATGATTTATGTGGCGTCAAAAAAGAAAACGTATCTAGCTATAGGTTTTGGTGGTTTGGCGATTGCATGTGTGGCGGGTTATGCCTTGTTCTCACATGTGCAGACGCGTGTGCAGGTATGGTTAAATCCTACAGCGGACATTGATAATCGTGGATATCAGATTTGTCAGTCGCTCTTTGGAATTGGAACAGGTGGGTGGTTTGGACTAGGAATTGGAGAAGGACTTCCAAGCAAAATTCCAGTAGTAGATAAAGATTTTATTTTTTCTGCAATATCGGAAGAGTTTGGTGGAATTTTTGCAATTTGTCTGATTTTGCTCTGTGTAAGCTGTTTTATCATGATTGTAAATGTCTCTATGCAAATGAAGGACAAATTTTACAAACTGGTAGCTATTGGATTAGGTACTTTATATGCGATGCAGGTTATTTTAACCATTGGCGGAGCTATAAAATTTATTCCATCTACAGGAGTGACTTTGCCATTGGTTAGCTATGGTGGCAGTTCCTTGTTATCAACTTTAATTGTATTTGGCATTGTACAGGGACTATATATGAGAAAGGCAGCCCAACGGAGTACGAACAAAGACATAAAAGAAGAGAAAAAGGAAGTTAAAAAAGAGTCAAATATAGAATTTAATGTAATCACATATATGTTTCTTGTGATTTTCCTTGCAATGATTGCGTATTTTGTATATTTCCTGGCTTTTGAAAGTGAGGACTTTATTAATAACGAATACAATGGATTACAGACTTTGTTTGAAGAAGATGTAGTAAGAGGCGATATTATCACTTCGGATGGTTATGTGATTGCAGAAACGGTAATCGATGAAGCAGGATATGAAAGCAGGTATTATCCATATGGCAGGCTCTTTTCTCATGTAACGGGGTATTCGTTAAATGTACGAACAGGTTTAGAAAAACAGTTGAATTTTACGTTGCTTCGTTCCAATACTTTTTTTGTAGAATCGCTTATGTGTGATTTAACTGGTGAAAAGAAGATTGGAGACAACGTAGTAACGACGATTCGATATGATTTACAGGAAGCGGCTTTTAACGCGTTGGGTAATTATGATGGTGCCGTTATTGTGATGGAACCATCTACAGGAAAAATATTAGCTATGGTTTCAAAACCAGATTTTAATCCTAATTCCATTGATAAAGATTGGGAAGGTTTACAAGAAGGTTCAGGACTATACAATCGTGCGACGCAAGGTCAATATACACCAGGTTCTGTATTTAAAATTTTGACCACATTGTCATATGTAGAAAGTAATCCAGAAACATATAAGGATTATACTTATGAATGTACAGGAGAAATAACCATTGGAGATAAGACCATACATTGTGCATCTAATAAGAGTCATGGTGTAGTAGATTTAAAAGCATCTTTTGCAAAATCATGTAATTGTTCTTATGCATATATGATGGAAGCAATTGATGAAGAGATTTTCCAAACTATTTGTGATGCAATGTTGTTTAATCAGGAACTTCCGATAGCCTTTGAATCCTCTATAAGCAGTTTTTCTATTACAGAAGATGATACAGATGCTTTGAAAATGGATACAGCGATAGGACAGGGAAAAACTTTGGTTTCACCGTTGCATATGGCGATGCTTGCAAGTGCAGTTTGCAATGACGGAGTTGTGATGCGTCCACAACTAGTGGAGTATGTAGAAAATTATAATGGAGTACTTGTAGAAGAAACAAAATCAAAAGTATACACCACGCTTTTTACGGAAGAACAGGTAAGTGTTTTATCTGAATTTATGCGAGCAACGGTGGAAGAAGGTACAGCTTCACGGCTTTCGAAAGATACCTATACAGCCTATGGAAAAACAGGTACAGCGCAGACTACCAGTGACTTGGAACAGACAAATGCATGGTTTGTAGGATATGCAGAAGCAAATGGAAAAGAAATCGCTATTGCAGTCGTTGTAGAAGATTCAGGAAATGGAAGCACATATGCCGTTCCTATTGCAGAAAAAATCTTTGATTTATATTTCAGTAACTAGAAATGTTGCATATATGAAAAAAAAGGGGTATACTGAGTATAGTTTTTGAGACACCAACACGTAGGAGGTATTGCAATGATCGAGGCAACGAGTTGTGGCGGTGTAGTTATTTATCGTGGTAAGATTTTGCTCTTATATAAAAATTATAAGAACAAATACGAAGGATGGGTTCTTCCAAAAGGAACCGTCGAACCTGGTGAGGAGTATAAGGATACAGCAATCCGAGAAGTGAAAGAAGAGACCGGTGCTGATGCAACAATTATCCAATACATAGGAAAAAGCCAGTATACCTTTACTGTACCAGAAGATACCGTCGAGAAAGAGGTTCATTGGTATTTGATGATGGGCGAAAGTTATTATAGTAAACCACAGAAAGAAGAATTCTTTGTAGATTCGGGTTTCTATAAATATCATGAAGCATATCACTTGTTAAAATTCACCAATGAGAAACAGATTTTAGAGAAAGCATATAATGAGTATCTGGATCTGAAAAAGAGTAACCTTTGGGGGACTCATAAGTATTATTAAAATTACGAAATAAGCCACTTTATATAGTGGCTTATTTTTCAATGAGGTTATCATCAATGGTTTTTGTTAAAGATTTGTACTTGGGAGAAACAATAGCTCCTAAAGTAAATCAAATTATTGAAAAAATGAATAATAACCAAATTGTACCGAACCTATATTTGATTGCCATGGCATCAAATCCAGAGAATATGTTAGACCTTATTCCTCAATGGGAAGCTTTACAGGAAAAATATCCCAAAAAAAATCTGCGTGTGGTGGGTTTAGCCAGTGGAAAAAAAGAAGCGATTGGATTGGTGCAGTATATTGTAGAGGAATCCATAGAAAAGACAGGTAGCGCAGATGTACGTATCTTTTTAAATCCAAAATGGGAGGGACAAGCATGAATGTAGTTCTTTCTATTTTACAGATTATTGGTTGGATTTTCTTGATAGTGGTTCTTGTTACATTCTTGGCGGTAATGCTTGTTCTGTTTTTGCCAATTCGATATGAAATAGATGGAGAATGTTTGGAAGAGAAATGGGCAAAAGCAAAGGCTAGTTGGTTCTTACGGCTTTTCCGCGCGCGTGTTTCTTATGGAGATGATCTGATTTATGCGGAAGTTGGAATTCTTTGGAAGCGATTCACTTTTTCCTATGATTTAACGTCACGAGAAGAGGATGGAGAAGAGAAGGAAAAGTCAGTTCAAACAAAGGAAACCCAAACAGAAAGTATCATTTCTAAAATAAAGGGAATGATAGAACGTATAAAAGAAATTTATCCAAAAGTAAAGAAAATGCTTACGGATGAAATGAACCAGGAAGCAGTTGTTCATTTAAAAAACGAAGTTTTATATTTGATTAAGATATTACTTCCGAAAAAATCTAAGGTAGATGCCATTTTTTCGACTGGTTCACCTGATACCACAGGACAATTATTTGGTGTATTGGCAATGTTTCCAGTTATGTATCAAAAAGATTGGTCTCTTTTACCAGATTTTGAGTCGGATGACGCATATTTTAAAGGAACGTTCTGGGGAAAAGGCAGAGTGTTTGGATACCAGCTGCTTGGAATTGTTTTACGAATTCTATTTGATAAGAAGTGCATGAGATTGTATACTATAATCAATCAATTTATAAAGTTAGTAAAAAGAGAATCTGTTCAGGAGGAAAAAATAGATGGATAAATTAAATACAACAGTAGAATCATTATTTAAAGGAATGGATAGTTTTATTTCAACAAAGACGGTTATTGGAGAGCCAACACAGGTTGGGGATACAATCATTATCCCATTAGCAGATGTGTCTTTTGGTGTAGCTGCTGGAGCTATGACAGAAAATAACAAGAATAATGGAGCGGGTGGTTTAGGTGGAAAAATTACACCAAGTGCCGTTCTTATTATTTCAAATGGTTCTACCAGACTTGTAAATATTAAAAATCAGGATGCAATTACTAAAGTTTTGGATATGGTGCCAGATTTATTAGATCGTTTTGTGCCAATGAAAGACAATGCAAATGCTGTTGCAGAAGATGAAATTTAAGAAATAAAAAAGACCTGTCAAATGACAGGTCTTAATTTTTTTAATTAAGCACGTTCAACACGGCCTGAACGTAAGCATGAAGTACATACATATAATTTCTGTGGTACTCCGTTTACTTTACAATTAACTTTTTTAATGTTTGATTTCCAAATCTTGTTTGATCTTCTATGAGAGTGACTAACAGCGATACCGAAATGAACGCCTTTTTCACATACTGCACATTTTGCCATACCAATTGCACCTCCTTGCAAATTCACTAAGCTCAAATAGCTTTCTGAGCTCACAACATGGATATTCTAACAGATTGAAAACTATAATGCAAGGAAAAAATGTAAATTTTTTATGAATTTAAATAGAATATTTGCTTTTTTGTAAAAAATAGGTATAATAAGAATTAACTATGTCATAAATATTATGGAGGTACTTTTATGAAAGGCCAAATGGAAAACCAGTATGGTACAGTTTTAATTGATGAAAATGTAATTGCAACATATGCAGGTTCTGTTGCGGTAGAATGCTTCGGTATTGTAGGTATGGCTGCTGTCAATGTAAAAGATGGACTTGTAAAATTATTGAAGAAAGAACATATCACACATGGTATTGAAGTTGTTGTGAATGGCAATAATGAAATTATCATTGATTTCCATGTGATTATTGCATATGGAGTAGCTATTATGACTGTTTCAGATAACTTAATTGAAACAGTAAGATACAAAGTAGAACAGTTTACAGGTATGAAGATTGATAAAATCAACATCCACGTTGAAGGCGTGCGAGTAATTGACTAAGGAGGATTTCGTCGTGCAGATTACTAGTATTAACTCAGCAATGTTAGCAAAAATGTTCCTTGCAGGAGCAAAGAACCTTGATGCTAAAAAAGAATGGATTAACGAATTAAATGTATTCCCAGTTCCAGATGGTGATACAGGTACAAACATGACCATGACTATCATGTCAGCGGCTAGAGAAGTTAGTGCACTTGGCGAAAATCCAGAGATGAAAGTTCTTGCAAAGGCTATCTCTTCTGGTTCACTTCGTGGTGCTAGAGGTAACTCAGGTGTTATCCTTTCTCAGTTATTTAGAGGTTTCTGTAAAGTTGTACGCGAATACGATGAAATCGATGTTTGCGTACTTTGTGATGCTATGCAGAAAGCTGTTGAAACAGCTTACAAAGCAGTTATGAAACCAAAGGAAGGTACAATCCTTACTGTGGCAAAAGGTGCGGCTGACAAAGCATTAGAATTAGTAGATGAAACAGATGATTTGGTATATTTCTGTGATGAAGTAATTAAACATGCAGATTATGTTCTTAGCCAGACACCTGAAATGCTTCCTGTATTAAAGCAGGCAGGCGTAGTTGACTCAGGTGGACAGGGTCTTATGCAGGTATTAAAAGGTGCACAGGACCTCATGCTTGGTAAAGAAGTAGATTATACAATTGAAGCTCCTACAGGTGGTAGTGGATTTGTTAAGATTTCTGCAGAAACAGAAGCTGAAATTAAATTCGGATATTGTACAGAGTTTATTATTGTATTAAATAAACCAATGTCTGATAGAGAAGAATTAGAATTTAAGGCATTTCTTGAATCTATCGGTGATTCAATCGTAGTTGTAGCGGACGATGAGATTACAAAGACTCACGTACATACAAATGATCCTGGTCTTGCACTTCAGAGAGCTCTTACCTATGGTTCTCTTAGCAAGATTAAGATTGATAATATGCGTGAAGAACATCAGGAAAAACTCATCAAAGATGCTGAAAAATTAGCAGAAGAACAGAGTTTGGCAGCTGCAGAAGCAAAAACAGAAGTGCCACGTAAAGAAATGGGATTTGTAGCTGTATCTATTGGTGAAGGTATGAATGAAATCTTCC
>CAZVOY010000016.1:0-20084 GCA_964628865.1 uncultured Lachnobacterium sp. | reverse complement strand
AAACAGATTTAAAAAACATTAACAAGATTTTAGATCTTCTTGATGATGATGACGATGTTCAGGAAGTATATCATAACTGGGAAGAGTAAAAATAATTTTTAATTTATGAGGGGGTAAATATGAAAAGAATCCTTTTTGCAGCATCTGAATGTGTACCTTTTATTAAAACAGGTGGTCTTGCAGACGTATGTGGCGCTTTACCAAAAGAATTTGACAAAGAAAATTGGGATGTACGTGTAGTTATTCCAAACTATAGTTGTATTCCAGAATATTTCCGTAATCAAATGCAGTATGTAACTCATTTTTATATGAATGCAGGTAGCTACATCCAAAACAAGTATGTAGGTGTACTTCAGTATGAATTTGAAGGTGTTACATATTACTTTATTGATAACCAGGAATATTTCAGCGGAGATAAGCCATATAGTGGTGATTTCCTTACGGATATTGAAAAATTCGTATTCTTCGATAAAGCTGTATTGTCAATGCTTCCACTTGTTGGATTTAGACCTGATATTATTCACTGTCATGACTGGCAAACCGGCTATATTCCAGTATACTTAAAGAATGAATTCCAGGGAGATATGTTCTTCTGGGGAATTAAGACAATCATGACAATCCACAACTTAAAATTCCAGGGCGTTTGGGATGTTAAGACTATGCAGGGACTTACAGGATTCTCAAAAGATTTGTTTACACCAGATAAATTGGAATTTAAAAAAGATGCTAATATGTTAAAGGGTGGTCTTGTATATGCAGATTACATTACAACAGTTAGTGATACATATGCTTATGAAATTCAGACACAGGAATATGGGGAAGGTTTAGATGGGCTTTTATCTGCACGTCATTTTGATATGCAGGGTATTGTAAATGGTATTGATTATACAAACTACAATCCAGCAACAGATGAGAAACTCTATGTAAACTTTGATGCTGAAAACTGGCGTAAGAAAAAATTATTAAACAAAGAAAGATTACAGCAGGATTTAGGTCTAGCAGTAGATAAAAAGAAATTCATGATTGGTCTTGTTTCTCGTTTAACAGATCAGAAGGGGCTTGACCTTATTAATCATGTAATGGAAGGCATTGTAGACGAACATACACAGTTTGTAATTATCGGTACTGGAGAACCTCAATATGAAAACATGTTCCGTCATTATGCATGGAAATATCCTGATCGTGTATCAGCAAATATTTGCTATAATGACGATTTGGCTCGTAAGCTTTATGCAGCTGCAGATGCGTTCTTGATGCCATCTAGATTTGAGCCATGTGGACTTACACAGTTGATTTCATTCCGTCATGGTACAGTTCCAATTGTACGTGAAACAGGTGGCTTAAAAGATACCGTTATTCCATTCAACGAATTTGAAAACACAGGTGATGGTTTCTCATTCTCTGCATATAATGCAGACGATATGCTTTATGTAATTAACTACGCAAAACATATTTACTATGACAAGAAACGTCAGTGGAATCAGATGGTTGATCGTGGTATTACAAAAGACTTCTCATGGAATGCTTCAAAATTCCGTTACGAAGGATTATATAACTTCCTTCTTGGAGAATAAAAATTATATTAAAACAAATAATAATACGGATACCTTAATGGTATCCGTATTTTTTATTTAGAGAGGTGTTTAAATGGGAGAGCAAGGAAATAATAACGAAAATAAATCCATAGTAAGCGATGATATAAGTGAGTATGGGCAAAGTATTATTGAAGATGATGATGTTACAATTTATTTAATTTCAATTATTGGAGAAATCGAGGGACACGAATGCTTGCCATCCAATTCGAAAACCACAAAATATGAACATGTTTTACCAAAATTAGCAGAAATAGAAGACGATAAAAAAATTGATGGAGTCCTACTCTTAATTAACACAGTAGGCGGAGATGTAGAAAGTGGTCTGGCGATAGCAGAGATGGTGGCATCTTTAAGCAAACCAACGGTTTCCCTTGTTTTAGGTGGAAGTCATTCTATTGGTGTACCATTAGCAGTTTCAACAAATTATTCTATGATTGTTCCTAGTGGAACCATGGTAATTCACCCAGTTCGCATGAGTGGAACCGTGATAGGTGCGCCAGCAACATATGATTATTTTAAACGAATGCAGGATCGAATTATCCATTTTATTACCAGTCACTGTGATGCAACCTATGAAAAAATAGAAGAACTTATGATGAATACACAAATGTTAACAAAAGATGTAGGAACTATCCTCGTTGGAAATGAGGCTGTAGAGGTTGGATTAATCAATGAAATTGGTGGAATTGCTGAAGCTTTTCGTAAATTAAAAGAATTAATTAACAAATAATCTAAATCTAGTGTTTTTTGTTGCTTTATAATGACATTTTAAACCAAATGTGGTATAGTAATAATACTTGGTAAACTATGCCTAAAATTATGGAGGTTGTTTCATGGCAACAAAAAGAAGAACTTCTTCTACAAAACGAAAATCTAATAAAGCAAAGGCAGAAGAGATTAGAAAAGCGGAAGAGTTTCGCGTGGAGATTACACTATGGGTGATAATCGCTGTATCGGCATTGTTGTTTATTAGCAACTTTGGTGTAGGCGGTGTAGTTGGAAACGCAGTTAGCTCATTTCTTTTCGGTGTATTTGGCGTAATAGCATATATTTTCCCTGTTATTTTAATTGTAGGTAGTTTTTTTGCAATTTCTAACAAAGATAATATCTTTGCAATTGTAAAATTAATCGCAGGATGTTTGTTTGCTGCATTTTTATGTATGTTTGTTTCATTGATTACATCTGGTGAAACGGTTATGACACCGATTGAATCCTTCCAATATAGCATGGATAATAGATTTAGCGGTGGATTTATTGGCGGATGTCTTGCTTATTTCTTAAGTCAGGCGTTCGGGATTGTAGGCACATATATCATTAACGTTATTGGTCTTATTGTATGTCTTGTTCTCATTACTGGAAAATCAGCAATGCAAGGCTTTAAAGACAGTGGACAAAAAGTATATGAAACTGCAAAAGAAGGTAATGAACGATATCAGGAATATCGACGCGTGAGAGAAGAAGAGAAAAGTCGTCGTATTGATAATAAAGTTTCTGGAGTATCTACGGATACAAAGATTATAGATAAAAATGATCTTCCATTTTCGGATGAAATGGGAGAATTACATAGCGAGCAGTTAGAACTGCCAAATATTCGTGATGAACGAAAGACAAAACTACGTTCTGAGCCAAATATTGTGGGCGACTTTATTTCTGATGATGTACAACCGGAACCTACTGTAGAACAAAAACCTGCACGAAGAACAAAATCCAGTATTGAAGAAATTGAAAAAGCCGTCGATAATGTTGCAAATGAAATCATTGCAGAGCAGGCGGAAAAAGAGAAACCATATGTATATCCGCCATTAACACTTTTAAAACCTGGTGATAACAGACGCGCAGGCAATACACAGGCTCAACTAAAAGAAACAGCATTAAAATTAGAGCAGACACTTAAAACCTTTGGAGTAAATGTTACAGTAACAGATATTAGTTGTGGTCCATCGGTTACACGATATGAAATTCAGCCTGAAATGGGTGTAAAAGTAAGTAAAATCGTAAATTTAGCAGATGATATCAAACTAAACCTTGCTGCTTCAGATATTCGAATTGAAGCACCTATCCCAGGAAAAGCAGCGGTTGGTATCGAGGTTCCAAATAAGGAAAACGTTACCGTTTCATTTAGAGATCTTTTGGAATCAACAGAGTTTAAAAACTCTCAGTCTAAAATTACATTTGCAGTTGGTAAGGATATTTCGGGACAGACAAAGGTGGCTGATATTGCAAAGATGCCACATATGCTCATTGCAGGTGCTACTGGTTCTGGTAAATCGGTTTGTATTAATACTATTATTATGAGTATCTTATACAAAGCAGATCCAAAGGATGTCAAATTGATTATGATTGACCCTAAGGTAGTAGAACTTAGCGTATATAACGGTATTCCACATTTGATGATTCCTGTTGTAACGGATCCAAAGAAAGCTGCTGGTGCACTTCATTGGGCAGTAGCAGAAATGACAGAACGCTATCAGAAATTTGCAGAAATTGGAGTTAGAGATATTCACGGTTATAATTCCAGGGTAGATTCTATTAAGGTTCCTGAAGGTCAGGAAAGACCAAAGAAAATGCCACAAATTGTCATCATTGTTGATGAATTAGCAGATTTAATGATGGTAGCATCCAATGATGTGGAAGAAGCGATTTGTCGTTTAGCGCAATTAGCACGTGCCTGCGGTATTCATTTGATTATCGCTACACAAAGACCATCTGTAAACGTAATTACAGGTTTAATCAAAGCAAATATGCCTAGCCGTATTGCGTTTGCTGTTACATCAGGAGTTGACTCGCGTACAATTCTTGATATGAATGGTGCAGAAAAACTTTTAGGTAAAGGCGATATGCTCTTTAATCCACAAGGTGTTCCAAAACCAATTCGTGTACAAGGTGCATTTGTTTCGGATAAAGAAGTTGCAGATGTCGTTCGATTTATTACTGAAAATAATGGTGCAGCCAATTACAGCGCAGATGTTCAACAAAAATTAGAAAACATGGAAAACGCATCAAATAATTCTGTATCCATTTCAGATATGGACGCTGGCGGAGATAGTAGAGATTCCTACTTCATGGAAGCTGCAAAAATTATTATTGATAAGGAAAAAGCCTCTATCGGCATGTTGCAACGATATTTGAAGGTCGGATTTAATAGAGCAGCGCGTATCATGGATCAACTTGAGGAGGCAGGTATTGTAGGTCCTGAAGAGGGGACAAAACCTAGAAAAGTACTTATGACCCCTGAAGAATTCCAGGTATTTGTTGACGAAAATTACTAAACGTGTACAATTAATATGTATGATAAAAATAATGGAGGAAAACCATGAAAACAGATATTCAGATTGCTCAGGAAGCAAAAATGCTTCCAATCAAAGAAGTAGCAGAGTCCATTGGTATTCAGGAAGATGATTTGGAGTTATACGGAAAATACAAAGCAAAATTATCTGATGAATTAATGGAGAGAACAAAAAATAATCCAAATGGAAAATTAATTCTTGTAACTGCTATAAATCCAACGCCTGCAGGAGAAGGAAAAACAACAACAAGTGTTGGACTTGGACAGGCTTTTGGAAAATTAGGAAAAAAAGCTCTTATTGCGCTTCGTGAACCATCACTTGGACCATGCTTTGGTGTAAAAGGTGGAGCTGCTGGTGGTGGATATGCTCAGGTTGTACCAATGGAAGACTTAAATCTTCATTTTACTGGCGATTTTCATGCTATCACATCTGCAAACAACTTACTTGCAGCATTATTAGATAATCATATTCAGCAAGGAAATGAACTTGGCATCGACCCAAGACAGATTGTTTGGAAAAGATGTCTTGATATGAATGATCGCGTTTTACGAAATGTAGTAGTTGGTCTCGGTAATAAAATGGATGGTATGGTTCGTGAAGATCATTTTGTTATTACCGTTGCATCTGAAATCATGGCTATTCTTTGTTTAGCAGATGATATGGCAGACCTTAAAGTTCGTCTTGGCAAGATCATCGTAGCTTATACATTTGATGGCAAACCTGTAACAGCTGCAGATTTAAATGCAGTTGGTTCTATGGCGGCTTTATTAAAAGATGCATTAAAACCAAATTTAATACAGACTTTAGAACATACACCAGCAATTGTACATGGTGGACCATTTGCAAATATTGCGCATGGATGTAACTCTGTAAGAGCAACTAAAACAGCGTTGAAACTTGCGGATTATGTTATTACAGAAGCTGGCTTTGGTGCAGACCTTGGTGCAGAAAAATTCTTTGATATTAAGTGTCGTAAAGCAGGACTTTCTCCAGATGCAGTTGTATTAGTAGCTACAATTAGAGCTCTTAAATATAATGGTGGTGTTGCAAAGGCAGACCTTAACACAGAAAATTTAGAAGCCCTTAAAAAAGGTATTGTAAACCTTGAAAAACATATCGAAAACTTACAGAAATACGGTGTACCAGTTGTTGTTACACTTAACTCTTTTGTAAGTGATACAAAAGCAGAAACAGACTTTGTTGAAAACTTCTGTCGTGAAAGAGGTTGTGAATTCGCATTATCTGAAGTTTGGGAAAAAGGTGGCGAAGGCGGAGTAGCTTTAGCAGAAAAAGTTCTTGAAACTTTAGAAACAAAAGAAAGCAAATTTAAAGTTTTATATGATGATTCGCTTTCTTTGAAAGAAAAAATCGAAACTGTAGCTCGTGAAATTTATGGTGCAGATGGTGTTACATATTCAGCCGCTGCTGAAAAAGAGTTAAAACGTATCACAGAACTTGGCATGGGTGACCTTCCTGTTTGTATGGCTAAAACACAGTATTCATTATCAGATGACGCAACAAAACTTGGCCGTCCAAGCGGATTCACAATCAATGTTCGTGAAGTATACGTATCAGCAGGAGCAGGTTTTGTGGTAGCAATCAATGGTTCTATTATGACAATGCCAGGTTTACCAAAGAAACCAGCAGCATTTGAAATTGATGTAAATGAAGAAGGGGTAATCACTGGATTATTCTAAATTTAAAGGAGTTTTTATATGGCACAGATTATAAATGGCAAAGAAATTGCTCAAACTATAAAAGATGAGATGAAATTAGAAGTAGCTGAATTAAAAAAAGCAGGTAAATCTTGTTGTTTAGCGGTAATACAGGTAGGAAATGATCCTGCATCATCTGTTTATGTGTCAAATAAAAAGAAAGCATGCGAATATATTGGTATTGATTCGATTTCATATGAACTTCCAGAAGATACAACGGAAGATGAATTGATAGCCGTGATTGACAAATTAAATGACGACGAAAAGGTACATGGCATTTTATGCCAGTTACCTTTGCCTCGTCATATTGATGAGAAGAAAGTTTTAAATCGTATTTCACCAAAGAAAGACGTGGATGGTTTTCATCCACAGAGTGTCGGTTCACTAGTGATTGGTGAATTTGGATTTGTTTCCTGTACTCCAGCAGGTATTATCGAGCTTTTAAAACGTTCTAACGTGCAGATAGAAGGTAAACATTGTGTAGTAATTGGTAGAAGCAATATTGTTGGTAAACCTATGGCCCTTTTAATGCTTCGAGAAAATGCTACCGTTACCATTTGTCATTCAAAGACAGAAAATTTAAAGGAAATTTGTAGACAAGCAGATATTTTAATCGTAGCAGTTGGTAAGCCACTGTTTGTTACCAAAGATTATGTCAAAGAAGGCGCAGTCGTAATTGATGTTGGAATTCATAGAGATGAAAACAATAAATTATGTGGTGATGTGGATTTTAAAGATGTAGAACCTGTTTGTTCTGCAATCACACCAGTCCCAGGCGGTGTTGGTCCAATGACAATTTGTATGTTAATGAAGAATTGTTTAGAGGCAATGAAATATTATTCATAAAGGTGTAAAGAATGAAGTGTATTAATTGTGGAGCTGAAATTAAATCAGAATTTAATATTTGTCCATATTGTGGTAAATCTTTACAGATGGTTCCGGACTATAGCATTTATGACGAAGAGAATATCAATGTAATCATTGAAGGTGCAAAAGATATTGAGTCCCAAAACAACAAAGTTCTTTTAAAAGAACAAAAAGAGAAAAAAGCAAGAGAAGAAAAGCTTGCTCTCGAAGAAGCAAAAAAAAGGAAAACGAAGATGACAATTCTTATTATTGTTATTTCATGTATTCTTCTTATTATTTTAGGTGTTGTTGCTAAGGTTATAAATGATAATAATAAAAGTAACTCTTATGACTATCAAATGAAGCAGGCAGATAGTGCTATGTTTAAAGGAGATATGGATTCTGCTGAAAAGTATTACCTTAAGGCTCTTGATTTAGAACCAGAAGATACTGCAGTACGATTAGAATTAGCAGATCTATATATAAAAAAAGGAAATACAGAAGAAGCAATTACTCTTTTAGAAAAAGCGATAGTTATAGACCCGTTATGTACAGATGCATATGAAATGCTGATTGATATATATGAGGAAGATGACAATCTTAATGCAATTATCGAATTAAAAGAGAATGCTGTAAAAGATACAAAAATTTTAAATCTTTTTTCTGATTATATCGTTGCAGCTCCAACCTTAAGCAAAGAAGGTGGCACATATTCTGAAAAAATTGTTTTAAACATTACTTCTAAAAAAGGGTTGGAAATATATTATACATTAGATGGAACAAATCCTAAAACAAATGGGATTTTATATACAGGTAAGGTTGAAATTTCTGGAGCAGGTATGCACACATTAAAGGTTGTTACCAAAAATTCCTTAGGCGTATATAGTGAGGTAATAACGGAAACTTATGTTATTAATTATTCAGCACCTGCTGATCCAGTAGTTACTCCTGATGGTGGAACATTTGAAATCCCAACAAAAATATATATTACTGTTCCAGAAGGTTGTACCGCATATTATACCTGGGATAGAAGTGAGCCAAATGAATCTTCAAGTGTATATGTATCACCAATTACAATTCCAGAAGGCTATAATGTACTTTCTGTAATTATAATCGATAATGAAACCGGCTTAAAAAGTAGTATTTACAGAGGCGTATTTGAATATATTGTTGAGGAATAAAAGAAGCGGGTTTAACGACCCGCTTTTCTTAAATAAAATTTGTATTTATGAAAATATCTATTATTTGCGTAGGGAAAGTAAAAGAAAAATTTTATAGAGATGCTATTGATGAATTTTCCAAAAGATTAGGACGTTATTGTAAACTTGAAATAATAGAGGTGGCAGATGAAAAAACGACAGAAGATGCATCTGATACAGAAATTTCTATTGTAAAAGAAAAAGAAGGCAATCGTTTATTAAAATATATCAAAGAAGATGCTTATGTGGTCTGTCTTTGTATTGATGGTAAACAATTAGATTCCGAAGAATTATCAGAAAAAATAGAAAAGCTTGGCGTACAGGGAACGAGTCATATATGTTTTATTATCGGTGGTTCGCTAGGTCTCTCAGACGAAGTGGTGAAAAAGGCTGATTATAAACTTAGCTTCTCAAAAATGACCTTTCCTCATCAGTTAATGCGAGTCATTTTATTAGAACAAATTTACCGAGCATATCGTATCATGCATAATGAACCATATCATAAATAACTGTTGTTATTCATATAGTTTAATATGAATGAACGTCGCAAGCAAACCGCAAACAAAATAATTGATACTTTGGATTTACCACAAGATATTTTTCAAGGCTTACCATCTTTAACCCTATCTGGTAACCGAGAACTATATATATCAAATCATCGAGGGATTTTATCTTACGGCCAAGAAGAAATGATTATTCTTGCAAAAGAGTATCAACTTCAAATAAATGGTAAATCCTTGTGCATTGAATCTTATTCAAGGGATGAACTAACCATAAAAGGGTATATTCATTCGATAAAATTTATTTAGTATGAGACATTTATGGCAATGGTTTTGTGGTTATGTTTGTATTTGTTTAAAAGGACATCAGGTAAATCGTTTTTTTAATCTTTGTTCTAAAAATGGTATACACTTATGGCGAATTTCACATGAGCTTGAAAACGAATTCAGAGCACATATACGCTTGCGTGATTTTTTCCTTTTAAAACCTTATTTAAAGAAAACGCATACAAAATTATGGATTGTTTCAAGAAAAGGGTTTCCATTTTGGTGCAATAAACATCCAAGGTTAAAGTGGATGTTTGTGCTTGGTTTTTTATTAATATGTATTTCTATTTATAGTTTGAACTTCATATGGAGTATCGAAATTAGTGGAAATTCAAAGATTTCCACTAATGAAATGCTGGATTTTTTAGCAGAACAGAATGTCACAACAGGGAAAAAGAGTGAGTACATTGATTGTACCTATATCGAATATTTACTTCGTCAGGAGTATGTAGAATTAGGGTGGGTAACAGTATATGTTGATCACACAAAATTATGTATAGAAGTAAAAGAATCTCTTTATAATGAGTATGAAAATAATACAACAACAGAATATTCTCAATATGATTTAGTGGCAGATAAAGATGCATACATACATTCCATAATTACACGTTCTGGAACATCCATGGTGAATGTTGGAAAGCACGTAAAAAAAGGAGATGTACTGGTGTTGGGACAATATGAAGTGTTTGATGATTCAGGCGAAGTAAAGGAGATCCGAAGATTACGAGCAGATGCATTAATTTATGGAGATGTTGTCTATACGTTTGTTGATACAGTATCTGAAATGGAAATTTTGTCATTGAAAATGGCAGGATCATATACAGATGAAATGCTATTGTTTATAGCAAATCAAAAAATATCCCATTATATTGAAAATTTAGAAGAAAATGGGGTTATAATTCTAGAGAAAAATGTTATGATAGATAAGAATGAGAAAAATATTATGTTTATCGGAAAAATCCTAGTCCGAGAACAAATTGGTATAAACATACCTGCGGAGGAAAAGTTAGAGTATGAGCTTGAGTGAAAAAATGATTCAGATCCCATCTAAAAATATCACAAATATTTTTGGGGAATTTGATGTTCATATCAAGAAAATTGAGCGTACGCTTGGTGTCACGGTAATAGCCAGAGATGATTATTTAAAAATCATTGGAAACGAGCAGAACATATCTGATGCTGTAGAATTATTTACACAGTTAAATGATTTGGCAGAACGCGGTAATGTAATTACCACGCAAAATGTGAACTATGGTTTAGCTCTTATCATGGAACATCAAGGAAATTCCATGGTAGATTTGGATCGTGACTTAATTTGTCATACTACGAATGGAAAGCCCATCAAACCCAAAACCATGGGACAAAAAGAATATGTAGATGCAATTCGCAAAAAAATGATTGTCTTTGGCATGGGACCAGCAGGAACGGGAAAAACATATCTTGCAATGGCAATGGCCATTACTGCATTCAAAAACGAAGAGGTTGGTCGTATCATTTTAACCAGACCTGCAATAGAAGCAGGTGAAAAACTTGGATTTTTACCTGGTGATTTGCAAAGTAAAGTAGATCCATATCTTAGACCATTATATGACGCTTTATATCAGATTATGGGGGCAGAAAGTTTTCAAAAAAACATGGAAAAAGGTTTAATTGAAGTTGCTCCATTAGCATATATGCGTGGTAGAACCTTAGATAATGCATTTATTATTCTTGATGAGGCGCAGAATACAACGCCTGCACAGATGAAAATGTTTTTAACACGAATTGGTTTTGGCTCTAAGGTTGTTATTACTGGAGATGCTACGCAAAAAGACCTTGCCCCTGGAGCGACATCTGGATTGGATGTGGCATTAAAAGTACTAAAAGATATTGACGAGATTGGTATTTGTCGCTTAACAAGTAACGACGTTGTACGCCATCCGTTGGTACAGAGAATTGTTCAGGCTTATGATGTGTATGAAAAGAAACACTCAGGAAATAAAAAGTCAAAACAGGAGAAACGATGAAAGAAGAGAAAATAAGCGTATACCGTGTACTTCCTATTCTAGGAATGTTACTTTCAGCTGTAGCTGCTTCAGGTATACTTTGCTATATAAATCGTATTGAAATTGATAAAACAATTTGCATTTTATTTGTTATTCTGGGATTTATGCCTATTATTGTTTTTGAGTTGAAATACGAACGAAACCGAAAGATGATAGGAAATAATATTCAAACAACCTACGGAAGGGTAGCAAAAGGATTTTTAATTTGCTGTATTTTAATGGTTGTAATATCATTTATGCCAGCTTTTTTCCGTCCAGTACTATTATTGCCTCTTATTATGTCAGCATTTGGTAATGAAACTTTGGGAATTACAATTGGTTTATTTATAAATGTCTTATTAACAATGACGACAGGTACTAATTATAATGAGCTTTTAGCATATATTATTATGGTAATTATTGCTGGCGTATTGGCAAAAGCATTAAAAAATCAAAGTTATCGATTGAATATCGGAATAATTTTTGTTTTTGTTTGTATACTGTTTCCTAATCTCTTTTATTATTTAGCAAATGAGGAAATAGATTTAACTAACTTACTTATCTGTGTCTTTAATGGATTAATTACTGCAATTTATTCCATTGCTTTTTATCCAAAAGAAAAAGAAGTAACCGAAGATGAAATCGTACACTTTTATGATCATATTTTGGAATATGACTATGTACAGGTACGTGAAGTTCGAGCATATTCTGTTTCTGAATACCGACATGCTAAAAAAGTATCAGAAATCGCATATCTATATGCTAAAAAACTGAATTTTAATGCAGAACTGGTTAGAGCAGCTGGTTTTTATTATCGTCTTGGACGTTGGGAAGGGAATTCCGCAGTTGAAAGTGGTATTCAAAAAGCAAAAGAGCTATGTTTTCCAGAAGAATTAATTCAGATTCTAAGTGAATACAACGGAGAAGAAAAACTGCCATCTACTCCAGAATCAGCATTAGTTCATATTATTGATGGTTTATTGATAAAATTAGAATTATTAGAAAAAGAAGTTGGGACAAGCCAGTGGAATCGAGAAGTGTTGATTTATCAGACTTTAAATGATTTTTCTACAGCTGGTATGTACGATGAATCTGGTTTAAGTATTAATGCATTTATCAAAATACGTGAATGGTTAGCAAAAGAGGAGATGCTTTCATGAGTTTTAATTTCGAAGAAGAGGTAGAAGTTAAATTTAGTTTTAATTATTTGGAGTTAGCTGAACAAGTTGTGAATTTTTGTTTGGATTATGTCAGTTTTCCTTATGAGGCCGAAGTGAATCTTACCCTTACGGATAATGATGGTATCCACGCTATCAATAAAGAGTTTCGAGAAATCGATCGTCCTACTGACGTATTATCATTTCCGATGCTAGACTATGAAATTCCAGGTGATTTTTCATTTTTAGATGATGAGAATAGCGATGATTTTAACCCTGATACAGGCGAAGCTTTACTTGGAGATATTGTCATTTCTGTTGATAAGGTGTATGAGCAGGCGGAAAGTTATGGGCATAGTGAAGAACGAGAATATGCTTTTTTAATTGCACATAGCATGCTTCATCTGTTTGGATATGATCACATGGAAGAAGATGAGGCAAAAATAATGGAAGAAAAACAAAGAGACATCCTTAATCAGATGAACATTTTAAGATAAAAGGAAATATATTATGGGATCATCAAAAAAAGATTCAAATTTTTTAGTTCAAGGTTCAATATTAGCTGCTGCTTCAATTATAAGCCGAATTATAGGTCTTTTATATCGACTTCCTATGACGGAAATTATTGGAGATACAGGGAATAACTATTATAGTTGTGCATATGAAGTGTATAACATTATGCTGATTATATCTTCTTATAGTTTGCCATTAGCAGTTTCTAAACTGGTATCAGCCAGAGTTGCAAAAGGACAAAGAAGACAAGCATACCAAGTGTTTAAAGGCGCGTTACTATTTGCTATTATAACTGGTCTAGCAGTATGTTTCATTGTGTATTTTGGTGCAGAATTTTTTGCAAATATGTTACAGACTCCATTAAGTGTATTTGCATTAAGAATATTGGCTCCTGTTTTAGTTGTTGTAGCAATTCTAGGCGTTTTGCGTGGCTTTTTCCAAGGCTTAGGTAATATGATGCCAAGTGCAATTTCACAAATTATTGAACAGATTGTGAATGCAATTATTAGTATATGGGCAGCTTATGTATTGTTCCAATATGGTACAAAAATTGGAAATGTTTTAGGAAATCCTGAAAAATATGCTGCAGCTTATGGAGCTGCTGGTGGAACACTTGGAACTAACATCGGTTCTGTTGCGGCGCTCATTTTTATGGTATTAGTTTTTTATGCCTATATGCGAGTTTTCAAAAAGAAAATGCGTCGTGAACGAAACGTTGAAGTGGATTCTTTTGGATATACAATGAAAATCCTTTTGATTACCATTATTCCTGTTTTGTTTAGTACTACTATTTATAATATTAGTGGAATTATTGATCAGGGATTATTTAAAAACATCGCAACTTTGCAAGGTTATACCTCTGATCAGATTGATGTATGGTGGGGCGTTTTCGCTGGAAAATATAAGGTTTTAATCAATGTACCTATTTCTATTGCATCAGCCATGGCTGCATCGAGTGTTCCATCGCTATCTGCATCTTTTGCTGAAGGAGACAAGAAAGCAGTAAATAGACAAATTAATGCAGCGATTCGTTTTATTACAGTAATTGCAACACCATGTTGTGTGGGCCTCGCTGTATTAGCAAAACCAATCTATACATTATTGTTCCCTGGAACAACCGCTTCTTTGGATGTTGCAACAACAATGATGTGGGTTGGAGCAATTGCAGTTGTATTTTATTCATTATCAACTTTGACAAATGGTTTACTACAAGGCATTGATCAAATGAAAATTCCTGTAAAAAATGCCGCAATTTCTTTAGTTGCACATTTGGTTTTACTAGTTGTATTGATGTTGTTTTTCCGCTTAAACATTTATGCCGTAGTCATCGCAAATGCATTTTTTGCTTTCCTTGTTTGTGTTTTAAATTCAAGGGCATTGTCAAAACATGTAGGATATAAACAGGAATTTACGAAAACCTTTGTGGTACCTGCTATCTCTTCTGGAGTCATGGGAGTCATTGCATATGCTGGATATTCTATGTTTCATATGATTACAAAGAGTAATTTAATTAGCATCATATTAGCAATATTTTTCGCTGTTATTAGCTATGCAGTTGTTTTATTATTATTAAAAGGCTTAACAGAAGAGGAACTTCGCAAATTCCCTAAAGGACATTTGTTAGTTCAGGTCGCAAAAAAACTCCGTCTATTAAAATAAAAGAATAAGAAAAAGATAATATGGAGATACTTGTTTGGGGTGATATTATGAAACGTCAAATGAGTATCTCTATTTTTTTAGCAATTTTTGTTGTGCTATTAACATTTATTTATATCAAATTTAATAATGATATGAATCCAAAGACTGGAGATTTACAAAATCAAACAGAGGATAACACAAATTCTATAACAATTAGTCAGGAATATATCACATATAAATTTTATGTTGTAGAAGAAGATGGAAGATTAGTTGTATATGAAACGAAAACACAAAGAATCTATGCGGAAACAGGCATCGAAACTTATACTTTGCCAGACGAAATCCGACAAAATTTAGAAACTGGAATTTACTTTGAATCAGAGGCTGAATTATATGATTTTCTAGAGAGTTATTCCAGTTGATATTTGTTGAATCTTTACCTTTCCTATGATAAAATGTAAACTGATTTAATTATGATTTTAAGTTGGTGATTTATGGGCAAAAATACGACAAAACACTTTGATTTGTTAGTTGTTGGCGCAGGTGCATCCGGCATGATGGCCGCAATTACAGCTGCACGAGAAAATAAAAAAGTGTGTATCATTGAAAAACTTGATAAAGCAGGAAAAAAACTCCTTGCGACGGGGAATGGAAAATGTAATTTCACCAATGAAGTCATGAACACAGATTGCTTCGGTGGAGATAAAGATTTTATTCAAAGTATTTTGGATCGTTTTTCAGTACAAGACTGTCTTGACTTTTTTCATTCCATCGGCATTTATTCAAAAAACAAAAATGGATATTATTATCCAAATAGTGAACAAGCCGCATCTGTTGTAAATTCGCTAATATTTGAATTGAATCGTTTAGATGTAGTGATTTCTTATGAAACAACTATAAGTGCAATCGATTCTTCTGACACACAGGTAAGTTTAAACACAAACAAAGGTAAGTTTATTGGAAGAAAATTAATTATTGCCACAGGTTTATTAGCAGCTCCAAAACTTGGTAGTAATGGAGATTTGTTTGATACAATCAAAAAACTTGGTCATAGATTTGAACCAGTTTTACCAGCATTATGTGGTTTTTATTGTAAAGGAATTAATTTCAAAAAAACTTCTGGTGTAAGAGCACACGGAACAGTAACCGCATGGATAAATGGAGCTTCTGTTGCTGAGGATACTGGCGAAATTCAATTTACAGACTATGGATTATCTGGAATTCCAGTTTTTCAGATCAGCAGATATCTTTCAAAAGGTCTTTACGAAAAATCAAACGTACAAATAGCCTTGAATTTACTTCCAGAATTCGACAAAAAACAATTATTAGATGAATTAACATACCGTAAGTCTTTGTTTGCAAGTCAGACAGTAGATTCCCTTTTGAATGGCTTATTAAATCAAAAATTATCAGATATGATTTTGCAAAAGGTTCATATCGATTCTTCTGTATTTGTATCTTCTATTTCTGAAATTGAACTAGTAGAAATCGCGTACTATATACAAAACCTTCGTGTTACTGTTCAGAAATATCGAGATTTTGAATTTGCACAGGTTTGTACTGGCGGAATACCTGTGTCAGATATTGATAAAAATAGCTTAGAATCCAAATTTGCAAAGAATATTTATTTTACGGGAGAAATCTTAGACGTAGATGGTATTTGTGGCGGTTATAACCTTCATTTTGCATGGGCAACTGGATATGTTGCAGGGAAGGCAATTTGCAGAAATTAATCTCTACAAATTCAAAATAGAAAGGTAATTATGATTCAAATTACTCAGCTGAAATTGCCATATGAGCATTCTAAAATAGATTTAGAAAACAAAATCAGAAAAACCTTGCGTCTTTCTGAACAGCATAAGTTTACATATAAAATTGTAAAAAAATCCTTAGATGCACGTAAAAAACCAGAATTATTCCTGGTTTATACTTGTCAGGTGTCCTGTGAAAAAGAGGATGTCATTGTTAAAAAAGCAAAGAACACCTCCATTTCCATAGTGAAGCCAAAAACCTATGTTTTACCAGAAAAAGGAGAACAAAAATTAGATTACTCGCCACTAATTATAGGTGCAGGACCTGCGGGTTTGTTTGCAGCTTATACTTTAGTAGAGGCTGGATATCGACCAAATATTATTGAACGAGGTAAAAAGGTAGAAGAGCGAACAAAGGATGTCGAACACTTTTGGAAAACTGGTGTTTTAGACACATCCTCCAATGTGCAGTTCGGCGAAGGTGGTGCTGGCACATTTTCGGATGGTAAATTAAATACCGTTGTAAAAGATCCAGCAAATCGTAATCAGTTTGTACTAGAAACTTTTGTGCGATTTGGCGCACCAGAGCAGATATTATATGAAAATAAACCTCATATTGGAACCAATATTTTATGTAATGTAATTTTTAATATGCGTGAGTATATTTTAGAAAAAGGTGCAAAAATTTATTTCGAAACCTGTGCTCAAGATTTTGTGATTGAAAATCATGAAATCAAAGAGGTTGTTTGTAATAATCAGCGATTTAAAACTTCTGTAGTCATTTTAGCGCTTGGTCATAGCGCTAGAGATACATTTGAAAGGTTAAATCAATTACAGATACCTATGGAAGTAAAGAATTTTGCAGTAGGTTTTCGAGTAGAACATCCACAGCAAATGATTAACGACGCCTTATATGGCAAACAAAATCAACATATGCCAGCTTCACCATATAAAGTTACTTCAAATTTTCCAAATGGAAGAGGTGTATATTCGTTTTGTATGTGTCCTGGTGGCTACGTTGTAAATTCTTCTTCTGAAGACGAGATGCTAGTTGTTAATGGCATGAGTTACTCTGACAGAGATTCATCAACCGCGAACAGTGCAATCATCATTTCAGTAAATACAGATGATTTTGGTGGAACAGATCCTTTAGCAGGTATGCGATACCAAAGAGAATTAGAACAAAAAGCCTACGCGCTTGCAAAAGGCAATATTCCACAGCAACTCTATGGGGATTTTTGTGAAAACAGAAATTCTACCAGCTATGGAGACTTTTCATCCAATACCAAAGGAATGACCTCGTTTACAAATTTAAGAGGATTATTTTCCAAAGATATGGAAGAGAGTTTTATGGGTGGAATGGAGCATTTTGCTCACATTATCCCTGAATTTAACAGAGCCGATGCTATTTTATCTGGCGTAGAAAGTAGAACCTCATCACCGCTTCGTATTTTGAGAAACGAAAATTACGAAAGTATGATAAAAGGAATTTATCCATGTGGAGAAGGTGCGGGCTATGCTGGCGGTATTACTTCTGCAGCAATGGATGGAGTACGAATAGCGGAAGCAATTATTAAAAAATATAAACCAAACTAGAGAGGATTATATAAAGTGGCAGAATTATCACCAATGATGCAGCATTATTTAAAAACAAAAGAAGAGTACCCTGACTGTATTTTGTTTTATCGTCTAGGTGACTTCTATGAAATGTTTTTTGAAGATGCGAAAATCGTTTCAAAAGAATTAGAACTTACTTTAACAGGCAGAGCCTGTGGACTCGAAGAACGTGCACCTATGTGTGGTGTACCTTTTCATGCTGCAGATACTTATTTAAATCGCTTAGTACAAAAAGGATATAAAGTTGCAATTTGTGAACAGGTAGAAGATCCTAGTACTGCAAAAGGAATCGTAAAGAGAGAAGTTGTACGAATTGCTACGCCTGGTACGAATATTGATATGCAGGCATTAGACGAAACCAAAAACAATTATATTATGTGTATTGTTTATTCAGTTGAAAAATATGGTATCTCTATCGCTGATGTTACGACAGGAGATTTCTTTGTAACAGAAGTTGATTCAGAGCGTAAACTTTTAGATGAATTAAACAAGTTTTTACCTTCTGAAATCATATGCAATGAAGCTTTTTATATGAGCGGAGTTGACGTAGAAGATATGAAAAACAGAATGCGGATTGCTGTTACATCATTAGATTCATGGTATTTCGGAGATGATTTAGCAAAAGAAACCTTATTGTCGCATTTTAAAATTCACACCTTAGAAGGACTAGGGTTACAGGATTACGACTGTGGTGTAGTAGCTGCCGGCTCATTATTGAAGTATCTATATGAAACACAGAAAAACTCTCTTGCTAACATCCTCAATATTCGTCCATATTCCATTGGTAAATATATGATTATCGACAGCTCATCCCGTCGAAATTTGGAATTGGTGGAAACACTTCGTGAAAAGCAAAAACGTGGTTCCTTATTATGGGTATTGGATAAAACGAAAACAGCTATGGGAGCTCGTTTGTTGCGTTCTTATATCGAACAACCACTCATTGAAAAGCAGGAGATTATAAAACGTCAGGATTTCATTTCTACATTCAATAAAAATGAAATTATTCGTGAAGAAATTAGAGAATATCTAAATCCAATTTATGACCTAGAACGTTTGATTACTCGTATTACTTATCAAACAGCAAATCCACGTGATTTAATTGCTTTTCGTAATTCATTGGAAATGCTTCCAGCAATTTCTATGGCACTAAGCGATTTATCTTGCGATTATGTGAATGAAATACGTGAAGAATTTGATGATTTACAAGATTTATACCAGCTTTTATGTAATTCCATTCAGGAAGAGCCTCCTATATCCAGTCGTGATGGAGATATCATCAAGGAAGGCTATAACGAAGAAGTAGATCGACTCCGTGGAGCAAAAACAGAAGGTAAAACCTGGCTGGCGGAATTAGAAGCGAAGGAAAAAGAAAAAACTGGCATCAAAAATTTAAGAATTAAATATAATAAAGTTTTTGGGTATTACCTGGAAGTAACGAATTCTTTTAAAGATATGGTTCCAGATTATTTTATTCGCAAACAGACTCTTACAAACGCAGAGCGTTTTATTACACCAGAGCTAAAAGAGTTAGAAGATACCATTTTAGGCTCGGAAGACCGTTTATATTCGCTGGAATATGAGCTATTTAAGGCTATAAGAGATCATTTAGCGGATAATGTAGCTCGCATTCAAAAAACAGCGAAAGCAATTGCAAAAATTGATGTATTTGCATCCTTGGCATTAGTTGCAAGTCAAAATAATTACTGCAAGCCAAAGATTAATGAAAGCGGAATTTTAGATATCAAAAACGGTAGACATCCTGTAGTAGAAAAAATGATTACAAATGATATGTTTATCGATAATGATACATATTTAGATAACCACAACAACCGTATTGCTATTATTACAGGTCCAAACATGGCTGGTAAATCAACCTACATGCGACAGACTGCATTGATTGTATTAATGGCGC
>CAZVOY010000015.1:0-20914 GCA_964628865.1 uncultured Lachnobacterium sp. | reverse complement strand
GCGGTCTCGACCTTGGCAAGGTCGCGCGTTACCAACTACGCCACTATCGCATTTTAATGCCCGTTTGTTAGGCACAGGTTATATATTACCTCATGAATTTCTGTATGTCAATATTTTTTTCATTTTTTTTAAAGTTTTTTCATCTGCATATTACTTACTTTCATGCATAAAATGTATTAATACATGATGAGGTGGAAACATGAGTTCAAAAACAAAAATTGTTGTAATCAAATTAAAGGATATTTTGTTTTATGCAACAGTAGTTGTACTATGCATTATCGTACTTCTACTCCTCTATATTCTATTTCAATCAAATGCTGTCACTACAAATTCCACCATAGAAGTACGCTCGGAATGTATCATGCAAGAATATACATGCGAAAAAAATGAGCTTATTCAGGTAATTTCCTGAATAAGCTCTTTATTTTTATTCTTCGTATAAACCATTCACATATGTGTCAATCGCATCTGTATTACAGTAGATGGTTTCTACTGGTCGATTATCATATATAAAATCAACTACACTAACACCAATCCATGCTACAAGTGCAACAAGAACAAGGCTTGTACAAATTTTAGCAATAAATTTGTTACGCTTTTCTTTTGCCATTGTCTCCTTTCGATTGGCTTTTTCTTTTTTATACTGATCAACTTTTGCCTGACTCATTTCAAACTCTCCTTAAAAACGTACTCAATGCATATATTCTACACGCATTTCATGGAAAATGCAAGGTTTATTACATATTTCTAGACTTGTCAATGCAGGCTTTCATGGCATCCATTACTGCTGCTCGCATTCCTTTTTCTTCTAACACGTGAACAGCCTGAATGGTAGTTCCACCTGGTGAACATACCATGTCTTTCAGTTCCCCTGGGTGCATATCTGTTTCCAGCACCATTTTCGCACTACCTAGTACTGCCTGTGCCGCGAATGTATACGCTTGCTGTCTTGGCATACCACCTTCTACAGCTGCATCCGCCATTGCTTCGATAAACATGAATACGTATGCTGGCGAACTACCACTTACCGCTGTAACTACATCCATATTTTGCTCTGTTACAATTTCCGTTTTTGAAAATGTATTAAACAGCTTGCACACCATATCCATCTCCGTAGCTGTCACAAGATCATTTCCACAAACACCTGTCATGCCTTCTTTTACCATAGATGGCGTATTTGGCATAGTACGAATGATTTTAACTCGTTTTCCAACCTTCTCTTCTAACCATGCAAGGCTTTTTCCTGGAGCTATTGATACTAAAATTTTATCATCCCACATAGCCCCTTTTATTTCTGAGATAATTTCTTCGTAATACTGTGGTTTTACCGCTAGGATAATCACATCAGAAACCATAGCAACTTCTGCATTTCTTTCAGCTACTTCCACCCCATATTTCTTATTTAAATTTACTCTGGAGGCTAATGTTTTGGTTGACACAATAACATCAGAAGTTTTTATTCTTCCGGAATTAAGCATTCCCCAAAGCATTGCCTGTCCCATATTTCCACAACCAATAAATCCTATTTTCATCTCTATTTCCTTCCCATTCTTTAGCAATTTCTCACATTATTATGATCTATAATCACCATTGATTTTTACGTAATCATAGGTTAAGTCACAGCCCCATGCTTTTGCTTCGACCGCACCTTGATTTAAATTTACGTTTATGTAGATTTCATCTGCACCTAAGACAATTTTTGCTTCATCTTCAGAAAATTCCACACCTGCTCCATTTCTACATACTGCAATCGTACCTTTTTCAGATGCTAAATCCACATCCACCTTATCAATATCAAAATCCGCTTCTGCATAACCGATTGCACATAGCACACGTCCCCAGTTTGCATCCTCTCCAAACATAGCACATTTGAAAAGCGGAGAACAAATTACACTTTTAGCTACAATAATAGCTGTATCCAAATTTGGGGAACCTGCACAGGTACATTCTAATAATTTCGTAGCACCTTCTCCATCTTTTGCAAGCATCTTTGTAAGATTCATTAACACTTCATATAACGCTGCCTTTAATGTAAAATAATCTTCATTTTCGCATACAATCTTTTCATTTCCCGCAAGTCCATTTGCCATCACAGTAAGGGTGTCATTTGTGGAGGTGTCACCATCTACACTGAGGCAATTATAGGTTACCTTTACTACTTCAGATAATGCTTTCTGTAGAAGTTTGGCATCAATCGAAGCATCTGTTGTCACAAAATTTAACGTGGTAGCCATATTTGGATGAATCATTCCACTGCCCTTTGCCATACCTCCTAGCACACATGTCTTACCTCCAATTTCAAAGGAAACCGCATACTCTTTTTTCACGGTATCTGTTGTCATAATAGCATTGGCTGCCTTTTCGTTTCCATCGTATGATAACCCCTCTACCAAGTCTTTCATACGATTTGCAATTGGCTCAATTGGAAGAATCTGTCCAATAACACCAGTAGATGCTACAATTACTTCCGTTGCATTAATTTCATACCCTTGTGCCACTAATTCGTCTGCCGCAAGCTGGCACATTTTTTCTGCTTTTTCTATACCATCTGCATTACAGGTGTTCGCATTCTTGCTGTTTACGATAATTGCTTTCGATTTCATTCCAGACTTTTCAAGATTGGTCTTTGTTACAAGAATCGGTGCACCCTTTACTTTATTGCTCGTATAGACTGCTGCAGTATCACAGATAACGTCCGATACTACCATGCCTAAATCATTTTTATTTTTATCAGAGTTTAAGCCACAGTTAAGGCCATTTGCTTTAAAACCTTTTGCAGCACAAACTCCGCCTTCGATTATTTTCCAATCCATTTTAGAATTCCTCCTAAATAAAATATACATCTATTTTAAGCCGAAACCCCATATAAATCAAGAATGCTCCGTATTCCAATTTGGAAAACGGAGCATAACCCTACGTTATTACTACATGTATTTATCTAACTGATGCGATACATGGATAATATTTACTAATTCTGTTTTTGCTGTTTCAGCATTGTCTAAGTTTTCTACTGTCATTTCTGTAGCCTGAATAGAAGATGCTGTAACTTCCTGTGTCGTCGCAGAAAGATTTGAAATATTATCAACAATCTGATTATTTGCCTGCGCAAGATTTGTTAGAAGATTGTCGATGTTTTCAATATCACCGATTAAGCCATTTACATTATTGCTCATTTCTTCAAAACTCTGTGAAACCTGTTCAATCATTTCATCCTGAACACCTGTTGCTTCTACAGAACGTTCTACTGCATTTGCAGCTTCTTCTGCTTTCAATGAAAGCTCATCCGAAATACGTGCGATATTTTCTGTTTCCAAACGTGTTTTTTCTGCAAGTTGTCTGATTTCATCAGCTACAACCGCAAATCCTCTACCTGCTTCACCTGCTCTGGCACTTTCGATAGATGCATTTAATGCAAGTAAGTTTGTCTGGCTTGAAATAGAGAAAATAGTATCTGCAATGTTTTTAACCGCATTCGTACGTTCCTGTAATTCTCTCATTGCAGCTGCTACATCGGCATTTGTTTCAGAAATAACTTCTGACTGTTGTTTTAATGAACTCATAAGCTGTAAGTTCTGCTGATTGAGTTCATCTGACTGCTGTGCTACACGAACCATATTTTCAGAACTCTGGATAGTGATATCAATCGATTCCTGAATATTCTGTGTCATGGTTGTCTGTGTCTGAATGTTTTCAGAAGTGCTGTATGTACTATCGGAAATATCTTTCATCGCATTGTTTACAACTTCAGAAGATTCATTTAACTGGTTGATGATTTGCATCGCATTTTCTGTACCTTTACGAACTTCATCTGCTACAGTCAGTACATCATCCATAATTTCCTTCTGTCGTTCCTGTTCTGCAGCTGCTGCACCTATTGAGTCGTCATTGAACACCTTTGCAACCCCAGTAGTAAAATTGATAATCGCTACAAGGAGAATTATTGCACTGATTACGAATAAATAATCTACTAATCCTTTATCTCCCATATTTGCATTATTTATAAATTTAGAAACTATAGCAAACAAAGCTACACCCACATATGCTATTCCAGAAATAAGAGCATATTTCTGATCGAAATATATAATTCCGCCAATCAAAGTAAATGCACCAATAATCATGGCAAAATCCTGGCTATATCCAAAACCGATAATCCAGCTAACGAAATACAATCCTACAAGAGCAATATATCTCATTTTGGTATTTGCCTTATTTCTAGCAAAAAGAATCCATGTAATAACCAATGAAACAACACTCATTCCAATAATCATACCACAAAACCCTGCGGAACGTTCGCCACGTATAAAAGACACCAGAAGCAACGCCATAACATATAGGTAATATGCTGTGTTTGCCATTGCCATAAAGCGATTCCCTCGAATCAACTGCTGCGTCTTATCAGCATACAAAAACTCTTTTGTTTCCATATTTTTGTTTCCTCCTAAATTCTCCTTTTTACACTAAATATATATTTTATTCTAACACGAAAACTATATCTTGTATATATTATTCTACCTCTTCCATAATACTCTTATATGCAGGACGAATAATTTTGTTCATACCAATCATTTCTTCGATACGATGCGCACTCCATCCAACAATACGAGCAATCGCAAAAAGTGGTGTATAAAGTTCCTGTGGAATACCAAGCATTTCATATACGAAACCACTGTAAAAGTCTACGTTTGGACTTACACCTTTAAAGATATGACGTTTCTCAGCGATAAGTTCTGGTGCTAACTCTTCAATTAAGTTATAAAGGTGCATCTGTTTATCCTGTCCTTTTTCTACTGCAAGTTCTTCTACATAGGATTTAAAGATTCTTTCACGAGGATCTGATAATGAATAAACCGCGTGTCCCATACCATAGATGAGACCTTTTTTATCAAACACTTCGCCATCCAGCATGCGTCCTAAATATGCTTTTACTTCCTCACGATCTTCCCAGTCCTTTACATTGGTACGAATATCGCGCATCATTTCCATAACCTTGATATTTGCACCACCATGTTTTGGTCCTTTTAAGGATGACATAGCCGCTGCAATAGCAGAGTATGTATCTGTACCAGCGGATGTAACAACACGAGTAGTAAATGTAGAGTTATTACCACCACCATGTTCCATATGAAGCATTAATGCAACATCTAATACCTTTGCTTCTAATTCTGTATATTTCTGATCTGGACGAAGCATCTTCAAAAAGTTTTCTGCTGTAGAAAGCTTTGGATCTGGTCTGTGAATATACATACTCTCACCGTTATCATAATGATTGTATGCGTGATATGCGTAAACCGCCAACAATGGGAAGTTTGCAATCAACTGAATACACTGACGAAGACTGTTTTCTACAGATGCATCCGCCACCTGCTTATCATAAGAAGCCAATGTAAGAATACTTCTAGTCATTGAGTTCATGATGTCCTTAGATGGTGCTTTCATAATAACGTCTCTCGTAAAGTTTGTAGGTACTCTACGACATTTTCCTAAAATCTCTGTAAACTCCTTCTGTTCTTCTGGTGTAGGAAGTTCCCCAAAGAGAAGTAAATATGCAGTTTTCTCAAAACCAAATTCATCCTCTTTTAAGCCGTCCACCAATGAGTTTACCTGATAACCACGGTACCAGAGTTCACCATCACATGGAACCTGTTCTCCATTTTCTTTTTTAAAAGAAATTACCTTTGAAATTGTGGTAATACCTGTAAGAACACCCTTACCGTTTAGATCACGAAGACCACGGTTTACTCCGAACTTCTTAAATAACTCTTCTGGAATTGTGTCTACCTTTACGCACAAATCCTTTTTGCTTTCGGCATAAGCCTTTACATCTTCTTTATAAGACATATTATCACTCCATTTCTATTCCATAATAATTCAGATGAGCTTTTAGCTCTGGTGTAATCACTCCGCCTGCTGCAATATAGCGTTCAAATAACACCTTTTCCTTTTCGCGTTTTCTACCAGCAATAATATTGCTCTTGGTGAAAAGCTCTCTGTACATTGGATTTTCTTCCAATTTCTTTCGTATCTCTGGTCTAAATGGTACATATTCGGAAATAATACGACGGGATACCTTATTCAAACGGAAGTTACCCTGAGATTCGTATTTCATCCAGCTTACGTAGTCTGCTACAAACACCTCGCGGTAGTTGTTCTTTGCATGTACCAATTCAGCCTTTACTTTTTCCTTTGCTTCTTGTGACAAGTCACGGTTCTTACGATAGAACTGTATATAATCATAAAATTCAGATGTAAGCGATTTTTCACGAATATCGTTCCATCGTACACCCAAAATCTTACGACAGATTTCCCAACGATATCTGCCCATAGTTTCCAGCATCATATCGTTCAATTCCCCACTAGTCATAACAGGGAAAATAAATCTAGCTGGGGTATCTTTCTTAACACCAGCTGTCTCCTGCCACATCATAGCACGAGTACCGATATTTGGCATAAGGATAACATCTGGTAATACTTCTTTCATAATTTCAGTTCGCTCAATACCATATTTAGGCGCTGCGAAAAACACTTCACGGTAGAAACATGAATAATCCAATTCACGAATATTAAAGACCGTTGAGTTAACTGTAATTGATGAAACAATAAGCTGATCGATGCTTCGTATGAAGTCTTTTCGATGCAGCACTGGACAGAAGGTTGTAATACGACCATATGTAATACGGTTATTAGACATAAACATGTTATGAATTTCAAATGTAACCTTCTTTAACTGGTCATGTTTTAATTTATTTTCTTCTTCTCTGGTTATCTCATGATTTTTACGCATTTCTAACAGATGCCCTGCATAGTCAACGTCAAATTCATTTTTTGATGGTTCTTTTTCACCACGATACACAAGACAAAGCCACTGGTAAGCAGTATAAACATGACAAAATGCCTCGCCATTTTTATCGCTCTGTTTCTGTTCTCTCCATTGGTTATCCAAAAGTTCTGCAAAAGCCATAAGCTCGTCCAAATGGTCTTCACCAGCCATTTGCAGATCCAATACCCCAAAGTTGAAGAACAATTTCATAACTGTAGAAATCGTTCTAGCCTTCACTGCACGTAAAAATGCTTTTTCATAAATTTCGTAGAAAATCTTTGTCAACGCCTTGCGTGTTTTTTGCATTTCAGGTGTGTAATCCTGTACTTCTGCAATCAAATCATAATCTTTGATTAGTGCTTTGCATTCATCGATTTCCGACTGTTCATAGCCTGCATATTTCATAATATATGTGGCAAAATCCGTTTTAAGCACCTGTTCTCTGGTCATTTCTTCTGCCACTTCACCATTTGCATTATCGTCGTCATCGGCCAACTTCGCTTCGAGCGTCTTCTTGTAATTATCAAAATCAACAGAATAGTAGTATTGCATACGCGCTACGATTTCTTCATCACGATAAAATCCTGTTCTCTTTAAGAAATCTTCCAGTTCTTTTACTTTTGTATCAACTACCGTTCTATCTTCTTCTTGAATGGCCAATTTCACTGCCAAATCATACCAAAGCTCTAATAAGTCATCTTCTTCGCAAATAAGAATTTCTTTTGCTCTGTCCATGTACTCTTTTAATGCATCTAAATTGGCTATCATACGTGTCATCATTTCTGATATCTGTAATAAAACGCCAATGGTAAGATTTTCTTTATCGCCATAAAAATGTCTCAGATTCTTTTCTGGCAATTCTACTAAATCTTTGAAATAACTGTACTCCCACGACATAATAGGCTCTGGTTCGCTAATTTGACATAAATCACCTATTTCTACTTCTTTTGTCTCTACTCTTTCCTGGGCACATTGTATCTCATATTCGCTATACTGTCTTGCAATAAAATCAGATAGTTCCTTTGAAGCATCCAATAAAGCCTGATAGTTGTCATAAATCATGCTGTATAGTTTAATAGCGGCATGCAAAAAAGCATAACAATACTTAGGCTGTTCTGCAAAAATCACCTTGTAATCCTCTGGTGTTTCATATTTGTAGGAAGCTATCAATGAATCTTCTGCTGCAACATAGTCACAAACATATTCATCAGAATTTCCATACATAAAACCAACTACACTTCCACCACCCAATGTCATCTGGTTATATGCAGTCTTTAGGATTACAGACCCCTTTATAATAATATATATGGCTTTTGTAGTTTCCCCCTTGCGAACTAAGTGTTCACCTTTTTTAAGTTCTATAGCGGTCATACACTTTTACCTTCTTCCTTTATTGCTTTTGCCAAAAAGAAATTCTTTTCCACCTTAGCCTATATTTTAGCATAAAATCACAAGGACTTCATCATCTTTTTTGTAGAATATGCACATTTTCCCAAAATTTAATAGTTTATTTACGCAACATTTCAAAGGAATTATAGATATTTAATCTTCCATAACCCCACTCCTCATTCGGATAAATGATATTGTCGTCTTTCTCACATCCTCTTATCAGCAAATTCTTCACTTCTACAGAATTCATAGTTGGTGCATTTCCTCTTAAAATCCCCCACTCTAAACATAAAGCGGCGGCGCCTGCCGTAATTGCAGCAGCTACACTAGTCCCCGTTTCTCTAAGGTAGTTATTGCGCAATCCTGCTCCTGACACATCAATCGACGGTGCACAAAATTCTGGCTTCACCTGTCCTGTCCCGGAAAAACCCCTGCTCGAAAAAATATCCCTTGCACCTGTCAATCCATTATATCCGCCTACTGTAATGGCTATCTCTGCTGCTCCTGGTGTCGTGATTGTAGTATTAGGATTTGGAGAAATAAATGTGATATCACTTCCTACCTGCGGCTGTATCGGGAGCCAAATATGAAAAGCCCCCGTAATTGCATTTTCGGGATATACATATACTGTCCAAATCCCTTCGGAAGGTTTTATAAATCGAAAAAAGATAAGCTGATTTCCTCTTCTTCGTCCAACAACCCGATAATCCAAGGTTAAAATCGTATTTTCAAATACAAAATTTGTAGTTTGCGTTTGTTCCGCAATCGGAAAACCACCCTGGCTCCTTTGTCCTGTCGGCGACTGTACCACCGCTCGTACCAGCTCTGGTGCATAGGACCAAAGCTCCATACAAAAGCCATCAATCCCTGCTTCTACATTTATTTCCGCTGCAGTAGGAGATAACACCGATTTTGCTTCCCCGAAAAAATGACGCTGAGCGATTGCCTCGTTTCCTGCTGGAACAACCACAGCTCGACCACGTTGTACTCCAACGTAGTCCAAATACGTAGATATAGGACCTGTGCCTGAATGGCTGTCCTGATTTGTACCAATCCCTAACAAAATCACTAGAGGTCTATTTTCTTTTCTAGCAACGGATTCTAGATAGGCGACTCCCGCCATAATATCGTTTTCCTGAAAATATGGCTCGGTTGTCGACAAAAAATAATATTCTCTGAGGTTTTCCTTTGCCTCTTTTAATTTTACAATAATTAGCTCACTCTCTGGTGCCGCTCCCACAAAATCATTGACAGGGTCCTCGCTCCCTGCCGCAACACTAGCCAAAAAAGTGCCATGTCCATTGGTATCTTTCTCTGGCACTATAGTTTGGGGCGAGTCTGATTGCAGAGCTGTATTTATATCCTTTTTTGTATATTCCGCGCCATAGAGAAATCCTTCCGGCGGTGTATTTGATGATGTGTTTTCTACCTCTGTGTTTACTGTTTGATCCCATATAGAATAAATCCTAGTTGTACCTCCACTATTTTTGAACAAATCGTTTGTATAGTCGATTCCAGTGTCAACAATTCCAACAAAAATACCCTGTCCTTTTAAAGACAGGGTAGGTTGATTTTGTATTGCAAGAATCCCACTTACATCCAAACTTGTACTATCCATGAGAGAAAAGCATTTTGGTATTGCTGTATAAGAGTATCGGCTCACAGACAATGGTGGTAATGTCGTTCTATCATAGTACCAAATAGCATACTGTTCGTTGATTGTCTGAATACAATTCGGTTCAATCAATGGTCCAATTGTCTCATCCATCGAAACAATAAAGTCATAAGTATCATTGGATAAAATGGTCGTTGAGCAAGGCATTTTTTGCTCCTTACATTGCGTATTATTTTATTATATGCGTGGACTTCGACTATCGTGACAGGTAAAATAAATCACCTGATATTCTTTTGCCACGTCCATGAGAAGCTTGTTACCTGCTTCTACTTTTTCTTTATCTAAATTTACAAATGGATCATCTAATATAAGAAATGGTTTCTCGTCCTGATACATAGCGTCTACCAACGCCAGACGCATACATACGCCAAGCAAATCCTGATATCCCGCAGAAAGCCACTGTGTTTCACGGAGTTCTCCCTGCTGACGGAGTTTTAGATTGATATTCGCATCAATCATCCATTCTCCACTGGTATCGCCTGTTAGCATCTGATAATACTTTGAAAAGCCATTGGCGATAGGATCCATATAGCGAGCAGTAAACTGTTCCTTTGCACGTTGTAGGAAATCATGTGTGGTTTTTATCAGATTATACTTCTTGGTATCCTGTTCCTGCAGATACATCTGCTCCTCTAACTCTGCCTGCTTTTCATCACGCAAATCAAGCTGTTCCTGCAAATTCTCAAGTTGCTTTGTATACTGCACTTTCGCAGCCTTTAACTCTTCTATTTTGGCATCCGCCTGCTGAATCATATCATTTAATTCATCAATGCTGTATGGACAAACCGCTTCTCTATTCCAGAATGATTTATCCTGACGACCTTCAAACGCTTCTCGTTTTTTCAATGCATCCTCATAAGCAGAAACGGCTAATGTATATTCCATCGCTTTGTTTTGATACAATTCCAGAACGGAAGCAATATCTTCACCCGAAGTATAACCATATTTTTTCGTGAACTCTACGATTTTCACCTGTTCTTTTTCGAGAGCCTTACGTTCTTCCATGCTCTCTTCTAATTTTGCAGCCAAACGTTCGTATTCCACTAACTGATTTTTTAGTTCATATAATTTTGCAGGATACTCTTCCACCTTACAAAATACATGAAATCTTCCGAGAAAAGTTCCTACTGTTCCATTCACTTGATTGATATAGTCTTTTAGTTCCGTAATCTGTTCCGTTAGTTCTGTACAACGAGCTGTTATCGTAGCATGCTCTTCGTCCATCGTTTTCTGCCACTCTGCTCGTAATTTTTCTTCTCGATATCCAGTAATGGCTCCGAGAAGGCTAAGTATCGCTCCTACCACTACAGCAAAAATAGCAGATATAAATGCATTCTTTGTGCTTGCAATTGGCAAGATATTCATAGATAAAACCACGCCTACTACTATCCCTACTAACAGGATACCCAATCCCATAAAGATAAACACTTTATGTATCACAGAATTATCGTGTGGTCTTACTACGTCTTCCTCAAGCTCTGCTTCTGTCAAAGCTAAATGCGATTCTAAAATCGCAAGACTTTCTTTCTGTTTATCTGCACTTGCCAACGTTTCCAAAGAAGTATCGATTTTTTGAATTGTAGGAACTTCAAATTCAAACATTTCGTGGAGTTTGCTCCAGCTTTCATGTTCATTGATGGTAAGCTCCAAACTTTTTAGCTGCGCCTTTTTCGTTTCCACTGCACGCGTGTTTTTCATCTGCTCCTGAAATTCCTCTTTCGCAGGCACGCCATTTGGGAAGAATTCTTTCAGCTCTTCTACTTTGTTTTCATTTTCCGCCACATCCTTGCATATTGCATCATACTGAACATATAGTTCTTTTTTACGACTGTCTTCGCTTGCAAGAACGAGGGCTGCTGCGTAATTCTTGCGGATTTCCATCAGTTCCTGTATCTGAGAAGATACTAAACGGTCTTTACGCTGAATTCCTTCCATGCCTTCCTGTGCGGCATCAAATGCAAGGAGTTCCTGCGATAACTGGGTAATATAATTTTTACGTTTCTTTATACTACCTGTTACTCGATCAGGTGTAAGCTGATTTAATATATCCTTCATATGACGACTGGCACTTTCAAAATTGTTTATATCGTCCGTATTTTCTGCCAAATTGCCCAACTTTGCATTGATTTTATCTGAAGTGTTTGTCGTGCAATCATTCTGTGCAATGTAAATGGTTCGTTTAAAGGAGGCACTATCCAAATCAAAAATTTCTGTTCCTATATCCTCGGAATAGTCAAAACATTCTAAATTTGTACGTAAATCATACAGATGAAACACATCTTCTTTTTCTGTACGTCCAAAGGTTCTGCTAATGCGGAATTTTTTCCCGTTTAATTCAAAATCTACTTCGCCACCAAAGGCACCTCCCTGCCAAGGACGATAAAGAACACGTTCTTTTTGAAACGCACCCGTTTCCTTCTTTGCATCCAAACCATAAAACATTGCCTTTAAGAACGCTGCCAAAGTACTTTTTCCCCATGCGTTGGCTTCATTTATAACATTAACACCATCAGAAAAGGAAATTGAAAGATCCGACAACTTACCAAAATTATCTATATGACATGCTATTAATTTCATAAGTTAATCTCCTCTCCCTGTAATGCTAAAATCCCAGCACGTATTACCATAGACTTCTCTTCCTCCGACAAATCTGAGGCAGAAACCATACGTACAAATTCTCCTTTTAGCGATGCATCCTTTTCATAATCCTGATAATTTACCATGATTTTTGTTTCATCATTTACTTTTACAAAATAAAAATAGTCTGCAAACTGTTCTTCTAAGAATGCTGTTTCTAATTCACACTCCACATCCACTTCTCCCTGAAGCACAAACTTCACCAAACTCGTAGATGGATACTGTGTATCACGAATTACAGACTCCATACGCATAGCCGCTTCCTGAGTAGTCTGTACACCCGTGACATCTACTGGCAAGGTATATAAAACACGTGAACTCATTGGCACAAAAGATGTGACAACATTTCGTGTTTCGGTGTCAACATCAATTACGACAAAACCTTTTGGTCCGCATTCATCAAACCCTCTACCATCCAAACAACCTGAGTAGCAATACACACCACGATTATCTAATTTTTCCATGCGGTGCTCATGCACATGACCAAGTGCTAGATAGTCGATATTTTTATTTTTTAATTCATCCAAGCTAATGGTTTCTGCTTTATCTTTGCTCTTATATTCTGTCAACTGTCCATGCATGGTTACAATATTGTAAGACTCATGACTTAGCACCAAGGTATTATATGCTGTTAAGCTATTTTCTGCATTGAGCTCAATACCTGAAATGGCTACTTTTCCATACGTGTATGTCGTCCACTTATCATTGAAAAGGCAAAGATTATCTGGGATTTCATCCAGTTTTGAAAGGAAGTTATCATTATCATGATTTCCTCTCAAATATAAGAAGTCAATCTCTGGATTATTTACGATGACATCGTGCACATGATTACGCACGGTCGCCGCTATATTTCTCGTATCAAACATATCTCCAGCAATTAAGATGACCTTTACTTCATTCTTTTTTGCATATTCTACCATTCTGCTAAAGGTACGCAAAATCTCCATCTTACGTTCCTTCGCCTGCTCTTTGGACAGATTGGCTGTCATTTTTGAATCTAAATGTAAATCTGCACAATGAATGATTTTCATGTTTTTTAAGTAACCTTTCTCTACGTTTATACGTTTTTATCTTCCAACTCCAGACACCCACGCATCTGAATAACTGGGCCGCCTTTCTTTTCGATATAGTCCTCTGTGATGGTAACCATACCGATATTATCATCCTTTGGAATTTCATACATAATATCCAGCATAAATTCTTCGATGATAGCACGTAGGGCTCTTGCTCCTACTTTCTTTTCTTTTGCTTTTCTAGCAATATTACGAAGCGCATCTTCTTCAAATACCAATTTCACTTCATCCATAGCGAGAAGTTTTTGGTACTGTTTGATAATAGCATTCTTTGGGGTCGTTAAAATGGACACCAGCATATCTTCTGTCAATGGTTCCAATGAAAACATAATTGGCAAACGTCCAATAAACTCTGGAATCATACCAAATTTACGAACATCTTCCACCGTTACATACTGGAACATATTTTCTTCGTCATCGTATTTATCTTTTAAGTCTGATTTAAATCCGATGGATGCTGCTTTGTTTAAACGTTCCTTAATGACATCTTCTAATCCTGGGAACGCACCGCCACAAATAAATAGAATATTCTTTGTGTTAATCATAGTCATAGGGACCATAGCATTTTTGCTACTTGCTCCTACAGGCACTTCTATTTCCGCACCTTCCAAAAGCTTTAACATCCCCTGCTGAACAGACTCTCCGCTAACATCACGCTGATTTGTGTTTTTCTTTTTTGCAATTTTATCGATTTCATCAATAAAAATGATACCATGTTCTGCACGTTCTACATCATTATCCGCAGCTGCCAAAAGTTTGCTTACTACACTTTCAATATCATCACCAATATATCCAGCTTCTGTTAATGTGGTAGCATCTGTAATCGCCAATGGTACATCCAACAGTTTCGCTAAAGTCTTTACCATATAGGTCTTTCCACAACCTGTAGGTCCAATCATAAGCATATTTGACTTTTCGATTTCTACGCCATCGTCTTCTGGCTTTGCCATAACACGTTTGTAATGGTTATATACCGCTACTGACATAACCTTCTTTGCGTGTTCCTGACCAACTACATATTCATCTAATTTTTCTTTAATCTTATGTGGAGCAGGAATTGAATGGATATCCAATACTGGTTTTGCTTTTTTCTCTGATTTATTTTTCTTCTTTTTCAGGCGCTGACTGTTTGGAACTCCTCCCGTCATACCATCCATACCGCCCATTCCACCTGGGTTACCTCCAAAAAATCCAGATAAATCCGAAATATCAATCATACTGATATTTGGCATACCCATACTTGGATTCATGCCCATATTAGAACTATTGACCGCATCCATGGTTTTTTGTAAACAATCGCTACAAACGGTAATTCCGCTATAAATACGAATCATTTTTCCAGCTGAGCTTTCTGGACGACGACAAATGTAGCATGTATCTTCGTATTCATCATTGTTGTCATCTTCTATAGTTTCACTAGGACCCTCGCTATTTTCTGTGTCTACAATATTTTCAACGACTTCAGTATCTACATTATTTTCAGAAACTATTTCTCTAAAATCCATATTATCACTCATTATATTCTTCCTACTTTCTAACTTCATATTGCATTTTCTTGGCAAAGAGTATAATTCACCAAGATAAAGCCATTATACTACTCCCCGCCTTTTATCTCAATAAAAAAGAAAAAAACATTTTCTTTACATTTTTCCCAAATTATGTTTCAATCAGAACATACAATTTTATAAAGGAGGTATTTATACGATTTATGAACAAATACGTTTAGAAAGCCAACGGCTTGACAAACAAATCAAGTCTTTGCAAGCTCAATTAAAGTCTTTGCCTGATGGTCAATTATTTTGTAATAAAAATGGGAATCGATATAAATGGTTTCATATCATAGACGGTTCAAAAAAATATCTTAAGAAAAAAGACCATTCCCTTGCTGAGCAATTAGCAATCAAAAAATATCTCTCGCTTCAATTAGAAGATTATCTTCAAGAAAAATCAGCGATTGATTTCTATCTGCGACATCATGTTCCTGCCAAGGCAGAACAGTTGTTGACCCGAAATTCTGAATATCAGAAACTTCTTTCTCCACATTTTAAGCCCTTGTCACAAGAGCTTGAAGAATGGAACAACTCCACATTTAAACAAAACCAAAACTATCCCGAAGACAAACGTCATCCAGCACCATCTGGCAATATCGTTCGTTCAAAATCCGAAGTCATGATTGATATGATGCTTTATACTAATCATATTCCTTTTCGATATGAGTGCGAATTGCAGCTTGATAACATTGTTCTTTATCCTGATTTCACGGTACGTAATCCACGTACTGGTAAATTGTATTATTGGGAGCATTTTGGGAAAATGGATGACCCAGGATATGCAAAAAACACTTTATATAAATTAAACACTTATATTTCACATCAAATCTTTCCAGATATTGATTTGATAACAACATATGAAACAAAAGATCATCCATTATCTATACACACTATAGAAAATATAATAAAAATTTATTTAAGTTAATCTTTCTATGAATAATAAATTGAGCTTGTAAAATGATTTGGGGCATATGCAGAAAAATTCTTCTGCAATGCCCCATTTTTCATGTTGTAATTTCTTGTTTTTATACATTTTTCTTTATAATTCGGAATTTTGTGGCATATTAGGAACTTTTCTCGAAAAGTGGCACGCCAAAATTGTCTCATTTTTATATTATGTTTGTAATCACGTGGCACTTTAACATGATTTTTCTGTATATGCCACAAAATTCAACCAAACCGAAAAAAATCTGGTTGCGAAGCAACCCATTTCCAAATAAAACGTGGCAGTTTCATAGAAAAATCCGATATCCGCCACATATTCTCCTGAAAAACAAACTAACCCGAGGTCCAGCGGACCTCGGGTGGTCATTTTTATTACATAAGTGTAAATGCGATGGTTACCAGCAAAAATAATACAACTAGAAATCCAACTACAACCAACATAGGTTTGAACATGAATTTCACGGCTGACCAATAGGTGTTCCAAATATCTTTTGGGCTGGAAGTAGTTCCAGTCTTGGAGAATTTGAAGTCACCGCCCATGCCATGCACATCTGACAAATCTGCGAATGATCTGCCATCATCGATATATGTAATCTTTTCTTTTTTCTTCTTGCTCATGACACTCTCCTAAAATTGATAAAATTGCATCATGCAAGCATGATGCAATTTTACTTATCAAATGTCTAATTATTCCTCTAATAAGTGACACGCTGCGCAATGTCCATTTCCATAATCTTTGTATTCTGGAGTTACTTCTTTACAGATATCCTTTGCGTAAGGACAACGTGTATGGAAGCGGCAGCCCTTTGGTGGGTTCGCTGGTGAAGGAATATCTCCATTTAATACGATACGGTTCATCTTAACAGATGGATCTGGATATGGAATCGCAGAGAATAAAGCCTTGGTGTATGGATGAAGTGGGTTTGAGAAGATTTCTTCTTTGCTACCGAATTCAACCATGTTTCCTAAGTACATAACACCGATTTTATCTGAGATGAATTTTACTACAGATAAGTCATGGGAAATGAATACGTAGGTAAGGTTTAAATCTTTCTGTAATTTCTTCAAAAGGTTGATAATCTGTGCCTGAATAGAAACATCAAGCGCTGATACAGGTTCGTCACAGATAACCAGCTTTGGATTTACAGAAAGTGCTCTTGCGATACAGATACGCTGTCTCTGTCCACCAGAGAATTCATGTGGGTATCTTTCGAAATAATAATCACGAAGACCACATTTATCCATCAGGTCTAATACATAATCCTTCACTTCAGCTTTTGGTACGATATTATGTACTTCAACAGGCTCTGAGAGTATACCACCAACGGTATCTCTAGGAGGAAGTGATGAATATGGATCCTGGAAGATAATCTGCATCTGTTTACGGATTTCTCTCATATCTTTTGATTTGAGATTTGTAATATCCTGTCCATTAAAGATAATCTGTCCACCAGTTGGTTCATGTAATTTCAAAATGGTTCTACCAAGAGTTGTTTTACCACAACCTGATTCACCTACGATACCAAGAGTTTCACCTGGTTTCAGTTTGAAAGAAACATTATCAACTGCTACTAATTCTGAAGTTACTTTACCAGTAATTGTTTTCTTTAATGGGAAACATTTACGGATATTGCGAACCTCCAAAATTGCTTCTGGGTCAAACGGAGTGTCCTGTGAAATTATCTGTTCATTAGCCATTCTTCTGACCCTCTTCGTACAAGTGACAAGATACAAAATGTGTTGGGCTTACCTGAATCATTTCAGGATAATCGCCACTACATTTTCCTGTGCACATTGAACATCTTTCTTTAAAATAACAGTGATTTGGCATATTTACAGGGTTTGGAACGTTACCTGGAATGTTGTAAAGTTCCTCACTATCAGAATCTATAGTAGGTTTTGATTTCTGTAAGCCAATAGTGTATGGGTGCAATGGATTATGGAAAATTTCCTCTACTGTACCTTTTTCAATAACACGACCTGCGTACATAACTACTACGTAGTCTGCCATTTCAGCGATGATACCAAGGTCATGTGTGATTAACATAATTGAACCATCAATTTTGTCTTTTAAGTCACGAAGCAAATCAAGAATCTGAGCCTGAATGGTTACGTCAAGAGCTGTTGTAGGCTCGTCTGCTATAACAAGTCTTGGATCGCTGGCAAGAGCCATCGCAATCATAACACGCTGACGCATACCACCTGATAATTCGTGTGGGTAAGAACCATATACACGTTCAGGCATTGCAATACCTACTAAGTTTAACATTTCAATAGATTTTGCCTTTGCTTCTTCTTTTGTTGCTTTTTCTTTGTGAATGAAGGTTACTTCATCCAACTGTTCACCAATGGTAAAGATAGGATTCAATGAAGTCATTGGTTCCTGGAAAATCATAGCGATTTCATTACCACGGATTTTATGAATGTCTCTAATTGGCATCTTAGCAATGTCATACTGTTTTTCTTTTGCATGGAAACGAATTTCACCAGAACAAATTTGTCCTGTTGGACCCTGAAGAAGTCTCATAACCGACATACTGGTTACTGATTTTCCACAACCAGACTCACCTACGATACCAACTGTAGCATTTTTAGGAATATCAAAGGAAACGCCATTAACCGCTTTTACTACACCCTGTTCTGTGAAGAAGTAAGAATGTAAATCTTCGATTTCCAAAATATTTTCAGGATTTTTCATCTCTGTAAGATATTCAGATTCGTCAGCTTTACGGTTTTTGTAAGCTTCCAATTCTTTCATTACCTTTTTGTTTTCTTTGGCAATGGCACGAACTTCTTTTCCTGAGAGATAATTCCCACTGGATTTTTTATCTTTCTTAAATATACTCATTGCTTATCTCCTTGCTTTTGGATCGAGGGCATCACGCAGACCATCACCTACGAAGTTAAAGCCTAATACAGCGATAACAATACATATACCGGCTGGAACCCAAACATTCCAATGGTTCTGCAAAATGTCTTGGTTGGTAGAAATGATATTAATCATAGTTCCCCATGCAGCATATGGTGCTTTAACACCAAGATTCAAGTAGGAAAGTGTAGCTTCATAAAGAATCATACTACCAAGGCTCAAAGTCATCTGCACAATTAACTGTGGCATTACGTTTGGAACCAAGTGTTTGAAGATTTTTCTACTTGTAGAATATCCCATTGCTTCTGCTGCTACCATGTATTCCTGCTCACGAAGAGAAAGAATTTGTCCACGTACAAGACGTGCGGTACCTGGCCACGAAATAAATGTCAGGTATGTCATCAATAGGTAAATACGATATTTCGCATCAATGTCAGATGCATCCAAAATCGTACTGATAATCAAAAGGATAGGTACACCTGGCAAACACATCAACACATCACAAATACGCATGATGACGTTGTCAATCCAGCCACCAAAGAAACCTGCAATACCACCAAGTATAACACCGAAGACTGTAATAAGGAATACGGCTAAGAAGCTTACTGTTAAGGAAATTCTACCACCGTACATAAGTCGAACGAAAATATCATAGCCTTCGTTATCAGTACCTAAGATATGTTCTGAGGAAGGTGCTGCAAGGAAATTATCCTTTAATGATTTTTCTGTTGTCTGATGGAGTGTATATTCCACCCCATCTACTTCATAAGTAGTTGTAGAAATCGCATATTCCGTCTTACCACTTTCGTCTAATTCGATTTCGCCCCATTCTGTATAAACGAGTGGACCGACAAAACTGAATAAGAATAAGCTGATTACCATGATTAATCCGATAATACTGAGCTTTGAACGGAAAAATCTACGAACTATCATCATGGTTGGAGACATCAAACGTACATTTTTATCAAGTGGTTCTTCTGTATCTACTACTTCTTCAGAACCAAGCTTGCTTGTATTTTCTTCCATCTGTACTGCCTCCTTACTCTAATTTTACTCTAGGGTCTACAATACCGTACATAAGGTCGGCAAGCAGAACACCTAATACACTAAGTACTGCTAAGAACATGTTGTAACCCATGATAAATGGAATATCACCACGGTTCATTGCATCCAGAGCGATGTTACCGATACCAGGCAAGTCGAATACCTGCTCTGTGATAATCGCACCTGAGAATAAAGATGGTAATAAACCAGCCAACGATGTTACAAGTGGAATTAATGTGTTACGGAAAGCGTGTTTATTAATAACTACTCTTTCTTCTAATCCCTTTGCACGAGCTGTACGAATATAGTCAGAGTTCAAAACTTCGAGCATATTTGTACGAGTCATTCTCATTCTTGCACCGATACTAAGAATAACGATAGTAAGAATAGGAATGAACATGTGTCTTGCATAGTCAATTAATAACTCAACTCCTGTATAAGAAGCTGTCGCATTTACAAGACCCGAAGCTGGGAACCATCCCAACTTCAGAGCCAAAAAGTTTTTCAACATATTTCCGAAGAAGAATGATGGTAACGAAATACCAATCATAACGAGGATTGTTACCACATAATCTCGGATACTGTACTGATGTGTCGCAGCTGTGATACCAAGAGGAATCGCAATCATAAATTCGAATATTGTTGCAATCAACGAAATCATAAAGGAAATTCCCATGTGCTGTACGATTACATCAGCTACAGGAACACCGTAAACGAAACTTGTACCTAAATCAAACTGGAACAAAGCGATAAGCCAGCTGAAATATCCTTTAAGAATACCTGTAAAGCTGTCATCACCTAATCCATACATTTCGTACATCGCATCTACTGTTTCCTGACTAACTGTTGCCCCACCCTGATTGATGGCGTTGATTTTATCCTGGATAAAATCAACTGGCATCAAACGGATAAGGA
>CAZVOY010000014.1:14825-21182 GCA_964628865.1 uncultured Lachnobacterium sp. | reverse complement strand
AAACTGGTTGGATATCTGATTCATAATCAAACCTCCATTACCGTTATTTTTTGTTATTCTGTTACTACTTCTTCTGTAGAATCTTCTTCCACACTACCTTCTTCATTTTCAGCTTCCACAAGCTGTGCCATATAATCTCTGTAATTATAAAGCGTATTTACTGTTGTAGAATCTACAAATGATTTTTCATAGTCAGACATTCCTTCATACATGTCTACCAACTGTCCTACCATTGTTTCATAGGATGTATCGAGCTCTGCATATGCAGGAAGAACTGTAAGCATTTCTTTAAATGTGTTTGATAATGTAACTGCATCATAGTATTCTGAATTTGCAACCGTGTCTAAGTTGTCCAATGAATACAAATTATCGTTAACAGCTAAAAGGATATCTCCTTCTTCGTACATTACGTAATCCACTGCACCTGTTACATAAGAACCATCATCTGCTGCTATAATTACATCTTTACCGATGAGACTATTTGCAAAGTTAAGTCGTTGTGTAACTGTACTATTTTCTATGCTAGATGTCTGATTTTCAATACTATCTGTCTGTGAAAGTGTTGCTTCTAACTGAGAGAATGTAGCAAGTTGCGCAATGTAATCTGTATTACTTGTAGGTTCCAATGGATCCTGATACTGCATTTCTGCACATAACAACTGCAAGAACTGATCATAACCTAATTCTGTCTGCCCAAGCATTTCATTGGTTTCAGTTTTTTTATAATTCTCTGTCAACTGTCCATTTTCTACTGGTGCAATAATTGCCATAATTACTCTCCTTTTCTAAGCTGTCAGATCTACGGAATTTCCGTTATCCTTCATAATCTGAGCAACCAATGTTTCTTCCTCTGTCATCATACCAGATAATTCATCAAGAGAATCAATTGTCAAATTACGACGTTTTGTAGTAGCTGTTTCCTGAACCTCTACGTTTTCTTCTGGATTCTGGTGATTCTGTTCAAGGTTTCGTTCGAATTCATGTGAAGCAATAGTTACTTCGATAGCATCTACCTTTACTCCTGCCTGATTTAAATTCTCACGAAGTGTTGCGATTTGAGCTTCTAATGCTTCTTTCACAACTTCATTTGTTGCATGGAATTGTGCATTTACAACTCCTTCTTCACTAGAAATGTTTACATATACTTTGCCAAGATTTTCCGGATTAAGTTGCATTTCCATTGAAGTTGTTTCCGTTGAGATAGTCACTCTCATCTGTTGTACAATCTGTTCTATTATCTGCATGGTATCTACTGACATATAAGAACTAAATTGTGTCTGTGATGCATCAGCTACCTGATTTACATTTACTGTAGTCTGATTTGTCACAAGTGTTTCTGTGTTGGAATCTCGATTCAAAAGTGATGAATCTCCTTCCGAGTTCTGATTGCCTGTAAGAGATTCTTTATCTCCTGTTACCTGGCTAACTTCGGCTCCTTCGTTATCAAGGGTCTGTGTTTTGATTTCCGAAGTATCCTCCTTTTTTTCTACCTGAATTTCAAGTCCGTCTTTTACATTACTTTCCACTGTCACTTCTTCAGCAACAACATCTTCTGTAGCGACTTCTTCCGTAACATTTTCCAATGTTACATCCAATTCCTCCTGAAATGAAACAGGTAATTCTGTTTCTGTGTTAACAGATTCCATCTGGTCAACTAATTCCATCAAGCCTTCCATGTCTACATTGAGTTCATTCATAAGACCTTCTGCTAAATTATCCAGAGTTTCCATAACACTTAAGAAACTTTCATCCAGTAACAGTTCCTCGCCTGAGGCTACGCCAGTAAGCTGAACTACAAATTCTACTAAATTCTGTGGATTTAATAAATCCAGAACACTAAGTCCCATATCCTCTAGTAGATCTTTGATTTCTTCTTCGCTTACACCGTACTCTTCGCTGATTGCTTTTACAACTTCATCCTCTACCTGTTCCAATGTATCAGCAGCTTCTTCTAGCTTTTCTGTTACAGTTGTTTCTTCGGCAGAATCGATTTTGTTTTCCTTATAGCTATAACGCTCATAAGAATTTGCAACGGACCGTGTACTGTCTGTGCGTGAAACATCCATGTTGGAAGACATATCATCTACCACCGCATTTGAAACATCAACAGTTTGGTTCATCAGTCCTGCGAAAACCTCTGCTACTTCCAAATTCTCTTCCTGCAATTTCTTTGAATTTGCTACCTGTGGTGCACCGTTTGTGTTCACAGAAGACAGATTCATAAGATTTGCTGTTGTCATGCAAGTCCTCCTTTCAATATGAAATTTTTATTCGTCTGGTTCCATAATCTTTGTTACCTTAGCGGCGATTTCTGGATCCATTTTACCAAGAATGTCTGCTCTGGCAGTTGTACTCATATTTTGTAATATGTCTGCCACCAGTTGCAAGTCATCTTCCATGGTATCAAAGATTGCAGCAGCTTCTTTTGGTTTCATGGATGAATATGTCTTGGCGTAATCTTCAACCATTTCATTATATTCAAGCTGCTCAATCGTTTGTTTATATAAAACCTCAGCATTTTCCGGATCAATGCTTTCATAGTAGGTCTTATATTCTTCTATATCGGGTGCTTCGTCAGAAAAAACAACCTCTTCGTAGAATTTTTCTTTAATTTCTTCAAAAGCTGCCTGTTCTTCTTTATATTTTGAAAGCTCCTCTACCTGTGACTGAAGCTGGTCAATTTTATCGTTGTTTTCTGCATTCGCTGCAAGCTCTGCATCTAACAACTGCTCCAACTCCTGAATTCTTTCAACCGCATCATCAATCGTTTCATACTGATACTGGGTATCGACAATCTCATCATTATTTTCTGGAAGAATCATATTTAAGTAAGGTACATCCTTGATGATTGGACGAAGTACTGTAGAACCGAAACCACCAAAATCACTCTTAATGAGAAGTACAATAATACCAAGCCAGATTAAAATAACCAAAAGTGTAACAAACACCATGACTAATTTACTACCTAAACTTTCTTCCACTTCCTCATCATCAATAATTGGCTTTCCGTCTGTATCTAGTTTTATGTCATTTTCTATCTTATTTTTTTTCTTAAACAATGGCATAAAATTTTCTCCTTATCTATTGTTGTAAGTATAGCTTACAAGCTGATCGATTTCCTTGCTTTCCTGTGCTTTTTCTTCTTCCATGAATTGCTCGAACGCTTTTTCCTTTAGCTTTTCATGGGTCTTGCGATCTTTCATAATTTCATTCAATGCATTTCTAGCAGTTTCTAATTCTTTTTCCGCTTTATGCACTTCAAGCATCTGACGACGCATCAGGGTTTTCATCGTGTTAACATCCGCTCTTGCATGAGAAACCTGCTTTACATCGATTTTCCCCGTCATACTTTCTTTTAATATTTTTTCGTAAGATGCACGACGGAGCAGAATTTCCTGAAGTTTCTTCTGTTCCTCCATGTATTTCTGATTGGCGATACTATATGTAATTTTAGCCTGAGATTCCAGTTTCATCTTAACATCCAGAATATTTTGCATTCTGTACTTAAATTTCGCCATCCCTACACCTTAACTTAATCTGCAAATACTTTTTCTAAAAGCTCCATTTCCTCATCAAATAGGAACTTTTCATCGGTGCGCTGACATAAGAAATCGTTTACTGCACGGTTTTTCTTAATCGCATAGTCGATATCTGGATTTGAACCATTCTTATAGGCACCAATATTTATTAAATCTTCTGCTTCACTATATGTAGCCAAAACATTACGAAGCTTTCCTGATAGTTCTTTATGCTCTTTGGTTGCAATCGCACTCATGACACGGGAAATACTCTGAAGCACATCAATCGCTGGATAATGGTTTTTATGCGCCAGTTTACGATCTAACATAATATGACCATCCAAAATACTTCTTGCCGTATCCGTGATTGGCTCATTCATATCATCACCATCCACTAAGACTGTATACAATCCCGTAATGGAACCCACATCTGAGGTACCAGCTCTTTCCAAAAGTTTTGGCATCTCTGCATAAACACTAGGTGGATATCCTCTGGTAACTGGAGGTTCACCAGATGCCAGCCCTATTTCTCGCTGCGCCATAGAAAAACGGGTTAAGGAGTCCATCATAAGAAGGACGTCTTTTCCCTGATCACGGAAATATTCTGCAATTGCCGTTGCAGTCTTTGCCGCCTTGTTTCGAATAAGCGCAGGCTTATCAGAAGTGGCAACTACTACTACCGAACGCGCCATACCTTCTGGTCCCAAATCTCGTTCAATGAACTCACGAACCTCACGTCCACGTTCTCCAATAAGAGCAATTACATTTATATCTGCCTTCGTATTACGGGCAAACATACCCATAAGTGTACTCTTTCCTACACCCGAACCAGCAAAAATTCCAAGACGCTGTCCTTTTCCAACGGTAATCATAGCGTCTACGGCTTTTACCCCAAGAGGAAGCACCTCGCTGATAATCTCTCTAGACATAGGATCTGGAGGTAAATTTTCCAATGGATAAGCCTCTGGTAAATGCACAAATGCATCCGCTTCTAAATCCGTAGGTCTGCCGATACCATCCAAGGTGTGTCCCAAAAGTTCAAACCCAACTGGGACTTCAAGTGGCTTTCCTGTGTTTTCTACAATACAGCCTACACCTACACCTTCTACACTATCAACGGGCATTAGGATTAACCTCGAATCCTGAAAACCTACAACCTCAGCCATAACATGTCGTTTCATATCTTTATCGATATAAATCTTACACAAATCGTTTAATCTGGCTTTTGGTCCAAGCGATTCAACCGTTAACCCTACTACTTTGGAAACTTTTCCATAGCTTTTATAATATTGTTTATCTAATAGTTGCAAATATTTCTCTGCTTCTTGTACCACTTGTCACACCCCAAAATCATCTGTGTTTTTATCGGCACAGGGATTTGATGTCTTTCTCCAAATTTGCAAGCACCATATCTACGCCACAGTTGAAAACCCCTGTCGCAGTTTCTATGATGCAGTCACCTTCTTCCAAAGTCATATCATTTACTACATCAATTGTGACATCATTCCCAATCTTTTCCTTGATATCTGCTACATGAGATTCGATAAACTTATAACTATCTTCTGATACGCGAATTATAAACTCTTTTCCAGCATCAATTCCCAGCAAAGTATCTTTTATCAAATGTAATAATATCTGTTTTTTATTATCAAACTGAATATGAAATACTTTATTAAACACACGAACCACTACATCTACAATATCGGATTCCATTGTTTCCATTTTCGATTCATACTCAGCCTGCAAATTTTGTCTCATCGCATCATAATCTTTTTGAAGCTGCAGAGCTTTTTCGTCATATTCTGCTTGAATTTGGGCAACTCCCGTATTGTAACCCTCTTGTCTTTTTTGCTCATAAAGCAATTCCGCCTGATTACTTGCTTCGTTTGCAATCTGTGCAGCTTCCGCCTTTGCCTGAGCAAGAATCTGCTCTGCTTCTTGTCTCGCCTGCTCCAATATTTCTTCTGGTGTAATCTCTGGTTCTACCTGTACTTCTTCTGCAGAAAGACCTGCTAAAAAACCATCCAGAATTTCTTCTGTATCAGGAGCCCCTTCTACACCATTCATTTTATAATTGTCAGATGACAGATTATAGCCACCTGCTACATATCTGTCATCTGCATTAATAATTATTTTTTCCGCATCCATGTTAATGACATAACGCTGTTTTAGTAAATTAGACAACGATATCATCACCTCCACCACGAGAAATTACGATTTCAGCAGAATCTTCCAATCGACGAATAATACCAACAATCTTCTGCTGTGCTTCTTCTACGTCCTTCATACGAACAGGTCCCATGAAGTCCATATCTTCCTTGATCATAGCAGCGAGACGTTTTGAAAGGTTCTTGAATACAACGTTCTGAACTTCTTCTGTCGTGCTCTTAAGTGCAAGTTCAAGGTCAGCATTATCAACCTCACGAAGTACACGCTGAATAGCACGGTCGTCCAAAAGAAGGATATCTTCGAATACGAACATCTTCTTACGGATTTCATCTGCCAATTCTGGTTCTTCGATTTCAAGAGATTCCATAATATGTTTTTCTGTACCACGGTCTACACTGTTCAAGATGCTTACGATCGAATCGATACCACCAACAATTGTGTAATCCTGGTTAACAAGAGATGCTAACTTACGCTCTAATACACGTTCTACTTCTTTAATAACATCAGGAGATGTACGATCCATCATCGCAATACGTCTAGCAACATCCGCCTGTTTTTCAGGTGGCAACGCACCTAATACGAGTGCAGACTGTCCAGGTGACAAATATGACAAAATCATAGCGATTGTCTGTGGATGTTCTTCCTGAATAAAGTTCAATAACTGGCTTGG
>CAZVOY010000014.1:0-14815 GCA_964628865.1 uncultured Lachnobacterium sp. | reverse complement strand
ATTCGAATGGTCGTACCTGAAGAGACGCTGTAAGTTTTGTAATAACACCCTGCGCTTTGTCGCTTCCAAGAGCTTTTTCCAAAAGTTCTTTTGCGTATCCAATACCACCCTCTGCAATATATTGCTGAGCAAGACAAATCTGATAGAACTCCATCATGACATCTTCTTTTTCCTGTGGAGATACACTACGTGTGTTTGCAATTTCCAGCGTTAATTCTTCAATTTCATCCTCTTTTAAATGTTTAAAAATCATAGAGGCTTTTTCTGGTCCAAGGGCGATTAATAAAATCGCGGCTTTCTGGAGTCCGTTATAACCTTCACTCATACTTTACTCCCAATCCTCATTCAGCCAGTTACGAAGTAATAATGCAACTGCTTCTGGATTTTCATCTACGAATTTTTCAATCATAAGTCTTACTTCAGATTTTTCAGTATATCCGATATCTTCCAATTCTTCATGCACCTCAGCAGTAGACTCTAATAATGATTCTACTGAAATTTCAGGTTCAAGTTCTTCCACTTTCTGACTTCTTGTACTACGGAATACTACATAACCTAAGAGTGCAAAGATAAGAACTGCAATAAGAATCTGTGCATAATCGGTAATTGAAACACCATCATCTGCTTCATCTATAAACTGTGGCTCTTCATAACACAAGAAAGTAATGCTGTTTGAAGGAAAACCTGTTGCATTCGCAATTAATTCTTTGTACGACTCATCCACATCAACTACACGTTTTTCTGCATTTTGTGTCTTAAACTCATCCCAAGTAATCTCATCTAAAGCACCTGATGCGCGAAGTTCCACTTCATCATAAACAATATATCTTGTAGCCATAACAGAAACGGAACTGCCATCATAGTTAATGTCTCCACCATTTCCAGTAGTTGTTGTTACGGTTGTATCATATACATATGTTGTGTCCGATTCAGAAATCTGCGTATATCCAGTTTCTCCATCTTCAATAACATAGGTTGTATCATCATTGGTATCTGTACCTGGTGTATCACCACTATAACCTGTTGTAGATTCATAATCGTATAAAGATTCCTGTGTAACAGCACCACCATCCATACCATCTGGAATTCCATATTCCGTCTTTATACTTTCTGAGGTATCAAAGCTTACATTTAAGTTCATGGCAACTTCTACATCTGCGAACACCTTCGAATTTACTAACACATCTTTAATCTCATCTTTAATGGAACTTTCCAATTTCTGCTGATATGAAAGCTGTGTAGAAGCGATTCCAATTGAGCTCTGTGAATCTGCTCCTGAATAAATGACATTACAATCCTGATCGATGATTGTGATTCCCTCTGTCGTATCATTACCAAGCTGTGTAGCTATGTATAACGCCATGGCATATGCCTGATCCGAATCCATTTGGCCACTTAATTTTAATGTAACTGCAGCTGTAGAATTCTGTTCTCTAGAAAGAATTGTTCCATCGTCTTCTGGAATATCCAAATCCACATTACAACTTTCCACCATAGAAAGCTTAGAAATATGATCCGCAAACTTTTGTTCCAGATAATCCTTATATAACTTTTGCTTGTCAGCTTCCGTGGTAGTAAAACTATTATCTACTACATTGCTAATGTCATAATTTGCTAATGTAATCTGATTAGAACCAAGCAACATACTTGCTGCTCCTTCTACTTCTTCTTCCACAATAAATGACATTGTTTCTTCATCAAACGTATATTCAATAGAATCATCAGAATCTAAAATTTCTTTGATTTTTGCTGCTTCTGAATAGTCACTACATCTATATAATGTTACTGTTTCAGGTGTAGTCATAACAACTGCAAGAATCACCAGAGCAATAACAACTACCCCGATAGCACTTAAAATCAGAATTCTCTGTTTGGTATTAAATTTTTTCCACCATTCCAGTACTTTGTCCAAAATCTGTTTCATTTGTTCTGGCATAACTAATCATTCCCCTTACTAAATCTGCATCTGCATAATCTGCTGATATGCTTCCACTATTTTATCTCTTACTGCTACCGTGTATTGTAAAGCTGTATTTGCTTTTGTCTGTGCAATGAGCAAATCATGTGTGTTGTCAGATTCGCCTAATGCGAATTGAATTGCAGCAGCCTCTGCCTGATTCTGTAATGTATTCGTTTCATCCACAGAATTTAACATTGAATCTAAAATAGAGCTAAAGTCTCCACTCGTTTTGTCCGATACACCTGTTAGTGATGAAAGAGTATCACTATACGCAGAATAGATACTGCTAATATCTTCGTCTGATAAACTAGACAAAGCAGAGCTTGTAGTACTTGAAGTACTTGTAAGCCCTGTTAAGCTTGCTATACTTGTTAAACTTGAAAGATCCATACTATATACCTATTTTCCCTTAATTATAAAAATACTACACAAATATTACTGTCCAATACTAAGACCTGTTAACGCCATATTCTTACTAGCATCAAATGCAGTTGCATTTGCTTCATAAGAACGTGTCGAATCAATCAGGTTTGTCATTTCTGTAACTGTATTTACGTTTGGATATGAAACATAACCATTTTCATCGGCATCTGGATTAGATGGATCATATTCCTTAATAAAATCCGTTTCATAATCTTCTGTTACTTTGCTAACCTTTACACCGTTACCAACTGCTCTATTTCTAGAAGTAGAGTAATATTCACTAAATGCTGTAACGCCTTTTTCCTGGAAAGTAACAATTTTACGACGATATGGTCCACCACTTTCTGTTGAAGTAGTATTTACGTTTGCAATATTTTCCGCAATGATATCTGTACGAAAACGCTGTGCTGTCATACCTGATGCACTAATATTAAATGACTGAAATAATCCCATACTTTATCTCCTTTCCAGCTTACTACTTAAGAACTGTCTGTAATCTAGTGAATTCCGATGTGATACTTGTGGTAAGTGCCTGATACTTAATCTGTTCCGAAGCAAGTTCTACCTGTTCTGTATCAATATCTACGTTATTTCCATCTAAACGATAGGAATACCCAGCATTATCTGTATATACCTTTGCTTCTAAATGGGACAAATTCATATTATCAATCTTTGAGTCAAGATTCTGATATTTGTAATTTCCAAGTTCTTCTTTTAACACTGCCTGAAAATCAATATCCTGTCTCTTATACCCTGGAGTATCAACGTTTGCAATATTATTTGCAATTAAACTCTCTCTTGTCCAGCTAGCATCTGCTGCTTTATCTAAAACGTTTATGTAACTAAAAGCATCTGTTGAAATCATATTCTATCCCTCCATATACTTAATCCAATCCTAATCTATCATACAATATTATAATTGATAGACAGAAAAACTCAAGTGAAAATTGCAAAAAATACACAATATTGTGTATTTTTGTCTTAATTGTCAACAATATGTAGTTTTTTGACAATTATTGGAAATGTGCAAAAATTCAAAGAAATCCTTTAAAATCAAGCTTTCACGACAAAAAAAGGACCTAGATAGCTAAGTCCTTTTACATCATTCATCCATGATAAAATTGTGTTTTTTGTACAAATTTACTATTATTTATTCTTTTTCAGTTTTTCGAGTTCTTCGAAAATTACATCATTCACTACTTTTATGTAGGTTCCCTTCATTCCTGATGAACGGGATTCGATAACACCTGCACTCTCAAACTTACGAAGTGCATTTACAATTACAGAACGTGTAATACCTACACGATCCGCAATACGACTAGCTACGAGAATACCTTCATTTCCCTCTAACTCTTCAAAAATATGAACGATTGCTTCCAATTCAGAAAATGATAAAGTACTAATCGCAGATTTTACAATCGCGACTTTACGCTCTTCCTCTGCATTTTCTTCATTTACAGAACGAAGCATTTCCAAACTCACTACCGTAGTACCATATTCTGTAAGAATAATATCATCAATATCATATTCTCTATCGCTACGATATTCAAATAAGGTGCCAAGGCGTTCCCCCGCAATATCAATTGGTGTAATAATCGCACGATATCTACGGCTTTCTTCTCCGAATCCCAATGTTTCCAAATTTACATTCTCTTTGGTAGATAAAATACCCAAAAGTCGCTCATTTAAATCAGGATCAATAAATCCACCTACTTCGTCTACAATAAGTTCTTTAATCACATCTACGCCTTTGCAAACACTAGAACCCAACACCTTGCCTTTTTTACTGATAACAAGGATATCTGATTCTAGGATTCCTGTAAGAACCTCACAAATATCGTTAAACACAACTTTTGAAGAACTATTGTTGTGAAGAAGCTTATTTATTTTTCTTGTCTTATCCAAAAGCTGGACACTCATGGCGTTCCTCCTTCTTATGTTACCCTAAACAACATCCTTGTCCATCTAGCAACCCTACGTGTACTTTGCTAAAGTTTAACATAATTTTTCTGACAATTCAACAAAATAAAGGAAATTGTTCTTATTTTTCTTCTGTTGGTTTATCAGTTGGTTTGTTCCAACTCATATATTCACAGTTTGGATTATCAATACATCCGTAATACTTACGACCTTTTCTAGTTCTCTTGATTACTACATCTTTACCACAATTTGGACAAGCATGCCCTGTCTTTTCATAATATGGTTTTGTATTTTTACAATCTGGAAATCCTGGACATGCGAGGAATTTTCCATGTGGACCATATTTTACAACCATGTTTCTTCCACATTCATCACAGATTTCCTCTGTCACTTCATCATGAATTTCTACTTTTTCCAATTCTTTTTCCGCTTTTTCTACTGCAGAAGCCAAATCTGGATAGAAGTTTGAAACAACCGTTTTCCAGTTCACTTCTCCTTCTGCCACACTATCCAGAAGAGATTCCATATTTGCTGTAAAATTCTCATCTACAATTGTTGGGAAGGATTCTTTCATAATGTTATTTACCACTTCACCAATTTCAGTTACATAGAGATTCTTTTGTTCTTTTGTAAGATATCTACGTGCCAAAATTGTTGTAATTGTTGGAGAATACGTACTTGGACGACCAATTCCCAATTCTTCTAAAGCTTTAACCAAAGATGCTTCTGTATAATGTGCTGGTGGCTGTGTAAAATGCTGTTTTGGATCAAAAGCTACGAAATCCAGTTTCGTATTTTCATTCATAGATTTTAATACTGCCTGTTTACCAGCCTTTTCTTCATCTGCTTCGGTATATACTGACATAAAACCTTCAAAAGCAAGTCTGGAAGTCGATACACTAAATCCATACTCTCCTGCTCCGATTTTTACAGTCGTAGTTTCATATACTGCATTTGCCATTCTACTAGCAGTAAAACGTTTCCAAATCAACTGATACAAACGGAACTGATCTCTTGAAAGAGAATCTTTAATTTCCGATGGTGTACGATTGATGTCAGAAGGACGAATTGCTTCATGGGCATCCTGAATCTTGCCATTTGCTTTCTTTGTTGCAACACTTTCTGCTTCAAACTCTTTTCCATAGTGTTCCGCTACAAATGCATGTGCTGCCACATCTGCTTCCTCAGAGATACGAGTAGAGTCCGTACGCAAATACGTGATAAGGCCTACTGTGCCTTCCCCTTTAATATCCACACCTTCGTATAACTGCTGCGCAATACGCATCGTTTTCTGGATTGGGAAGTTTAATGCCTTTGAAGCTTCCTGCTGTAATGTACTTGTTGTAAAAGGAATAGGCGCTTTCTGATGACGCTCCCCTCGTTTTACTGAAGTAACTTTAAAGCTTGCTCCTTCTAAATCCTTTAATACTGCATCCATCTCTTCCTTAGATGAAATTGCAATTTTTTCTTTTCCTTTTTCTGTTAATTTCGCTACAATCGGTTTCTTTTCACCTTCTGGAAGAATCTGTGCTTCCAAGCTCCAGTATTCTTCTGGAACAAATGCACTAATCTCTTCTTCACGATCACAGACAATACGAAGTGCAACAGACTGTACACGTCCTGCTGACAAACCACGTTTTACTTTTGCCCAGAGAAGTGGACTGATTTTGTAACCTACCATACGGTCAAGTGCACGTCTTGCCTGTTGAGCATCTACAAGTCCCATATCAATCTTTCTAGGATTTTTCAACGCAGCCTTAACAGCTGTCTTTGTAATTTCATTAAAGCTGATACGATATACTTCTTTATCTTCTAACTTGAGCGCAAACATCAAATGCCATGAAATCGCTTCTCCTTCACGATCAGGGTCAGTTGCGAGATAAATCTTATCTGCTTTTTTTACCTCTTTGCGAAGTTTTGCCAATACATCCCCTTTTCCACGAATAGTAATATATTTTGGTTCAAAATCACCATCTACATCAATTCCCAAGGTACTCTTTGGCAAGTCACGTACATGACCATTTGAAGCTAATACTTCATAATTCTTCCCAAGGAATTTCTTAATTGTTTTTACTTTTGCAGGAGATTCTACGATTACAAGGTATTTTGCCATTTTACTGCTCCTTAACGATTCGTTAATTTAATAAAGTACGAACATAATAATTCGTAAAAGTTTCTTTGATGAATCCCATCTTCTCCAACCTCTCTATAATTTCCAAAAGTCTTGTTATAGAGATTTCAGTCTTATCCATCAGTGTAGACAGACTAACGGGACGAAAATCGGTTAAACTATACACCAAGCGTTCATCTTTTTCAAGTACATTTTTTCGAAAGTCCATTTGATCATAGGTGTTTTCTGTAAAAATGTCCATTTCTGCGAGAAAATCTTCGACACTTTCCACAACACCTGCACCTTGTTTAATCAGCTTATTACAACCTCTACTTAGATTATCAGTAATTCGTCCAGGTAATGCATATACATCCCGCCCTTGCTCCATTGCAAAGTCGGCTGTAATCAAAGAACCACTTTTCTCCTTTGCTTCAATCACCACCACACAATCACTTAATCCAGAGATAATACGATTCCGCTCCGGAAACTGCCATGGAGCTGGTTCTGTTCCTGGAGGATATTCTGATATAATACCACCATGCTCTACAATTTTATTGTACAAATAGCGGTGCTCTTTCGGATAACAGATATCAACTCCGCACCCTAGAACAGCAAATGTATCACCTTGTCCTTCCAGTGCACCTTTATGGGCATCTCCGTCGATTCCCTTTGCAAGACCACTAATCACCTGAACCCCATGATTAGATAATGCTCTGCCTAAAGCCTGTGCAACCTCTCTGCCATATGCACTTCTCCCTCTCGCCCCTACAATCGCTACCGACTTCCTGCTTTCCTCTGGTAAATTTCCTACATAATATATTGCATAAGGAGCATTTGAAATATGCCTTACTTTTTCTGGAAACTCTGTCTGTTCCATAGACACAAATCCAATCCCTTTTCCCATCAGCGAAAACCATTCTTTATCCACATCCCAGTTTTTTCGACTGCGATTAATAAGTTTTGCATCTTCTTCTGTAATTCCTCCTAACACACTTAATTTGTGCAAAGGAATATGATAAATCTCCTCTGCTGTAATCCCTTCTTCGCAAAGAAAACGTATTTTTCCAACAGATAAGCCTGGGACGTTTGCCAACCAATAATTGTATTTCATTCGTCGACACCTCCCCAGAACTTCTCATCAACATTGCGATAACAAATTGCTTCGTTCAAATGTTTGATTTTAATCTGTTTTTCTCCATCCAAATCTGCAATTGTCCGAGCCACCCGCAAAATCTTATGATAGGTTCGAGCTGTCAAAGACATTTTGTTATAGATATCTTCCATATATCTCTCTTCCTTTTTCTCCAGATAGCAAAATTCCTCCATTCGAGAAGCCGGAATACGACTATTAAAAGAAAAAACTTCCCCTGCAAATCTATCACACTGTATTTGGTGACACAGTTGTACTCTTTTTTGGATTTCACTAGATGACTCACGTTTTCCTTTTTCTTTCTTTGTCAATTCCTCATAACTTAAACTAGGTGCTTCTACACAAATATCAATCCGATCCAACAACGGCTGAGAAATTTTGTCGAAATATCTGCGAAGACTTCTATCTGAACAACGACATCTGTTCATATCTGGATAGTAGCCACAATTACAAGGATTCATTGCCGCTAGCAACAGGAAATTGGCAGGATATGTCACACTTCCTTTGTTTCGAACAATATGAATCTCATGTTCCTCTAACGGTTGTCGCAATATTTCCATGGTAGCTTTCTGAAATTCGGTTAACTCATCTAAAAACAATACTCCATTGTGTGCCAGAGATATTTCGCCTGGTTTTGGGACGCTTCCACCTCCAGTCAACCCTATGGTTGTGATGGTATGATGAGGCGCTCGAAATGGACGTTGCTTGATAAGTCCGTGCTGATTCATCAAAAGACCACATATACTATAAATTTTCGAAAGTTCCAGACACTCTTCTTCGGTCAATGGCGGTAAAATCGTGGCCAAACGCTCAGATATCATGGTTTTACCTGTTCCGGATGGGCCAATGAGAAGCATATTGTGCATTCCTGAGGCAGCTACTTCACATGCTCGTTTCAAAAAAGACTGCCCACAAACTTCGCTAAAATCATTTTTAAAAATTGACGCCGTTTCTTCTATATTAATATCCGCGCTTTCGTAAGATTTCCCATTCAAAAACGCAACGACTTCTTCTAGGGTTTCAAAAGCGAATACCTTTGCTCCTTTTACCAGCCTACCTTCGTTTTCATTTTCTTTTGGAAGCACAAATTCCACTACACTTTCTCCGACGCCATCCGACACAATCGGCAATACCCCTTTTACTGGCTGGAGATGTCCATCTAAGCTAAGTTCTCCTACAAAAATCCTATTCTGACAGGACTCCTTTTCCACCACGCCCAAAGACTGTAAAATGGCAATCGCAATGGGCAAATCAAAACCTGTTCCACTCTTTCGAAGATTGGCTGGAGATAAATTAATGGTAATACGTTTTGCTGGTAAAACCACACCGATGCTATGTAAAGCTGTTCGCACGCGCTCTTTTCCTTCTCGCACTTCTGTGGATAGTTGACCGACCATATCAAACGATGGCATCCCATTACTGATGTCCACTTCCACCTGAATTGAGCGAGTGTGAATCCCTTCCAAAATTGCTGTTTTAATTGTACTGTACATGTCTACTCCTGTTCCAATTATATGGGAATACGCATAGAACCATGCATTAGAAAAAAGAAAAAAAGATGAAATTATAATAACATATAATCCATCTTTTTCAAGTCTACTTCAATAGTTTTTTCAATTTTTCCAAAGCTTTTTTCTCTATCCGAGAAACATAGGAACGAGATATTCCTAAACTGTCTGCAATCTCTCTTTGGGTCAGCTCCTGCTCTCCGAAAAGTCCATATCTTTTTTTAATAATCATACTCTCTCGTTCTGTCAGCACTTCATCTAAATATTTTCGAATGATTTCCATATCACGATTTATTTCCATTTGCTTGGAAATGTCCACCTCATCTACTAAAAGGACCTCCATCAAATGAATCTGTTTTCCCTCTTTATCCATACCAATTGGTTCAAATAATGAGACTTCCGTTTTTGTTTTCTTTGTTTTTCGAAAATGCATGAGCAACTCATTTTCTATACACCGGATAGCATAGGTGGCAAATCTGTTTCTATAGTTAAAATCAAAGGTGGATACCGCTTTTAATAAACCTATGGTACCTATCGAAATCAAGTCCTCTATTTCATCTTCGCCGCCTTGATATTTTTTCGCCACATGAGCAACCAGGCGCATGTTGTGTAGAATTAATTCTTCTTTTGCCTTCAGGTCACCTTGTTTTAATCGCTCCAAACAAGACTTTTCTTCTTCCTGAGACAGTGGTGATAAAAAAGCCTTCACATTGCACCCTTTTTTGCTTACTTTCTACATTCTATGTTGCGGTCATGTTTTCTGTGCTTTTCCTATCAGAGAAAAAATGCTATACTCCTTTCATGGAACGAAAACTCGAATATAGGATTACAGATGAATTTCATAATAAAACCATAGAACAATTTCTAAAGCATCAGGAATTTCCTCATCAGGCCATTGTACAGCTAAAAAAGACGCATGAGGGAATTTTGAAAAATGGTGTTTGGGCATATATAAATGAAAAACTCGAAACAGGAGATGTGTTATCTTTGCATTTGGTAGAGGACAAAACTGACACCTCCATCCAACCTCTTTCGATGGATTTGGACATAGTGTACGAGGACGAAGATATTATTATCATTGATAAGCCTGCAAATATGCCTATTCATCCTTCTATGAATCATCACGAAGGCACCCTTGCAAATGGTCTGCTCTACTATTTTGCAGAAAAAGGAGAAACCTTTACCTTCCGCTGCATCAACCGATTAGACCGTGATACCAGTGGACTGACTATTGTAGCAAAACACCTGTTAAGTGCAGGGATTTTAAGTCGTCAGGTTTCTGCTAGAGAAATCAAACGCACCTATCGTGCGATCTGTCAAGGAAATCTCCCAGAATCTGGCACCATTGATGCACCAATTGCCAGAACTGATGACTCTACCATCGAACGATGCGTAAATTTTGATAAAGGAGAACGAGCTGTTACCCATTATAAACGCTTGTGCTATGACCCTAAGACAAATCTTTCTTTAGTAGAACTTCACCTAGAAACAGGTCGCACACATCAGATTCGCGTACACATGAAATATATTGAGCATCCGATTATCGGAGATTTTCTCTACCATCCAGATTATAAATACTGTAATAGGCAGGCACTTCACTCATCTCACATCACATTCGTGCATCCTATTACCAAAAAAGAAATGCACTTCTCATCTCCTTTACCAGAAGACTTAAAGTGCATCTTTCCTACTTTCTAATTTTGTTTTTTCATATGGAACCTTCCCTTTCAAAACTTCGTTTTTGACAAAGGCGAAGGTTTCTTTTTCGCCTTTTTTCCAAAGCATTGTCAGCAAGTATTCCAACATTGCGCGTGTATCAGGATGTAATATATAATGATCTTTACTATTGTTGTAATAAATCAATGCACTTTCATCCGTATACTTTTCTTTTTGATAATTCTTAGATGCGCTGACTCTGTCCACAAACATTTCAGCCACATATTTTAGGGGCATTTTCATGCCAACCATCTGTGTCCCTTCTCCTCCTTCATCACCAGCGCCATAATCAATCCAATATTCCAAATGATGCTTGTTTTTGCCTTTGTGGTGAAGCCACGCGGAAGAATATCCTCTTTCGAAGCGTTCCGCATTGTTTGGACTCATATATCCTTTGTAATACTTACACCCTACCCAAAATTCCGTTGGTCCATACTTTGATAAATCATGTAAGAACCCCTGTTTGTACAGACCAACCTGAAAACATCCCTTCATAACTAGGAACTTGTGGGCAGTAATGGTGCAAAAATGCTTCCATACTTTCATACTATTTCCTATTACTTATTTCTTTTTGCCTTTTTTGCAGTTTCTTTTTTGGCAACTTCTTTGCCCATAAGAATCGTAATACTCTGTGCTGGAACAACAGTAAACTGCTGATCCTCTAATTCTGTATCCTCTAAATACCATTTTTTGTTTGGTACACTTGGCAACGCCATGCGAACATCATCAGAGTAGAAATTGTATCCCACATAAATATCTTCTTTGCTCTGGCCGTCTTTCGCATAAGCACCACAATACATCATGCCGATGCTCTTTCTACCTGGGTCCAACTGAGCAATCCATGCATTTGCACCATGATACGATAAGTCTGGCGCACCCATAGAACGATAATCATTGAATCGGAATGGTACGTCCTTCGCAATCAGTCCATGATTTTTACGGAAAGCAATCAGTTCTTTTAGGAATTCTCTGTCCTCTTTGCTCTTTGCATACTGACTCCAATTTACCCAGCCAATTTCATTATCCTGACAATATGCATTGTTATTGCCATCCTGTGTATTTCCAAATTCATCTCCTGCCATAATCATAGGCACACCCTGAGCAAACATCAACATCGTAAATGCCATGCGCATTCTACTCTTACGCACTTCGTTGATGTAACGCTTTGTGGTAGGACCTTCTATGCCATAATTGTTGCTAAGATTATAGTCAGTACCATCACAGTTATTCTCGCCATTGGCTTCATTATGTTTATCACTATACATAAACAAATCTGCCAAAGTGAAACCATTATTGCTGGCTACGAAATTTACATAGCCATAATTTTCATCTTGTTTTTTCTGCTGATTTACAAATTCACAAATATCACCGTCAAAATGATTCAAAAGCTGACGAGCGGCATACTGATATTCTTCTTTGTACACAAATAAATTTTTATATTTACGACGAGCATCGAATTCTCCATTGAAGTTGTCTGTAAATATCTTTGTTCTACTAAGAAATGGATCATAAACAATGCTACCAATTGGCAATTTCCCGCCAATCAAGTGGAATCCGTCCACATGATATTCTTTTACCCAGTAATGTAATACTTCCATAATTAGATTATGGCTTACTGTCTCTGGAAAGAACATTTCTACTACACATTCCATTCCATTATCATGGAGTGCTTTTACCAATTTTTTAAATTCCACACTTGCTTTTGATGGATCTGAAGCATAAGAAGATTTTACTGCAAAGTAATTTCCTTCTCCATAGCCCCAGAAATTAATATTCTGTTTTTCATCCTCGGTAGACGCTGGCTGAATTTTATCTGCAAGCTCTGGTTTCCATTTTACATAATCAGGAACCTGTACTTCCTTTGGAACTGGCATTTCTTCAAACTCATATACTGGCATAAGCTCTACGGTTGTAATACCCAAATCCTTCATATATGATATTTTATTTTTTACAGCCTGGAAGGTTCCTTTGAACTTTGATGTAGTTTTTTGTCCCATGGTAAAGCCTCTTACATGAAGCTTGTACATAATCATATCTGATTTTGAAATTTCAGGATTTTTATCATTTCCCCAAGCAAATGTATTTGTATCAAATCCTGCATACAATTTATATTTGTTTGCTTTACGGCTCTCATCATTCCATTTTTCTCTACCAACAACAACAGTAGCATATGCATCCATCTGCTCCTGTCCATTTATTTCGTATATATAATTGTATTCCTGTGGATTAATTCCTGATACTGTAGCAGAACGCAAAGAACCCATGCAAAATCCCTCTGGAACATCGATATACTCTCTTTCCTGCGTGGTTTTATTTATAAGAATAATACGACATACGTCCTCTTTTTCACCTTCGAACGTAAATGTAATTTGATTTTTTGATACTCTTGCACCTAATGTAAGGTAATTTCCTTCTTTAACTACTAAACTCATGCTGCCTCCATTTTTTGTCTCTTAGTGTTGTTTTTTGGTTTTTCCTACGGTATTATTATACCTTTTTTTCCATGATTTGTATACCAGTTTGTTTATATTCTTTTCTGTTCCCCCACATTGACATTCTCAACAAAAAGTCTATAATATTATTCTGTAATACTAGGTAAAAAAGGTGAAAGTTATGCCAATTGTACAAACAAAAGATTTGAAGATCGGCATGATGGTCGCAGAAGATGTTTATTCCAAGGCTGGACAGCTGATTATCCGAAAAGACTCTCTGCTCACTCGTCAGATGATCTCTCATATCAAGTATTATTTTATCGAACAAGTAAATATACATGATGGCGAACTTGCATTGGAAATTCGTGAAGCTTTGGAATCCCGTAACGGAGCCCAAACCACCCAACTGGAACGTATTCTTCGTTCGGAAGAATATAAAGTCTTTAAGAAAGACTACTCTTCCAGTGTAAACATGCTTCAGGATTCTGTAAATGACATTATCCTTCGAAATTCCCAAGTAAATGCACCAGAGTTAATTAGCGAAACCGTTAAAATCTTTGACAAAAATCAGGGATACTTTTCGTTTTTCGGAATGCTCCACTCCATGAAACAGATTGACGATTCTACTTTTGCTCATTCCATGAATGTAGCGATGATTTCTCGTCTGATTGGAATCTGGAGTAATTTTGACAATGAAACTTTGGATTTACTCACCCTTGCTGGACTGTTACACGATGTGGGAAAATGCCAGATTCCAGATGATATTTTGATGAAACCACAGAAACTCTCCAAGCAAGAATACGAATATGTAAAGATGCACGCACAATTTGGTTATGATATTCTGAAAAACCAAGACTTAGATCTTCGTGTAAAACAGGCAGCTTTACATCATCATGAACGCTGTGATGGATCTGGATATCCATTTGGACATGACATTAATAAACTCGGCGATTTTGAGTGCATTATTTCTATCGCTGATGTTTACGATGCTATGACTGCTGATCGTTGCTATCGTAGCGGATTATGTCCATTTGAAGTTATCTCCTTCTTCGAAGAGGAAGGCATTCAGAAATACCATCCAAAATACATTACAACCTTTTTACAGAGAATCGCAAACACCTACTTAAATAGTGACGTACTTTTAAGCAATGGTGAAACTGGAAAAATCATTTTTATTAACGAAAGACTTACACGTCCAATTGTACAACTACACAAAGACGAATCCTTCGTGAATTTATTATTTCAACCTGATATTTATATTCAGGCTATTATTTAAAAGAGAGGTACAAATATGTCAGACAAAGAATTAATTACACCTGTTACAGAAGATGAAGTAGATGATATCCGTGTTACATTGGATACCGAAGAAGGCGAAATCGTATGTCGTATCCTTACTATCTTTGAGGTAGATGGCCAGGATTACATCGCACTTATGCCTGTTGATGAAAATGACAAGGATAACGAAGAAGGTGCTGTTTACCTTTATCGTTATGCAGAAGACGAACAAGGTCTTCCATCTGTGGAATACATCGCAGATGAGGATGAATATGAAGCTGCAGCAGATCGTTATGATGAACTTTTGGATGAGGCTTTCTA
>CAZVOY010000013.1:0-21366 GCA_964628865.1 uncultured Lachnobacterium sp. | reverse complement strand
CCTTAGCTGATGTAGATGGAAGTTTGCTTTTAATTTCGCAGTTTACCTTATATGCAGATTGTAAAAAGGGAAATCGACCTTCATTCATTAATGCGGGAAATCCCGAGCTAGCGAATAATTTATATGAATACATCATCGAAAAATGTAAAGAACAGATTCCAAATGTTCAGGCAGGAAAGTTTGGAGCTGATATGAAGATTTCATTAGTGAACGATGGACCATTTACAATTGTGTTAAATTCTGAAGAGTTGTAATAAAATGAAGTCTTATAAATAATGCTTAAAACGAAAAATAGCAGTGAAAACTGCTTCTTGTAAGATACATCTATTTATTCGCAAAAGTCTAGTTTAACGAATAGTTGCAATGATAAAAATTAAGGGAAGCTTTCAAATATATGAAAACTTCCCATTTTTACTATTATTTAAAGGTTAATGCCTGAACCCGTCTTTTGATCCATATATTTGCGGAAATCTAAAATTAAATCAACCGCATGATCTACAGAAATCTTGCTTGTATTAATTGATAAATCATAGCTAGAAGTATCACCCCACTTCTTGCTGGTATAATAGTTGTAATAGCTAGCACGCTGTTTGTCATTCTTTAATATAAGTTCTTTTGCTTTGTTTTCAGTGATATCCATACGTTTACTAACGATTTTAATACGGTCTTCTAATTCAGCACGTACGAAAACATTAATAACATCAGGATAATTTGCTAATGCATAGTCGGCACATCGACCAACAATTACACAGGACTCACGTTCAGCAATGTTTCTAATAGCATCAAATTGTGCTAGGAACACTTTGTGATTTAATGGCATATCAAGGAAAGGCGCTGCAGCATAGTTGCCTGCAGAATATGTATCCATAACCAGTGAATATAAGAAACTATTGGTAGGTTTTTCATCATGATTTTCGAAAATTTCTTCACAAAAACCAGATTCCTTCGCTGCCTGCTGTAATAATTCTTTATCGTAGTATTTGATACCGAGTTTTTCAGCAAGTTTTTGACCTACAACTAAGCCCATACTTCCAAATTCTCTACCGATTGTATATACCTGATGTCCCATAAAAAAGCCCCCTTTATTGTGAAAAATACACAAATACTTTTTTATATTGTATCAAATTATTAATCAATTTTCAATACTGATAGCAATTTTACAAAATATTCTGGCAAAGGAGCATCAAATTCCATGTATTCGTTTTTACTTGGATGAATAAAGCCAATTGTCTTAGCATGAAGCGTTTGACCTTCTAGGTGTTTAAAAGGTGATTTTCCATTAGAATATAATGTGTCTCCTAATAATGGATGTCCAATACTTGACATATGAACGCGAATTTGATGTGTTCGGCCAGTTTCCAGTTTAAACTGCATATATGTGTAATTTCCGAAGCGTTTTAAAACCTTATAATGTGTAATTGCAGGTTTTCCGTTTTTTTCATTGATAGACATTTTTTTACGTTCTATAGGATGTCTGCCAATAGGTCCTTCGATAGTCCCCTCATCTTCTTTTACATTTCCAATTACAATTCCTTCATATATGCGATTTACAGAATGAACTTTGATTTGTTCTGCAATGCTAATATGACTTGTATCGTTTTTACATATGATTAAGGAACCTGTAGTGTCCATATCGATTCGATGAACGATTCCAGGTCTAATTTCGCCGTTGATACCACTTAAACTATCTTTACAGTGGTACATAATTGCATTTACTAATGTTCCACTATAATGTCCAGCTGATGGATGAACCACCATTCCTTTTGGTTTGTTGACAATTAAAAGATCATCATCTTCATAAATGATATCCAATGGAATATCTTCAGGCTCAATAGCTGTTTCAACTGCATCGGGAAAATGAATGGTTACAATATCTTCCACATTCATTCTATAGCTCGATTTTTCTGGCTTTTCGTTTACTAAAACGCTATGTTCTTTGATTAGTTTTTGAAAAAAAGAACGAGAAGTATCTGGATAAATGATACTTAAATATTTATCCAATCGTTCACCGTCTTGCTCTTCCGTCACTTCGAAAATCTCTGTTTTCATATCTTTATCCTTAAAATATAATCTAAATTTAATAAACTAACCTTTTTTAGAAGGGAATATCTTATCGAAATCCTCATCTTTATAATAAAATAATCCGAAAGCGAATAACGCAAATGCTGAGCAGGTAACATAGATGTCGGCTACGTTAAAAATTGGAAAATCAATGAGTTTAAAATACAAGAAATCAATCACGTATTTATGTGCAATACGATCAATAAGATTTCCGATAGCTCCAGCAATGATAAATAATAAAATATAATCCAAGAATTTAAAGCGCTTTTCGTTTGGAATACGTACATATACGAAAATAAGAGCTATTATAACAAAGAATGTTAATATATAAAAAAATCCCATTCTGACATTTAAGTAAAGCTCTGGATCATTAAGAAATACTTCAAATTGAAATATATTATGCAATATTGAAATTGGATCTAGTCCAAATGCTGCACTAGTGTTTTCTAAATATTTTAATTCAAATACATCTTTTATAATCGGAATAGAGCTATTTCCTTTTAAGTAGGTTTCTGCTAATTGTTTTGTGATTTGATCTATGAAAATTAAAATGTTTACAAAAACAACACTCAAAAGGATTTGTTTATTCGATTTCAATTTCATGTTAGTTTCTCCTGATATATATTAACACTATTTATAAAAAGAAAATTTTACACGTAATTTTCCTTTTTTACTCATAGTATTACAATTTTCAAATATGAATCTTCTATTCCCTCTTACAGAGATAATTGCACCAGTTTCACATGCTTGGTTGCAATTGGTAACGCATTTACCGTTTATAAATACTTTTTCAGCAGCTAAATAATTTGCAGCTTCAGAGCGGGATAGATGATAAGCCTTTGCAATGATACAATCGATACGGTTGGATGCAATTATATCATACTGCTCTTCTAACTGTATATTTGCCTGTAAATGATGATAATCAACCTGTTCAGATAAATCCACCAGAGTATGTCTGATTTTCTGTAAAGATTCCATAATAAAAGGAAATATCATTTCATCGCAGAAAATATAGTAATCATCTTCTAGACAAAGAATATCGCCTAATCTATTACGTTCTATTCCTAGATTCATCAAAGCACCTAAAACATCTCTATGAGTTAGTTTTTCGGCGAATTTAGGGTATTTAGGCACGATGCGTATACATTTAATAGGATATGTCCATTCATAACAAAGAGCATCAGGAATGAATGCAATCATCTGACGCTCAGCACTATCATATCCGCCAAACTCCTTTGACATGGTATAAAAGGTGTTTTTACATGTATGATAAATATTTCGTTCATTTAAATTAAGGAAACCGCTAAAAGTAACGATTCCCTTAATGTCTGCTTGTTTTGATAAATCTAACAAACGTTTTTTACATAACTCTTGTTCATTCATAATTAAAAAGAAAAGCTATTATCAGAACCAAAAGCATCCATAAGGTTCTGAATATCTCCTGAAATATCTACTCCATTTGGAGTTGCGAGGAAAATGTAGTTGGAAACTTTCTGAAGGCTTCCGTGCATTGCATATGTCGCACCAGATGTAAAATCAATGATTCTCTGAGCAATTTCAACATTTAAGCCTTCCATATTTATCAGTACTGTTCTACCTGATAACAATGTATCTGCAATTTCGATTTCATCTTCAATTATTGTAGGTTTGATAACACATACTTCCATACCTGATGTAGTCACCTGCTTTCTCTGAGATCTGCCAATAGGAGTAATTTTAGAAACTGGTTTTTCTTCTTTTTTTACTTCTACTTTGTTTTCTCTACGAGGTGTTCTGCGTTTTGGTTCATCGTATTCATCGTCGTCATCATAATACTCTTCATTTGCGAATTCGTAATCGTCGTCATCGTCATCACCGTTTAAACGCATTACATCTAAAAATTTATCCATTAAACTCATATCAATTCTCCACCTTACTTTGTATAATTTCTTTCACCGAAAATACCAGTTCCTACACGTACAATTGTAGCACCTTCCTCAATTGCAACCATGTAATCTCCAGTCATTCCCATGGAAAGTACATTCATACTTACATTATCTATGTTTTGACTATCTATGTCAACAGATAATTGCTTTATCTTGCGGAAATACAGACGATTTTCCTCAGATTCCTCAACATATGGTGCCACGGTCATTAAACCTTTAATTCGAACATGTGGTAATAATGAAACCTGACGAACTAAATCGATGACTTCGTTTGTGGATAATCCAAACTTTGTTTCTTCATTTGCTATATTAACTTCAATCAGAATATCCATAACTATATCATGTTTTGCTGCTTGTTTTTCGATTTCACAAGCTAATTTGTAACTATCAACGGAGTGGATTAGTTTTGTTTTTCCGATTAAGTATTTTACCTTATTGGTTTGCAAATGTCCTATCATATGCCAACGTATGTCTTTTTCCATGACTTCGTATTTATCACACAATTCTTGAACTTTATTTTCTCCAAAATCGCGAATATTTGCCTCATAGACGTCGTTTAACATTTCAACAGGTTTTGTCTTACTTACAGCGATTAAAGTGATTTCCTGGCGGTCTCTACCGCTTTTATCACATGCTTTTTGAATATTTGCTTCTACTTCTTTTAAATTTGATTTAATCACAAAATCTACCCTCTTATTTTGATGTTAATTGATTTTCTTTTACTTTACTTGCATCAAGTGCAATATGGTCATATAACGAAATACCATAAGCTGTTTTTGTTTCAACAATGGCATATTGTTCATTTTCATAAATGATATTAATTTGCTTAAATACAGCATAACCTTTGTTGATGTTATATACACCAACTAAGGAATTTTTATCCGTTCCAATAACATATGTGGAAGAAGAATCCGCCATAAGCACAACATCGCCTTCAGATACATCTTCACTATCAATATAATAATACTCTTCTATCTCATAATACAACGTAGGAGTAATAAGTTCCATGGTATCTACTCCATCTACAGTTTTTCTGATTAATAATCCTGGATTTGTAGAATCGCCGCCAATTGTAAAGTAGGATTTAGGAACTGTGAAGAATTCTTTTGTGGTGATTGCAGATTGTGGAATTTTAAGTCCTGCTTCTTCACTCAAAATCAATTCAATATCAATAAATCGGTCATTGATATATCGAATCATTGCTTTGTTAAAAGATAAATTCAGATAATAGCTGTTTTCTGTTCCTTTTATAACACTACATGCAGTATCTATTTGAAAATCATCTTTACAAAAACGTACGGTAACAGCTGATTTTTTACTAAGTTCTTCTGCAAGAGTTTCGGAAATTGGAACGATGACATTCCAATTTTCGCTATTAACTCGTTTATATACTGGATCACCAACGATAACCTCTGTCCTTGAAAAAAGATATTCTTCATTATATTGATTATAGTCAAATTCAGAGGAAGTGATATCTTCAACTGTATAATTTTCAAATCCATCGACTTCATATACAATAATGCCGTCTTCTGGAGATGTCATCTGAAAAAAGGTGTTTTTACCTTCTGCTTTTTCCACTTTTTCCGATAAATCTGCCAAAGCATTAGAATTTACGTTCTGTGCGATCTCTGTATTTATATTGTTAAAAAAAGTATAAGTTTCAGAGAAATCATTTCCATTATAATCACTTGCAAATTTATTTATTTCATTTGAAATAGATGATAATGCGTCCGAAGAAAGAGAATCTGTGGCTATGCTTGTCTCAGAAATTTGTTTTGAAATGCTTCCAACGGTATCAATAGAGTAAATAACATCTGTAACCGAAACTTTGGAGGCGTTTTTTACATAATAATTAATATATCCAGACTGCTCTGCATACTCTACGGTTTCATCTCGAACAATAATTCCCTGATATATATAATTTGACGCAATAGTGCCTTCTTGGACTTGGTACTCTGCAATATGTGTTTTTGTAAAATAGGAAAATAGGTTAAATAGAACGTAGATAATAATGATTAAGAAAATTACAACGCCGATATTAAAATTACCTGGATTTTTCGCTTTTATAATTTTATTTTTTTCTGACAAAATAATCACCTCAAATAAATATAATATATTTTATCATTTTTTATTTTTAAATACAACCTTATCAAAGGTGTATAAAAGTGTTTCATTTGGTTTATACTATGAAAAAATATAGGAGGAAAAAATAACATGAAATGGATTGATAATACTCTCTTAACTTTAGCTATTATTGGTTGTGTAAACTGGGGATTAATTGGATTTTTTCAGTTTGATTTAGTTTCATTTATCTTTGGTGACATGACATGGCTTTCTAGAATTATCTATGCTTTAGTTGGATTAAGCGGTGTATACATGTTGACATTTTACGGAAGAATTAAATCTGGTTCTGTAGACTAAAAAAAGGTGCTGCAATACACTTGCAGCACCAAATTATATGTACATATTATAATGAAACTACGATTTTAGCTTTAGCGCATTCTGGAAGATCCCCTTCATCTTTTGAAACGCTTAAAATAAATTTTACTTTATATTTTTCGCTAATAACGTCGAGTTTTTCGATTGCCTTTGTAATTTCATCGTCTGTGTTTACATCAGCAATTGTAAGGAAGCTATCAAGATACATTTCTTCAAGGTCATTGTCTTGTGAAATAATTCCACAAATAAATCCTAAAAATTCATCACAGTTTGCAATTGGATAATCCATAACATTGATAAGACGAACTTTGTTGCTTAATTCATACATATGTTTCTGGCTCTTGTCTAAATAAACAACATTGCCGTTTGCTGTCTGAACAGAAGCATTTACCTTTCCTAAAAGTTCTTTGGTTTTACCTTTTCCTTTTTCACCACATATGATCTCGATCATAGCAAGTCCTCCTGATACATTAATATATAGTTGTAAAAATGTCTAAAAAATTTTTACTGATTAAATTTATTATAGAACATTTGCACATAAAATACAATCATTAATTCGCAAACTCAGACAAAATTTGATTCATTAAGAGATATAAATTATGTGTACCGTCTGCTTTAAAAACAATACTAATGATATCATCTCCATTTGGATTTTTTGAGTATAGAACGAGGCAATATCCTGCGTCATAAGTTGTACCTGTTTTGCCCCCGATTATTTCAAAACCATCTGGTGTATCGACACTTCCAGTGCGATATCGGCTATGATTGGTAAATGTTTTTTCTACTATATCACCATCAGCACTTGTATATACTGCATTTTTGGAATTGCTACTAATAATTTCTACAAATGTATCATTTTTAATTGCTTCATTAAAAATCAAATACATGTCATATACAGTTGTATAATGCTCTTTATCAGGTAAACCGCTTGGGTTTTTAAACTGTGTATTGGTAGCTCCAAGCTTGTGAGCTTCTTCCGTCATTACTTTTGCAAAGTCTTCTATAGTGCCAGAATGATATTCTGCCAATGCTTCAGCGGCATCATTTCCACTATGCAACATTAAGCCATATAATAAATCTATTACTTTGATATTATCCCCTGCTTTTAAACCACAGGTAGAAGAATCGGAAGCTTGATCAGCTGCTGATTTACTAACGGTGACGATGTCATTTAAATTACAATCTTTTAAAATGACATAAGCTGTCATAATCTTGGTAGTACTGGCTGGATATAGTATAGAGTGAACATTTTGACTATATAGAACTTCCTGTGTCGAAATATTAAATACTCCTGCTCCTTCCGCTACTTCTGAATATGTATCTTCTGTGCCAAAATTAATAGTGTTTGTAACACATAAGTCTTCTGCATAGTAATCGGCATTTATTGACTTATTTTCGTTTGTATATGAGTTGTTATAAGAATATGCATCATATCCATTTGTAAGCGCTGTACCAGTTCCACATCCTGTGAAAAATACAGCTACGATACAAAATAAACATAACAATCTTTTATTTGTACATTTCACGCCACTCTAAATCTCCTCTGTCTAAAGATTTAATTAACAATTCTGCAGTAGCCAGATTAGTTGCTAAAGGAATGTTGTGTTCATCGCATAATTTTACAATACTATTTACATCAGGTTCATGCGATTTTGGCTGTAATGGATCTCTTAAAAAGATAACAAGGTCAATCTCATTGTGTTCAATCTGTGCACCAAGTTGCTGTGAGCCACCTAAATGGCCAGCAAGGTATTTATGAACAGTTAAATTTGCTACCTCTTCGATTAATCTGCCGGTTGTACCAGTTGCATAAAGATCGTTCTTAGATAAAATCCCTCTGTAAGCGATACAAAAATTCTGCATTAATTTTTTCTTTGAATCATGTGCAACAAGCCCGATATTCATCATGAAACCCTCCCTTAATATTTTTTCGGTTGTAATCCAATATTTAAAACAAATCCAATACCTATATATATGGCAATAACAGATGATAGACCATAACTAACAAATGGTAGTGGTACACCTGTATTTGGCAATAATCCTGTGTTTACACCAATATTTACGAAACTCTGAAATCCAATCCATGTAGCCATACCACAGCAAAATAATTTACCTGATAAATCCTTTGCCTTACTACCGATGCGAATGCATTCGAAAACGGTTAAAAGAAGTAATATTACAATAATGGCACATCCTACAAAACCTAATTCTTCACCAATAACAGCAAAAATAAAGTCGGTTTGTGGTTCTAGAATATAGTTTGCATTTAACATGGATGTAGCTTCGGAATTATCCAAACCCTTCCCCAATAATTGGCCTGAACCGATTGCCATCATAGAGTTTTGCTGTTGTAAAGCTTTGCTTGCCCAACGTTTATCGTCTGGATATAACCAAGCCATAACACGCTCTAACTGATAAGGAATATCAGCGGTTGTGGATTGCGCTAGTTGAACAACATAAATCATAAATACTACTACAATAGGTACTACAACAGCCAAAACAGCTACTATTATTTTATAACTTAATTCTGCAATAAACAAGAGCGCAACAAAAATAATTGCAGTAACAATTGTAGTTGATAAATCAGGCTGGCTTAGGATAAAAACAAGCGGAATTCCAACTAAGAAGAAGGAAATAACTAAATGTTTTACTGTGCTTATTTCTTCTTGATACTTTGAAAAGTAATAAGAGAAAAATGCAACAATTGCAAGTTTTGCAAATTCAGAAGGCTGAATGGTTATAGAGTCTTCTGCTATTTCAAGCCAACGTTGTGCGCCGTTTACTTCTTTACCAAATAATTCAACCATAACCAAAAGTATAATCATAATTGCGTAGTATAGCCATGGAAACTTTAATAAAAACGTGTAATCCATAAGAGATACAACAACCATAATACATAAACCAATCACAAAACCGATGATTTGTTTTGGTTGTAAATCTGGTCTAGCACTACCAATTATAAATATTCCTATCATGGTTAATGCACAAACATATAAAATTAATTGAAAATGATAATTCTTTAGTTTGTATTGTTTAAACATATTAAACTCTTTTCTTGTTTTGTTTTAATGTAATCTTTACTTCAAACATATCTGCAGAGATATCAAAATATCGGCTAACCAAGGCGGATATTTCTTTTTTTAATCGTGATATATCTGTCGCGGAATATTCCAGTGCATCCGATTCCATCATTAATTTTAAACGTTCCTTTGCTACCAATGATGAGTCGTCTTTATGAAATATCATAGATGTACTCCTCTCCTTCCAAATTTTCTTCTGTTATCATTTGTTCAGATAAGTACATAAAACTACGAGTCGCTTTTGATCGCATGGTCACGACAGGTGTTCCTTTGTTTTGACTAATCATCACTTTGTAGTCGTGAGGAATTATTCCTAAAATTGGTATATCAAAAAGTTCCGATATATCTTCTTTGGAAAGCATATACTTCTTACGAACCAATTTTTCATCATACTCATTGATAATAAGTTCTACTTTAGGAATTCTTGTTCCATTTAAAAGTTGTAGTACGCGACTTGCATCCTTAATTGCTGATATATGAGGTGTTGTTAAAATAATGGCTCGGTCAGCAACAGATGTAGCAAAATGAAAGCCTTGATCAATACCTGCTGGACAATCAATTAAACAATAATCAAATTCCGTTTTTAAATGGTTCATAAGTATGGAAAATGCTTTTTCATACTTTTCCAAAGGTAAGGTTTTAAGTGATGCCGGTATCATATACAAATTCGGAAATCGCTTATCACGAATAAGAGCTTGATTTAGTCTGCATCGATTTTCTAAGAGGTCTAAAAGATTATAATTAATTTTATCCTCTAAACCCATAACAACATCTAAATTTCGAAGTCCCATGTCAGTATCTAACATAACGACTTTTTTATCTAACTGTGAAAGTCCTGCTCCAATGTTAGCAATTGTTGTTGTCTTGCCAACACCGCCTTTTCCTGAAGTGAAAACAATGGTTTCACCCATGAAAATTAACCTCCTGTTAGTCTGTAATATTATTGCTAGAGGAGCTATTTACTCCTTCTGCTTTTAAAGCTAAAATTTCATCAACGGTCTGTTTTTCGAAATAAACAGATAAGATGTTTTTTGAAACTGCGGCTGCATTAGCTGATGTATATCCGTATGCAATACGTGTTGCGATAGAAATTTCAGGATCTTCGTATGGCGCATAACCGACGAATAATGCGTGGTTAGGACGTGTAGAAACCTGCTGAGCTGTTCCTGTTTTACCTGCAACTTGTATATCAAATCCACTAAAACTACTATTGTTTTGACATACTAAATTCATACCATAACGAATGGTATTCCACTGTTCTGAAGTAAGTGTTGTATTTATATCTTCATAATGTGGTTCATAACTAACGAGCACGTTGCCATCACAATCTACAATTTTATTCATAAGCTGGTAATCATATAAATTTCCAGTTGCAACTGCTGTAACATATCGTGATAATGCTGCAGTGGTAATATTGTTATTACTCTGTCCAATTGCAGCCATTACAGGATATTCTGTGGCAATACTAGATTCCGATTCGGCAATTTCCAATCCAGTTTTTTCATCGAGACCAAAGATGGATGCATATTTTTGAATATATTCAATACCAGAAGCATCATTATATATACCTGTGTTTTTGGTACTCAAATTATAACCAGTCGTATAGAAATACAAGTTACAAGAATCACGAATTGCTTCCGATAAATTATCGAATCCGTGTGTGCTACTTGGGTAAATCCAACATTCAGGTCTATTATCTACTTCTTCAAACACACCAGTACAATTGATTTGTGAGGAAGTGGAAATTACATTTTCTGCTAAACCAGCAACAGATGTTAGCATTTTAAAAGTTGAACCAGGAGCTGTTTTTTCCTGAGTGGCATAATTCCACTGTGGATTTGAATTATCCTCATTTAAAAGTGCATAATATTCTGCATCTACACCATTTGCCAATTTATTGTTGTCGTATCCAGGATAACTTACCAAGGCTTTAATTGCGCCAGTATCCGTATCTGTGATGATACAAGAACCTGTACAAGGATCTAAGGCCAATTGTGCTGGTGTAATTTCAATATTATTTATTTTATCTAAGATAAAGCTATATGCGTTAATACTTCCACTGCTAATTCTTGCATAAGTATCCTCGTCATAGTCTAAGGCTCCCTGCTCAAATAATAATAAGCAAAGCTGTTGACCTGTAACTTCATTTTTTTGCACCATATATTTATAAACATATTTTGCAAAATCTTTATCTTTTGCTGCTTCTGTAAATACATATTCACATAATGCATCATAAACTTCTGAAGTATCAGCATATTTTGAGTCTACATCTAATAGACTAATATCAATCCATTGTTGAGAAATACAATACATTAAATATTCCTTTGGACTAATTTTGCCATCTTTCCAATTTATATACACATTATCAGTTGTATTAATTTTTGAAGTTAAAAGAAGCTCATCTGTTTTTAATAAATCAATGACATATGTGACATAATCTAACATTTCTTCTGACATGTCATTATTAGGTAACGGATTTGTTGTATAAAACTGTGTTCGCAAATCAGAAATCGCATCATTTTGTTGTACAAGAAAGTTTTGATATACTATCTTTTCTGTTGCAGATGCATTTTCGTCATCGAATTGTGTAATATCAATTACGTTATTGTCTAAAAGGGCAAAATACACATCCGTCATGGAAATATTACCGCTACGAATATTTGAATATACAATACCTGCAATTTCCTGTTCTAATAGCCTATATGTAGCCTCTTGAAGTTTTGCATCGATAGATAAATATAAATCATTTCCAGCATGAGGCTCTGTGCTACTAACAACCTGCTGAATTCGACCTAAGGTATCTACATATACAACCTGTTCGCCGTTGTTTCCACGCAAATATGATTCATAATACTGTTCCAAACCGGCTTTACCAATGGTATCTTCTGTTGTATAAGAACTATCTGCTTGAACTAATTCTGCATATTCTGTATCAGAAATAATACCTGTATATCCTATAATTGAAGCGAAATATTCGCTATTATTGTACTTACGAATCATATCTTCTTCAATTGAAATTCCAGTTAATTCATTGGAATGTTCATTAATATAAGCAACCGTTTTATCAGAGACATCCTGTGCAATGGTAACAGATTGATATCGAGAATATGTAGTGGATTTCATGGCATAACGAATAACAACAATATCATAGAGGGTTTGTTGATCATAGGAATCATCCAGGAAAAATTCACCTGCCAGATATTCCATTACCTGTTCTGCAGTTGCAGAGGCTTCGTTAAATTTATAGTCTTCGTTATAACTTAAGTCATCATAGGATGTAACACCAAATACGTCTGCCAAGAAACGCTTTAACTGTGTTCCGCTTACGTTATAGCTATAATTTCCATCTTCATTTAAATCGATTTTAAACTCATTAAATAGTGTTTCGTCATTTTTGCGCAACATTTGTACAATTTCGGCCAACTGTGGATTCAAGATATTGCTTTTTGCTTTTTCTCCTGAATAAGACCCATTATCCGAAATTGTTACAGAATATGCTAATTCATTGTAGGCGAGTAAAACGCCATTCACGTCATAAATATTTCCTCGTGTCGCTTCTGTAGTAAGTGTTTTTTCTATTTTCATTACAAAGTCATCCTGATAGGTTTGTCCATTAATGATTTGTAATGAAAAAACACGAATCAAAATCATGGAAAACAAAAGAAGCATTACAACAGCAAGCACATACAATCTTGATTTAAAAAATCGATTTAATAAGTCTTTCATATCATAAATCAAATTTTATCGCTCTCCTTTTCTCGTAGCTTTCCAGTTTTTGATTAATTTTAAGTAAAAGGTAATACAAAAAGATGGTAACAACCATTGTATAAACCCATTCTGGAATAATTACATTCAATAAGTAATATCCAAAATCATATCTGTTTCGTGTGAGGAACAACAAGAAATAAATAATTAAATTTGTTACAATATCACTTGTTGATATTAAAATTAATGGCTGCTTAATATCCTCTGGATAAAATCGTTTGCGGCACATTCCGTTTATATATCCGACATACATATACAATAAAGCATAAACTCCTAGATAATAACCGCAAAAAATGTCAATAAGAAGTCCACAAATAAAACCAATGTACATTCCCTCTTTTCTTCCACGCATTAATCCAAAAGACGATACAACAATTATCATAAGATTTGGAGCTATATTTGCAAAAGAAAGGGTTTGAAATGTAGTGGTTTGTAATACAAAGCATATGGAAATAATAATGAATAAAACAATTTTCCTAGCCATTTTTACTCCGTTTCCGTTTCAAGTTCTTCAGCACCAGTTTCTTTAAGTGAAGTTATTACCAATACTTCCTCTAAATGTTCGAAGTCGACAATTGGTGTAATAGTGCCGATTTTTGTTAAGTTATTTGCGCCATCTTCAATGTTTGAAATATATCCAATTAATATCCCTTTCTGATATTGGTCAGATACATAAGATGTAACAACGGGATCGCCAACTTTAACAGCATTTTCTGGATCACGAAGTCCTGAGAAAGTGATTTCCATAGATTCATTCATCTGTTTTAAATCGCCGCTGACATTAAAATTATCTCCAGTTGATGGAATCATTGCACTTACGTTGTTTGTGTCATCAATAATACTACGTACTTTTGCGTAGTTTGGACCTACTTCAGTAACAATACCGACAAGTCCACCGCCTGCAATAACATTCATACCTTCTTTAATGCCATGGTTTGATCCTCGATTAATTGTAAAGGAAGAAAACCAGTTACCACTATCTTTTGCTACTACGCTTGCAGCTACTGTTTCATAATTAGAAAATTCATCTTCTAATTCTAATAATTTACGTAAACGCTCTAATTCATAGCTATCAAGTTTTGTATTCGTGAGTTCAACAGTAAGTTCATCTAACTGTGTCTGAAGCTCTTCGTTTTCTTTTAAAACGTCAGATAAGGTACGAAAATCATTTGCTGTATCAAACATCCACTCTCCTGTAGAATTGATTCCTTGCTGCATTGGCACAAAGATATATCCAGCAATTGTTTTCAATGGACCACCGTCAATATTTAGAACTAAACTAAAAAAGATAGTTATAACACAAACAATGGTTAGACCTAACAACGTATATTTAGTTTGTATTTGTCTTTTTTTGTTCTTGCGAATTTTTTTCATAATTCCTCATTATTTTTTCATTGTAAATGGTAATTTTCTATATTTTGAATCAGATACAATTTTTACTAAACCACGAACTGCACTTTCTTCTGGTGCATCTGTGGTATTCACTTTGATATTTGTGATTTTTTCAAATAATTTATCCAAATTATGAATCATAGAACCACCACCAGTAATGTAGATGCCTGCATGAATAATGTCTTTTGCAAGTTCAGGTGGAGTTCTTTCCAAAATCATTTTAATGGATGTACAGATGGATTCTAAGGTGGCTTTCATAGCTTTATAAGCGTCACTAGCACTTACTTCCATCTCGATAGGTAATCCGCTTACTAAATCACGTCCTACAATATGCATCGTTTCTGTACGTCCTGGTAAGCCAGAACCAATGGTTTCTTTGATTGATTTTGCTGTTTTCTGTCCAATTACTAAATTATATTCTTTACGCATGTAGCTGATGATAGCTTCATCGATACGATTTCCGCCAAAGTGAAGTAGTTCACTAAGTACAAGTCCGCCTAAAGAAATAACAGAAATTTCTGTAGTATCAGCTCCCATGTCAACAATCATAACACCTGTTGGCTGGTTAACGTCTAAGCCAAGACCTACCGCATCTGCAATTGGCTTTTCACACAATTGGATGTTCTTTGGACGAATTTTGTTTTTATAGAACATGTCATAGAATGCTCTTTTTTCAACGTCTGTAATATCTGTTGGAACAGCTACAATAAATTCTGAACCACGAAGTTTACTTTTCATTTTTTCTTCAAGAAATGTAATAATCATTGTCTGAAGATAATTATAATCGGCAATTACACCACTCGTTACAGGAAAAATAACCTGAATAGATTCTGGTGCTTTTTCAAACATAGCATATGCATCATCCCCATAAGCATAAATCTGATTTTTGTTAATAATGGCAACTGTATTTTTTTCTTTCATGATTTTTCCAGTAGCCTTATTGAATACTTTGAAATTACATGTCCCAAGGTCAATACCATAAATATTGTCGTTCATTATTGCTCTCCCCTTTTCTTGTGTTATATTATTTGTCCATTTTCTTTAAAACTATAGTACGTATTATCTCCAATGATAATATGATCTACCAGCTGCAGTTCTAGAATTCTTGCTCCCTTGTCGATGCGATGTGTAATCTGGATATCATCCGCACTTGGATTAGGATCTCCACTCGGATGATTATGAAGCAATATGAATAATACGGCTTCATAGTCAAATGCATGTCGAAAGATATCCCTCGGTGAAACATAGGCATAATTTACACTGCCTTTTGAAACAACGACATCTCCCAAAAAGGAACATTTGGAATCAAAAAAGGCACATATCAGTAACTCTTCTTTGCTATGTCTTAATTGTTCCATATAGTAGTTTGCAATCGTGGATGGCTTGTCCATTTTTAGCTGATAACCACTCTTGGTTTTGGCAATACGTTTTGACAATTCCGCCACAGCCTTAAGTTGTATGGCTTTTACTTGTCCAATTCCCGGATAATGCAAGAGCTCTCGATAAGACAAATCATATAAATTTAATAGATTATTATGATTGCCATTTAGAAGCCTTCTGGCAATATCAACGGACGTTTCCTTCGTTGTTCCGTTTTTAAGAATAATGGCCAAAAGTTCTGCATCTGAAAGACTTTCTTCTCCATGTGAAAGAAATTTTTCGTAGGGTCTTTCGGACGCTGGTAGGTTTTTTATTGTATGATGTTCTGACATAAATTTCCTTTCTGCTCTCCCCAGAAATTGCACGTCAAAAACATATTTTTACATCATTAAATTATACCACTTCTAGTCCAGGTTCACAAGGTTACGCTCATAAAGTTTTTGTAAACTCATCAAGATACCAAGTTTTGCATGATACCAGGTTAAACCACCTTGGAAATATACAGCATATGGTTCTTTTACAGGTCCATCTGCTGATAATTCAATAGAGGAACCTTGTACAAAGGCACCAGCGGCCATTATTACATCACTGTCATAGCCTGGCATAGCCCATGGTTCTGGTGTAACATAGCTATCAACAGGCGCTGCGGCTTGAATGCCTTCGCAAAAAGCACACATAGCATCTCTATTTCCGAATTCAACTGCCTGAATAATATCATGACGAGTTTCTGTACTGTTAGGTACTACTTTGTATCCAAGTTTTTCATAAATATTTGCTGCGAAAATGGCACCTTTCAATGCTCCTGCGGTAACTGTTGGAGCTAAGAAAAAACCTTGATAGAAGGACTGAATTACACCTAAGGATGCTCCTACTTCTTTTCCGAGTCCAGGTGAAGTAAGTCGATATGCTGCATTCTCAACACATTCTTTCTTGCCACATATATACCCTCCAATTGGAGCAAGTCCGCCTCCTGGATTTTTAATCAAGGACCCAACAATCATGTCAGCGCCTACCTCAAGAGGTTCTTTTTCTTCTACGAATTCACCATAACAGTTATCGACCATACAAATAACGTCTGGCTTTATATTCTTAATAAACGAAATTAATTCACCAATTCGATCAACGGATAATGTAGGTCTGGTAGCATATCCTTTGGAACGCTGAATAGTTACCAATTTTGTTTTTTCGTTAATGGCATTTTTGATTCCATCCCAGTCAAAAGCCCCATCAGGCAATAAATCTACCTGTGAATAGGTAATACCATATTCTGCCAACGAACCTTTAGATGGACGTATTCCAATGACTTCTTCTAAGGTGTCATAAGGTTTTCCTACTGGTGATAAAAGCTCATCGCCTGGGCGCAAATTTGACATAAGAGCAAGCGCCAAAGCGTGTGTTCCGCAAGTGATTTGAGGACGTACCAGTGCGTCTTCGCCCTTAAAGGTATCTGCATATACCTGTTCTAAGGTATCACGCCCCATATCGTTATATCCATATCCAGAAGACTGATTAAAACATTCTGCGCTTACACGATTCTTTTGCATTGCATGTAATACTTTTAATTGATTTATTTCAGCTATTGCATCAATTTCATCAAAGCGTTTTTTTAATTCCTCTTCTATCTTGCTTCCAAATGCTATGACCTCTTCAGAAAGACCCAGCTGTTTGTATTGTTCTAATAAAAATTGATTCATTACGACTCCTTTGTAATTCCTTTGGTGCTTAAAATATTCAGCATTTCATTTAGAATTGCTGTCTCATCATAGTTGAATTTGGATTTATCAATCCAAATAACATCACGTTCTCTTCGGAACCAGGTAAGTTGCCTTTTTGCAAAATGACGGGTTTCGCGTTTTAAAATATAAATTGCTTCTTCAAATGTGCATTTTCCATCTAAGAAGTCTAAAATTTCTTTATATCCTAATCCCTGCATGGAAACCATATCTCTATGATATCCCATATCTTTTAGTTTCTGAACTTCATTAACAAGACCGTTATTTAACATGATATCCACGCGTTCATCAATACGATTATAAAGATTTTCTCTCTCGTCTGTTAACACAAAGTAAGCAAAATTATAAGGAGATGTTTTTTGCTGTTCCTCCTGGTTGTGTTCAGAAATCGGTTTTCCTGTTAATTTATAAAATTCCAGTGCACGAATGACGCGTTTTACATTATTTACATGAATTTTTTCAGCAGAAACAGGATCAATTTCCTGTAATTTTTGATGTAAAACATCGTTTCCCTGTTCTTTTGCAATTGTTTCTAATTCAAGACGATAGGCTTCGTCACAATCCTGATTTTCGAAATCAATATCATACAAAAGTGCCTGGATGTAAAAGCCTGTACCACCTGTGACAATTGGAATCTGACCTTTTTTATAAATTTCTTCTAAAGCTGCTTTTGCTTTGCTTTGAAAAACCACAATATTGAATTCGTCAGAAGGCTCTAATTCATCAATAAGATAATGTTTGATGCCATCCATTTCTTCTGGCATGATTTTTGCAGAGCCTATGTCCATGTATTTATAAACCTGCATAGAGTCGGCTGAAATAATTGCGCCATTAACTTTCTTGGCAAGTTCAATAGACAATGCTGTTTTTCCAACAGCAGTTGGACCTGATAAAATAATCATTGGCGTTTTTGTCATTAAATAATCCTCTTGAATTTCTTTTCTATTTCGTATTTTGTCATAGAAATAATGGTTGGTCTTCCATGTGGACAGTTATATGGATTGTCCAAGGTAAGTAGCTCATCAATAAGTGTATCAAACTCGCTATAGCTTAGGGTTTGATTTCCTTTTACAGCTGCTTTACATGACATAGAAGCCACTTTTTCTAAAATTAATTCTGGTGTTTCTCTGCCTGTAAGGTTTGAAAAATCATCCAGCATTTCAATAAAAAGTTCTTTCATATCTACGTGGAATAAATTCGCTGGAACAGCACTTATCATGTATTCTTTTCCACCGAAACTCTCCACTTCATATCCCATATATTCCATCTGCTCTTTGTATTTTTCCAGCATTAGAATTTCATTCGCATTCAAACTTAATACAATAGGGGGACTAATTCTCTGGGAAGTATATTCTTTTTCTTTTAATGTGGCCATAGTGCGTTCATATAATACTTTTTCATGAGCTGCATGTTGATCAACGATAAAAAGTTTATCTTCAAATTCGACTAACCAGTAAGTTTTAAATAGCTGACCGATAATACGATGCTTTTTCTTGGCATCTTTGGTAAGAAACTCACTACTTAATGATTCCAAGGAAATATTTTCGTATTTTATATCATCGATTGGTTTGGTAGTCTCTACAGGTTTTTCTGAATAACTAGGTCTCTCACTGATTTTTGTATGCACATCTCTTGCATGAGAAGGATATTTTACTTCATAAGGACTGTCTTTTCCTATGCTTTCGCGAAGCTGATTTAAACGACGACCCTCAAATGGTTCTGGAATAGATTCTTTGTATTCTCTTACAACTAAAGAAGATTTCTTTTCTTCTGTTACTGGAACCTCAGGAATCATTTCTTTCTGTGAGAGAATATTATAAATTCCATCACAGAGATACTGATAAACTTCATTGTTGTTATTGATTCGAAGTTCCATCTTAGTTGGATGAACATTTACATCCAGACTTTCGCCTTTAAACTCAAAATAAAGAACGCAGAATGGATATTGATGCTGCATCAGGAAACTCTTATAAGCTTCTTCTACTGCTTTTGATAAAAGCTGACTCTTGATATAACGTCCGTTAATAAAATAAATCTCATAATTACGGTTGCCACGTGTAATCATAGGTTTTCCAATGTATCCTGTCACAGTGAAAAGCTCATTTTCGATATTGACTGGAAGGATTGCATTTGTGATTTCACGTCCAAACACATGGTAAATCAGATCTTTTACATTACCATTTCCTGATGTGTGTAACTTCGTTTGATTATTCTGAATAAACTTAAACGATACATCAGGATGTGAAAGGGCTAATTTTTCAACCATATCTGCAATATAAGAACCTTCTGTTTGAGCAGATTTCAAGAATTTTTTTCGTGCTGGTGTATTGAAAAATAAATCCTTGATTAAAAATGTAGTACCATCTGGTGCTCCAATTTCTTCAAAGGCAATTTCTTTTGAACCTTCAATCTGATAACGTACACCTGTAAGTGAACCAGGTGTTTTTGTAATTAGTTCTACTCTGGAAACAGCAGCAATGCTGGATAATGCTTCTCCTCGAAAACCCAATGAGGAAACCGATAATAAGTCTTCTACATTACGGATTTTGCTTGTAGAATGGCGTAAAAATGCCAATGGAACTTCTTCTTTATCAATTCCACATCCATTATCCGAAATACGTATAAAACTTATTCCGCCCTCTTTAATTTCTATTGTGATTGCGGTTGCTTTTGCATCAATGGCATTTTCTACCAACTCTTTTACTACTGAGCTTGGTCGTTCTACCACTTCACCAGCAGCAATTTTATCAATGGTTTCTTGTGTAAGTAATGCAATTTTGGACATAAATCGTTCCTTCTAAGTTAAGTGTTTTACCAGCGATTTTTTACTTTGTTTTGAAGTTCGTATAATTTGTTTAAAGCATCTAACGGAGTTAAATTTCCGATGTCTACAGTACGAAGTTCATCAATAATATCATCGTCGCTGATTGTATCAAAGAGTGACATTTGGGTTAAATCCACTTCATCCAAATGCTGTTTCTTGCGTTTCTTTGCCGAATTATCAACTGATATATTTCGTACAATTTCAGAAATATCGTTGTCGACAAGTTCATCCACAATTTCTTTGGCGCGTTCAATAACGCTATCAGGTAAACCGGCTAATTTTGCTACCTGAATACCGTAGCTTTTATCCGCACCGCCTTTGATGATTTTTCGTAAAAATACGATATCATCATTTTTTTCTTTTACAGCAATACAATAGTTGTTTACACCATTTAATTTGCCTTCTAATTCTGTAAGCTCATGATAGTGAGTGGCAAATAAGGTTTTTGCTCCAATTAATTTCGTATTACTGATATGTTCCACTACTGCCCATGCAATACTAAGTCCATCAAAGGTACTGGTACCACGACCGATTTCATCTAAAATCAAAAGCGAGCTTGAGGTAGCATTTCGCAAGATATTTGCTACTTCGTTCATTTCAACCATAAATGTACTTTGACCAGATGCTAAATCATCCGATGCTCCTACTCGAGTGAATATTCGATCTACAATACCGATGTTTGCGGAACTTGCAGGGACGAAACTTCCGATTTGCGCCATTAATACAATCAATGCAGTCTGTCGCATGTAGGTTGATTTACCAGCCAT
>CAZVOY010000012.1:0-21725 GCA_964628865.1 uncultured Lachnobacterium sp. | reverse complement strand
CAAACCCAAGAGCTTCACGTACTGTTCCATTGGTATCTAAAGTATGTAACATCCGTATGGTACCACTTGCAACAGAAATCATTACAGCCGAACTTACTGGAAACCCTTCTCCAGTTCCAGCACTTAAGGAACAGGAAATTCCAAACTACGGCGTAAAAGAAGCGGTATTCCCATTCAACATGTTCCAGGAAGTAGACCCTGTTCTTGGACCTGAAATGCGTTCTACTGGAGAAGTACTCGGATTGTCTTCTTCTTATGGTGAAGCCTTCTTCAAAGCTCAGGAAGCTACACAGTCAAAACTTCCAACAGAAGGAACTGTTCTAATCTCTGTAAATGACAAAGATAAGGCAGAGGTTGTAGACGTAGCAAAAGCTTTCCACGAAGTTGGATTTAAGATTATTGCAACAGGAAGCACTTACAAGCTCATCACCGAATCTGGTGTTCCAGCAGAAAAGGTTAAAAAACTTTCTGAAGGTCGTCCAAACATTTTGGATGCTATCACAAACGGAGATTACCAGTTGATCATCAACTCTCCTGCTGGAAAAGAAGCTGTAACTGATGATAGCTACTTACGTAAAGCTGCTATCAAAGGAAAGATTCCTTATATGACTACTATGGCTGCTGCAAAAGCAACTGCAGAAGGAATCAAACATATCAAAGAAAATGGTAACTCAGGCGTGAAATCTTTACAGGAACTTCATAGTGAAATTCACGACAAATAAGATTTTTCCAATAGCTGCCACAATTCCATTTGTGGCAGCTAATTTTTTTGACACTTTTGGAGGCAAATAAATGACAACTATACCAAAGAAATTTTTATATTCGGTGATTGCAGTTTGCTCTCTACTGGTGTGTATAATTGCTGTTATCCTATTCTTAATTGTTAACTCAAACTCTTTGGAATTGAGCGTAAAAGACGGAGAAACTATAACACTTCAATATGGAATTGATTCCGCTCCTGTGGTAACTGCCCTTTATTGGGACTCCATATTTGATAAAACTGGAACCCCTGTAGAAGTTACCGCAAAAGGGAACCTAGATCTCAGCAAACCCGGTAAATACTCGATTACTTATACTGCCACTTATGCGGATCAAACCGTGCATGCGACACAGACTATCATCGTAAAGGATACCGTTGCACCCACATTACAATTAATTGGAGAAGATAACATTATCCTTGCTCCTGGCACTTTCTTTACAGATCCTGGTGTAATAGCCATAGATGATGTGGACGGAGATATATCAGCAAACATTGTCACCGAGTCCAATATTGATCCAAATGTATGCGGCAGACAACACATTACCTATAGTGCACAAGATTCTAGCGGAAACATAAGTCAAATCAAACGAACCGTTATCATTCAGGAATTTATTCCTCCTACGCTAACGCTAGCGGGAAATAATTGCGCTTTCGTGAAATTAGGAGAAAACTATGCAGAACCAGGCTATACCGCTACAGATAATGCGGATGGAGATATTACAGATCAGGTTGTAGTAACTGGCGAAATTGATAACACCACCATAGGTACCTATAACCTTACTTATACTGCGACAGACTCTTCCAATAACGTAACAACTGCAAACCGAACAGTCTATGTATACGCACCACAGGGTGATGAATTTGCAGTAGAACCAAATGGAAAGATTGTATATTTAAGCTTTGATGATGGACCTGGACCTTATACCCAGCAATTGTTGGATATTTTGGATAAATATAATGTTAAGGTAACCTTTTTTGTAACTGGTCAGGATTTAGATTATACTTATCTCGTTGGTGAGGCTTACCGTAGAGGTCATACCATTGCTATGCATACCTACAGTCATGTTTTCAGCGAAGTTTATGCCAGTGAAACCGCCTACTATGAGGACTTAAACCGCATAAAAGAGCTTTGTATTTCTCAAACTGGAGAAGCTCCTACAATTGTACGTTTCCCAGGTGGAACCTCCAATAACATCAGTAGAAATTACTGTAGAGGAATTATGAGTGCTCTCACTTATAGTCTGCCTTATAACGGTTATCAGTACTGTGATTGGAATATTGACAGCAATGATGCAGGCGGCGCTACAGATGCTGCAACAGTAGCCTATAACGTAATTTCATGTTTGCCTGAACATCAAAACTCCTTTGTGTTACAACATGATACAAAACTATATAGCGTTGAGGCTGTAGAACAAATTATTTGCTGGGGATTGGCGAATGGATATACCTTTATGCCAATGGACGCAAACACGCCTATGTACCATCACCCTGCTAATAACTAAACAGAAGTTGTTTAAAGAATGTTAACATTTTGTTTCCAAACATCATGTTGACATTCTTTTTTTGCTATGATACCATAGCACACAAATTGTTCACTTTATAAACCGTTTTAAAATTCGGAGGAAAAAAAACAATGATTAGACTTATTGTAGACTCTTCATCAGATTATACTGCTGAAGCAGCAAAAGCACTAAATATGGAACTCGTTCCAATTAATATTACATTAAACGAAAAGAATTATCTTGACGGAGTAGAGATCACCAAAGATGAATTTTATGAATTGTTAACCAACTCAGAAGAATTCCCAAAAACAGCTCAGCCTTCACCACAGGATTACTTAGATCTTTTCGAAGACGCAAAAGAAAAAGGAGATTCTATTATCTACCTTTCACTTTCAAGCGGACTCAGCGGAACTTTCCAGAGTGCCACTCTTGCAAAAAACATGGTAGAATATGATGAAATCTATCTTATTGATACACTTTCTGCTACAGTAGGTATTCGTCTTCTTGCAGAATACGCTATGAAATTAATAGACGAAGGAAAAGATGCAGCTACTATTGCAAGCTTATTAGAAGAAAAGAAATCACACATCAAGATTCTCGCTGCTATCGATACTTTAGAATATCTCTATAAAGGTGGTCGCTTAAACAAAGCAACTGCTGCAGTCGGTGAACTTGCAAACTTAAAAGTAATCATCACAGTAAACGAAGAAGGTAAAATTGGTGTGCCAGGAAAAGCTTTGGGACGCAACAAAACAATCGCTACTCTCGCAAAAATGATTGCAGAATATGATATTGACTCAACTTTCCCAGCTTATAGCATCTATTCTTTAGGTGATGAAAACACAATCAAATTAGAAGAGAAATTGGCATCTGCAGGAATTTCTTGCACACAGCGTCTTCAGATTGGTGCAACTATTGGTTCACATATCGGACCTGGTGCATATGGTTTGATATTCGTAACGAAATAAAAAGCATTCATAAAGGGCTGTCGCAAAACGGATAAAAATCCATTTTGCGACAGCCCTTTTTATTTCATAATTTGATACATGAAATTCTTTTCCTCTGTTTCTATATCTAAGTAAACCTCTGGCTCACCAGTTGCTGGATTCTCTATGCCGATCCAGTATGTATAACCTTCTCCTATTGGAACATTTTCTATCTCAGCATTACAACTCTCCCCACCGGAGATTTCCATCAGATTTACTGGCACTTGTATTCTTTCTAGCAAGTTCTCGCCATCATAAACATATAAATACATTTCCCAAGGGAAATATATTGGTGCTATTCCGCTGTTTTCCACCTTGAGAACAAGTTTACCCTCGTTTGACCATTTCCAATAGGAAATAGAGGCTTCTGAAACGCCATAACGATATCCTATCGTCTTAAGCACTTCCTCTACACCTTCACTATAAGTTTCTACTTCCTCTGTTACTGGACACTTTGGACCTATAAACGTCATATGAGACTGTTTTATCAAAGAAATCGTTTCCTCTAAGTTTTCCACCAGCATCTCATTATAAGAGAGGCTGGATGTAAATTCTCCACCAATCGGCGAGCTCTCCCACGCCTTTGGCTGTGCCACTAGTTCTTCACTTACAAGAGGTTGTTCATATGTACCACCATTTTCTATCCAACTAATCCACTCTTTTGTATCTTCCATGTGACCAGTCATATCATTATAGAGTCCATACTCTCTTGCTACTATTTCCGCAAACGGTCTTCGCGCCAACATCTTTGCATATGGAAATGCCTCTTCATATGCCTGCACATATTCCTCTCTTATCGAAGCTTTAGGCATTCTCGTAGTTCCCTGACTATAATTCATATGCCATTCACCCCAATGTCCCAAGCTTCCTAATTCCACATAAGCAAGTAAATCTTCATCTTCAAAAGCTTTACCCAAGGCCAACAAAGCTGCTCGATGTTTCTCGATAAAAACAGCATTGGAATACTCTGGTGCATATCCTTTTCCATATGAAGTATCATAGAATATTCCATCTCCTGTTAATTCATAAAGCCAATCTGGAATATCCATGTGTTCTTCTTCTCCAGGTATGTCACACACAAATCGTAGAACCACCTTTTTGCCTTCTTCCTGCCATCGTTTTAGGTTGTTATCCTCCCAAACCTGTTCAATGGCATATATACCCTCTTCTGGTTCCCACTCTCTCCATGTGATATCCACATACACAAGTGTATTTTCCCCAACTGCATCTTCATAATCGGCATTTACTGCAAAGCCCATGAAAGGATTATAGAAAACTCTATCTGTCGTTTTAAACTGCACATTTTTTTCCACAAAGAACATCTTCACAAAAACAAATGCCAATATAATGAGCAGAGGAATTAATATTTTCCACCACATTGTTTTCTCTCCTTTTCGATTCATTTTGCAAATGCCTCCAAACTAACCGTGATACTCTCCATTATACTGTAAAGCTGTAACATCCTTTACGGTATCAATACGGTTAATACGTTCAATAAAAATATTTTGGTCATTTTTATGTCTTACTTCTAATGTTAATTCACATTCATCGCCTCTTATGATACGAGAACGAACCTGATATTTTGAACGACCAAGCGCTCTGATAATTTCATCATAATTGGTCTCTTTTGTAAAATGTATCACATACAAATAAGCTTGATTTTTGTCATTGTATTTTTGCATCAAATATAACATTGCAATAATAATAACTGCTGCAACGACAACTAAAATATACATACTTGCCCCAATCGTAATACCCGTGGTAATCGCCCAAAACAAGTACATCAAATCCATTGGTTCTTTTATTGCAGTTCTATATCTTACAATAGACAACGCACCAACCATACCAAGAGAAATTACGATATTGGTACTAATTGCTAACGTCACCATACAAGTCAGTACCGTCATACCAATCAATGACATCGCAAAGTTTCTACTATATACAACACCGTCATAAAACTTTTTGTAAATATAGTAAATCAAAACCCCCATGACTACCGCCAGCGACATATTAACGATAATCGTAAAAACGGTACTCATTGTAATCGCTTGGTTAAACATATCCGATTCTAAAATCGATTTTTTAATTACGTCCTGTACACTCATTTTCGTCCTCCAATTACTTTCCTGTTAATTCCCATTTTTTATCTACACACATTGTATATTTGGATGCTGCCACCTGAATCGAATTTTCTGGTGTTACAATACGTTTTACATAGTCTGGAAGCATTTGCGTGTATTTTACCTCCATAATCAAACGTTCTGGCTCTAATACCTCAAATGCAGGGATTTGACTATCAAATATATCATAATTCATCCATGCACTTCTTACATGCTTATCAAACGTAATTCTAACATCACCTACAGTTTCTACAAAAGCATCTCTTTCGTAATCTACAATTACAATCGGTCGCATAAGCTTTGTAGTACATTGCACATAAAATTCTTTGCACAGTTCTTCTGGTCTTAGTAACAGGAATCCAAAGTCACCACTTATTATTTTTTCTACTTCATCACGACTTAAAGCCGCACTCGTTTTGTGAATGTAATTTCCTTGTTTTTCTTTACACTCCAATTTGATCACTTTATCAGAATAATTATAAATTCGGATGCGATACTTCTTTCTCGCAAAAGTACCCGCAAGCTTCTCTTCATAAGCAGTTTTCTGATAATCATCGAAGTAAAGACTTCGAATGGTATATCCTTCTTCACCGCCATTTTTGTCTCTTTGAATCATAGGCCCAAAGCGACGCAATAACGCTTCTCTCTCTTTATATGTAATAGAATACTTTAATTCGTGGCGAAATAATGGTTTATCATTATTTTCATTACTCTTCTTCATATGTATCCACCTGTATCTGTCCGTCCTGTGTTACCCAGAAACATTTTGTGCCATATTCTTTTCCACGATCCGAATGATAATAATCAAATGCCATCTGCGTATAACCAGACTCATTCGTAGCTGTAACTCTATAGAAATATTGTCCAGCAGGAAGCATATCAATCGTCACTTCGGGAACCAACAATCCCTCCTCGGAATATATAACATTGGTAAAGGTATAACCATTACTTACCTCTACTTTGTAGGTTATTGTCTCCTGATCAAAGTCATAACTGTTATCCCACCGTAGCACTAGTTTTCCGCCTTCTACGACTGGATCAGCCATAAAAAATGGCATTGGTTTTTCTAGATTTTCCAGATACCTTTGATAATTATCTTCTACATAAGTATAGATATTTTCTACAGCCGCATCATACTGCTCCATGTTTGATCTAGCATGTGTAATATCTGGAAGTGTATATAGATAAGGTCTTACCGTTTCGGCATACTGATTTGCCAATGAAGTTACATTTTCTTCCGTAAGAACCCTTTCCCGTAAATCTTCAATGGTATCGTTTAATTTCTGTCTGTATTCTGCATTCTGTAACACTCTTCGATGTAACACATTTCCCCAGTAATTACTTACACCTTCCTCAAATCCCATTCCGTCTTGTTCACCAGCAATTTCTAAATATGGTGTACGCAGAGAACCATCATTATCCCAGGAGATAAAATAGAATTTATTTATGTTACTTGGACTATATAAGAAAATATTTCGAGACTGTGTATCCTTATTCCCCATCAGAATTTGGAATGCCAGCCAATTAAAATAGTTTTCTTCATCAAACCACTTTGCCATTACCTCTTCAATCGGAATGCTATAATCATTCAAATCTTCTAACATCGCGATTAATTTGCTGTGGTCATCGCTACCTTTAATTTCAAGATACTCCTCAAACTCTTCAACATCATAATCCGCATCCGATTTTAACATTATAACATCTTCATAACGGTAAAATTCGAAGAAGTTCACCTTGTACAACTGTCCATTTTTATCCAAATTATGATTTCTCAAATAAGATTTATTAATCTGTTCGACGAAAGTATACAAACCATAATCAACAAACTCCTCTGATGTACCTGAGGCAGTTTCATCTTTCACATACAGATGAACAAAGCGTGTTCTAGCACTCATCATAGATCCTGTTTCCTGCATCAAATTGTAGGAAAGCATATTCGTAAAACGATACATATCACTAACATGTTTGTTCAAGTTGATGGTTGTCATTCCTTCCCAATCACCTTTTCCATCACGAATTGTAATACGATAATTCTTTTGTTGATTTTGGCTGGAACTTTGACCTCTTATTTGTACAATAGAATTTGGTACATTTTGTCCGTATCCCAATTCCCCTATAACAGGACCATTCTCATCTCCAACCTGTAATAAACCTTCTACTTTGTATCTGTCAATTCCCAAATCTTCATAAAAATATGCCGAATGTGTATTTACTTCTTCCCATGTATGATTTGTTCCATCATCTTCATTTCCTTCTCGAACTGTCAAATACATAGTGACTACATCATTGCTATCCCAACCATCATACCAGGCACTATTATCTTCTATAGGAAGATCTCCTGAATTTGTCAGCATTCCGTCTTCTTCTAATGCAACATCAGCATCATCCTGTACTTCTACATCTGTGTCATCCGATACTATGCAACCTGACAACGACCCCATTAGAAAACAGCATAATAACATTATAGAAATTATACGATTCCTACTTCTTTTCATCCCTTACTCCTTTCGCATCATTTTATTATAAAACTCTTTATATTTTTCATTCTCAAAGTAATCCGCAATCCTTGAAAAAATCCCATTATATTCCCTCTGAAACATCGGCTGTCTCGCTAAAACATAATAGCTGATTCGCCTTTGGAAATACCATAATCTGAGGATTGCTACTACCATATAACAAAAGGCTCCGATTACAAACCCTGCCCCCGTATACTTTACTGGGAAATTCATAAATACAATAGTCCCAATTACACTGACCACTGCCAAAACAAATGTAGAAAGAAAGGCTCCAAATTCATCACAAAAATATAGTGACATGAGCATTACACTATTCCCAATTGCGTAGCAGGCGTAGCCCAAACACAGTACTCGATAAATTCCTAACATTTCTTCGTCAAAGCCCAAGGGAAGAACTGGCAAAATCATAGTTCCTACCACTACAAAAATAATTGTAGCAAATACCTGTTTTGCAGCATTATAACTTAATTCATCCTGCAACACTGTTCGCATTTCCTTCTCCGCCTGTTCGATATCCGCTAAAGTTCCTTCTGCATTAAACAAACCATAATAGGTTCTATATTTTGGATAAAAATTTACTTCCACACTAGTAACAAAGTTTATGGTGGAAACCAATATAGATAGGAAGGCCACCAATGCAGGAACATCATACTGTGGTGCTGCATAAAATGGTCCCATAATATGTATTCCTAAATCGGACCACCACATAATGATAATATGTCCATATAATCCGATACTCGTAAAAATACCAGAGGCAAAAAGTGCAGGATGTCTCTCAAAACATCTTAAAAAATCAACCCTACTTCCTTTTGCTACAGGAAAAAACCTGCGCAACAAAATATGGTATAAAACTGACATCAAACCATATGCCACACATACACATCCCAATAAAGTCGTAATAACTGGAAAGGCAAAAACGCAAGTAAGTACATAACCTGCCGATAATCCAATCACAAGAGATATAACAAATGCAACTAAAACACCTTTATAATCTTTAATGGCCGTTAAATAATTCATCTGCGACCAAACAACAATCAACTCTTCAAATAAAATGAAGGACAATATCGCTCTTACGAAAGGAAGCTGTGCTATTAGTAAAAACACACCATAGAACACACCTCCTATTAATAGCATCATAGACAAACTTCCATACAGAGAGGGAATAACCTTCTCTTCCTTTTCCTCATACAAACAATCCGAGGCATAACGTGTTACTACTAAGCCAAAAAAATTCGTAATTATCATAGAAATCATAAGTGCATAAGTAATCATACTGTTCAATTCATTCTGTCCACCCTCCGACAGGCCTGCCGTTTTACTGATGATATTAATTCCCATCAAAAGAACAACACCCAAAATCATAGGTCCAGTACAAATAACTCCTGCATATCCATATGCCTTCAGTAATGCAAATACACCTTTTTTCTTAAATAATTTCTTTAATTCAAAGCCTATACCTGCCACTACAATACCTCCTGATAAAGGTCTCGATAACAATCCATACTTTTTTTATGCGTGTAAAACTCCTGTACTCTACGTTGTCCATTTTCGCCCATACGCTTACGCTCTTTTTCGTCTACACACATACGATACATGGCCTGTGCCAATTCATTCTTGTTCATAGGTGGAACGAAATATCCTGCCACTCCGCAGTTATCTCCTTCTTCCCCTTCCACCAATTCTCGACAGCAACCTACATCCGTAACTACGACAGGACGTTTCGCTGCCAGCGACTCCAACACAGACAAAGGCTGACCTTCCGAAATACTTGTCAAGATGGTAAAATCCAGTTTTTCCATATATTCAATTACATTTACAAGACCTGTAAAAATAACTCCCTCAATATGATTTACGGAAATTAACTGCTGACATTCTTCCATATATTCTTCGTCGTCAACGCCACCCATAATATGTAATCTGGTTTCTGGCACACGTGAATGCAACTCCAAAAACGCATATAACATCGTTTTAATATCTTTTATCTTTGCGATTCGTACAACCGCACCAATATCTATATATCCATTTTCCTTTTTATCTGGAATTTTACAGAAGCGCTCATAATGAACACCATTAGGAATAACTCTGGTTTTTTCTTTCGCACAACCCAATTCTTCCTGTATCAAACTCGCACGCCCAAACAGCGCAGTCACCCGCTTCGCATGTTCATAGGCACAATCACTAAATTGGTAAAACAATTCGATCCATTGTTGCTTAAAAGCCGCAGGAACCCATTTCGCACGAAGAAGTTCCTCTTCTCTTTCTCTGGTATAAATACCATGTTCTGTTACGATTAACGGCTTTTTATTTTTCCAAGAAGCCACACTTCCTAGTATGCCGCTATATCCAGTTGCCGTCGCATGATAAACATCTGCTTCTGGAATTGATGTTGTCAAAAGATATATCTCTGGCAACAACATGGAACGCATCGTATGAAAGTATTCTGCAAAGGACATATAGTGATATCTCGTATGACACAGTTCCATAAGAACAGACAAAAACTTCTGACTCTGTAGTAAATCAATGGGATGAAATCCCTCTTTTCTACACAACTCGAACAAAACATCCCAATCCGTCTTCTCTCCACAAAGAAGATTTTTTAGCTGTTGCATCTGCGCTTCGTTCATTTCAAGTTTTTGCTTAGTTTTCCCATTTTTTTGTGGCAATAGCGCATCATCCAAAAACACTTGTTGTATTTCAACAACATTTTTTGGAATCTCATATTTGAACTTATCCTTATCCTCTGCCTTTGCCCCAATACACCATAAGACGAATTCTACCTCTGGCATCGCCTGAATGTATTGATTCATCCAACTGGATACGCCACCATTTACATATGGATAGCTCCCCTCCAAAATCATACATACTTTCATATTATCTTCCCAAAACTATTTTAACTCAATTGTAATACTATCGCTTGTCGCATGAAGCAAATACAAATCACCAGTTAGGTGTTCCAAGGTACCTCCCGTCACCATGTTTGGCTCTCCTTCATTCATACGAACCATAAAATAGGCTTCTTGATAAAAACCACCTAATGTTAAATGTAATGCTCCATCTTTCAGCTCTCTTTGTACACTTATTTTATCAAATTCTCGAATAGCCTCTCCAAAACCTGAGCCAGATAAATTACGTATACCTGGAGCTGCTGTATAGATATAATCTACATACGCCTTAAAATTCTCATACATTTTCGTCCAACCAGCTTCTGCACCACGATCCACATCCAGCACATCATCTGGATGCAAGAAATGTGATTGTACATAATGAAATGTCAATTCAGAAAATGCATTTAACGTCTGATACTCACTAATCAATGTACCTGAAGTAATACGCGGAGCATCCACTATGCCATCTTCCCCTACTTCAAATTCCTGTGTGTATTCTACTTCACCTTCATCGTATACTGCTGCGATTACACGTAAATCACTCCAGCTATTTCTTAAAGCTTCTCGCCCTTCCTCAGAAAGAATATTAGAAGGTGGTACATATACCCCAAAGCGAGCTTCTGGATAAAGTGTGGAAGAAAAATCATATAACTGCGTAATGGCAGACTGCATGTTCTCTGTACTTGGCCATTTATTGTAAGAATCATATAAACCTTTATAATCAAAATTTTCTAGCACCAAAGGCATATGATTATATCCATGAAAACCTAGTTCTCCGCCTTCATTTAAAAGCATATTTCCAAAGAAAACAAAACGTTCCGTTTCATTTTGTTCTACAAATGGACCATCCACTTCATCGGAATAATCTTCTATAATAAGTCCCGTATGTACAATGCCATATTCCTCTTCTAAGGCTAACATATCTGGCCACCATATATTTGTGTAAAAGTAACTGATATTTACGCCATACTCTTCTTCAATGTACTGACTTTCACCAGATGGAACTGGAGATGGAAAATCATCAATATAAAAGACAGAACCATTTATAACTGGATAAGCAAAAACCTCATCTAGCTTACTATAAGCTGCACAAAGAAATCCTCTACATACCTTGCCAGTTAAAACCTGGTTCATCATTAGGATTTTTCCTTCTCCATAATCGCATTCCCAAAGAATAGGCACTCCAGAATCCGCCTCGCTTACATAAACCTCACAATCAGAGGTCAGTGCCACATTCATCGATGCCTCAATTGGTTCGTCATAAGAAAAAACTCTATCGTTGGCATTTATCATAAATCCATCTTCGATTTTTATTTTTTGTACCGTAGTATATTGAATACTATCCGCATTTACAATTCCCGCTTTCGCTGCAAGAATCTTGAAATAAGCATCTATTTGATAGGTCCCCGTATTCATGAGCCTTCCACCAGCTTTAACCCAATCACATATCTCGAGAACTCTTTCCTCCATGACGGATAAATCAGGAGTAGTAATTACAATGTTGCTATATGCGTCCAAATCAGGCATTTCTGTATCTGCCAAATCTATTTCTTCATATCCAACACACATGTCCTCTAATACTACTTGCATCTGCTCAGCTAACAGAACACTCTGTTCATCTCTACTATCCGATATAAGTAGACATTCTACTTCCTGTTCAAGGCTCGCAGAAAATTCTTCATCTGACACCTCATACAAGCGATCCTCGTAATCTTGCATATCTGAATTCTTTAGTTCGCTAATCTCTACTCCAACACGTTCTCTAAAAATAACGAGAGACAAGATTAGGAGTACGATAAACGGCCACCCTAGCCTAAGCAATTTCTTTTTGTTAACATTAAGTTTCTTCATAGCTTTTTCCTTTGCTCCAAAAACGGAACCACTCTTTTCCCTCTTTTGTTAGGTAAATATTACTGTTCTTTACATTGGCTAAGACCTTATTGATTTCTTCTGTTTGTCCCGTTTCCCAATAGTATCTTACAGCTAATTGATTCCATTTCTCAGACTCAACGTACTCTTCTTTTGTCTCCTTGATTTCACTGTCCGCTATATCATACTTTTTCAAATTCAAAGCGGTTTCGATATATAAAAAACGATCATCTCGGTTTGGCTTATCCCTACTAATTAGATCTTTTAAAACACCTAGTAATTGCTCTTGCTGCATATTTAACACACTACCATCTATCAAGCCACTAGTAACATAGCGCTCAAGACAATCTGCATATTCTTTTAAAAACGAATAGTCTTTTTTTCTGCTTGGATACTGCTCCAAAAACATCTGCAGTTTCTGCTCATATTCACTTTGAATTTCCAATAATGTAGTCGTAGCGTAATGCGTAATTTCTACATCTTCGCTAGCTTTTGCTCGTTCCAAAGTAGATAAGTATTTTTCTGGGTTTTTACGTAAAATATCCAGTAACAAAGAGCGACGCAACTGTGCGTCATTGATAATCAAAGCTTCTTCCAGTGGAACCATTTCCTCCCCGTTTACACTAGAATCATTTTCCAAACGCTGATATTTAGCATCTGTGATTTCCATCTTATCCATGTCAATTTCTTTTTTGTCGAACAGCTTTTCATCTATTACTGCTCTGTCAGCTAACCACATTACAAATCCAAATATAGGAAGCAAAACCACAATAAGAGATGGAAATTTTTCAGCTCTTTCTTTATTGATTTTTTTACCTAACGTAAAATATATCACGCACAGAATTATATGTATGACAAGTATTATCATATCGTATTCCTATCTTTTAATTAGTTTTATTTCCTTTGCTTCTAATCGATTACGTACAATTTCCAAGCTCTTTTCATTCGCCTGATTTAATAGCAGATAGATTTTCTTATCATTTCTCATACCAATCATATCTGTATTACGAATTCCATTTGAAACCATATCACCCAATTTTTCCAACGACAAGTTTGGTGCAAGGATTTCAAGCAATGTATAATCCGACATTCCTTCTTTTCCAGCTTTTTCTTTTAACGCAATAATTTCTTCGAAATATTCTGGCTTTAATATCTTTGTATTTTCAATCATCTGCGTCTCTAATTGCTGCTCACCATATTCAATGGCACGAATCAAGGCGTCTTGTACTAAGCCTGCAAGAATACTAAATTTGTTGTAATAATCCATCTTCATCTGCGTTGCTTCCGCTTCCCAAATTAGAATTGCACCATGAAGCTGATCATCCTTCCATACAGGAGCCGCATAAGAAGGATAATTTGGCAAACTTTCTGCATTATACCAGTTTTGATTTTGCATTAAAGCTTCCGTTACTGCTGGAAACTGCTCTAAATCCAAAGATTTTCCTAATGTCTGATTCATGTCTCTGGAACAAATATTTAATCTAGCAAAATGACTGTTTTGTCCAATGGTATAAATTGCAACAGATGTATTTTTTAGAATCTCTTCAATAGAAAATACCGCTTCGTAAAAGATATTATCTGTCATTGTGCTATTCAGCTTACGCACAACCTGATATAACTTCCCAAAGCTATCTTCATATCCTAGAATCTGTCGGCTGAATTCTTCTTTATTTTCCAACGTTCTTGCATACAAATCACTTAAGAAATTATATTTGTTCTCCAAAATCTCCTGCTGCTCATTTAAGAAATGAATTTCCTCTTTATTTTTATCTCTTACGTGTCCAACAATAGTTCCACTTAGGAAATAAGAGGCAAATGGTAGCCAATTTTCAATATTAAAGAAAATAATTTCCCAATTTCCTACTGATAAGTCACTTGCAAAATATCCAACACAAGCCAATAGGGAAGCAATGATACCTGCAACTGTACCATGCATGGTACCTATGATTATTACGAACAACAATCGAAAATCCACATAATCCAAACGATAATTACTTAAAGTCCAGCTATTTAAAAACTCCGACAGTACAAACATAAAAACCATTTCAAGTGCAACTAGCAAAAAGTTGCTAATTTTGTCATTTCGAATCCTTTTTACCTTTCGCACCTGACTATTTTGTGTATTCATTTCTAATGTGGATAGGATTTCGTCTATATCGTCTTCCAATAGATGTATCGGAAACCAACCATACAACTGTCTCATTACCCTAGAATCTGAATATACAGGAATCGCTTCTTTGTAGCCGCGATAACTAATCTCTGTTATCCCTGTCGCCTTAGAAACAATTTCTCCTATCCTTTCAAATTCTATGGCATTTCCACCAGTGATATCGACTACATGAAAACCTGTCATTGGTTCATCATGCATTCTACTTATAAGCGTACCTAAATCTTCCACATTTAATAAATCCGTGACTTGCTGCTTTGTACCATCTAATTTAATTGCATTCTCTTCTCTGGCAGATTTAATAACACTTATCAGATTGGATGCCGTTTCTTCTGTCGAATACAAATAAGGAACACGAAGAATTGTGACACTAATATTACGTTCATCGACAAACTGTTTGCATATATCCTCACAAGTTTTCAGCATACGGGTTCTCGTACTTGATACTTCATCTGAATAATCATTCGTAGTAAGATAAATAAAATTTTTTACATTACTAAGAGATGCACTATATAATGCATTTTCCAAGCTCTCTAATTCGTTGTACAAACGTTTTTGTCCGTCTAGCACTCTCGAGAAGTACACAACCGTATCAAACCCATATGACTTATAAATGCCATTGTATTCTTTATCATCTTCTCTAAAGGGATATAGCACTACATTTTTTTGCGCAAATTCCTGCACAGAAGGCTCTCCGCACAGTATAACTTTTTGTTTTTCTTCAAATTTGCCCAACATCTCATTTGATACTAATTTGATGTTTCCAATTAATAAAATATCATTCATAGTGCATCCCCTTAACTACAATACATAGATACTTACATTATATACTCCCTGTGTGTATTTTGCAAAAAATAACGGAAAAATGTATGCAATATCTTGCAAAAAAAAAGGTTTTCGTAGATAATTTGAAAAGGATATTTTTTAGAAAGGAGGATTTGATAGATGAACGAAAAAAAACTAACAAAAAACCACATTCTGATTACATTTAGCATTCTTATAATCATTCTCATTTCCGCTGCAATTTTTATGAAATCCTCTCTATTTAAAGTAAAGCAAATTACCACAGAAACCCATCTGGAAGTAGGTCATCAGCTTTCCAAAAATCCTGCAGATTATCTCGCGGGAGAAGACTGGTGTGTGTCACTTTCTTATGTGGATACCTCATCTGTGAAACACAATTCAGTAGGACGTTATCCAGTTTACATTTATCACGGTTTTTACAAATACACCAGCTATGTGAATGTGACAGACACTACCGCACCTGTGGTTTCCTGCGATGTAAAGACAAAAACCGTAAAACCTGGAGATGTGGTATCCGTAAATAGTCTTGGGTTAGATATTCAGGACCATAGCGAAATTGAGAGCATTGCCTTTACAAAAATCTCTTCTACGAAATTTTATACTGGATTGCCAGAGGAAAAAACCGAAGATATGCGTGCAGCCTATAAAAAAGGATTGGAAATGCAGGCAGAAGAATTCCAGTTCTCCTATGGAGGCATTTACACGCTGACGATTTCCGTTACAGATACTTACCACAACACAAGCGAGATTACTCTGACCTTGAAAGTTGAAGAACCTCCTGTTTTGGAAGTTCCAACTGATTTTTATGTTGCAACAGCCAGTGCCGTTACTTGGTCAGATTATATAGATGCATGGGATTTTATTGATGAAGAATTTGATAGCGAAAGCGTTACCGTAGATACCTCTGATTTAAACCTTGGCAAAAGTGGCGATTATACCATACACTTTAGCGCAAAGGATGATTATGGACTTAGCAGTACCGTTTCTAGCATTGTCCATGTACGTTCTCAGGATGACTTGCAGGAACTCATCAACAACCACAGCATTCAAATCGCAGAAGATGTTATTATTGGAGCTCATAATCCATATGACATTGGCTATTATGAAAACGAAGAACTTTCGACTATCCAGAGCTTGATGCTTCCTACTATTGTTTATATTGAAAACGATAAATCCAACACCTTCGGAAGCGGCTTCATTATCGAAATTACAGATGAATTTGTAACCATTGCTACGAATGAGCACGTTATTACAAATGATTTAATTTCCGATGTTGCTTTTTTTGATGGAACCGTTTGTAACGGCTCCGTCGTGGCCTCTGATCCACGAGAAGATATGGCTTTTATTCGTATTCCAATTGATGGAAGTGATACTGATTCTTCCCTTACCTCCGAATATGTAAAAAACAATCTTCGCACCGTACATATTGATGAAAGCTATTGGGGAAAATTATCCAACGATTGTGGCATCTCAATTTGCTATAACTGTATTCAAAAAGATGGAAGCGTTTGGACAAACGCGGTCGGAACGATTGTAGAAAAAGTAGGTGTCCGAGATTGGAACAACTATACGGATATCAATCAAACCATTGTCTCCTTTGCTCCAGTAGGCGGCTCCTCAGGCTCTGCACTTTTTGATGAGCAAGGCAGACTTATGGGTATGATGCGAGGCTATACCGACTATGGTACCTATCAGGAAACCATCGCTGTTCCGCTAAACGAACTTCTCGATTACTTTGAAGTCATTTTCAAATACAAAATACAATATTAAAAGGCTGTCGCGCCACGGATACAAAATCCATTTTGCGACAGCCTCTATTTATTTCATCAATGCTTTTATGGGATTAATTTGCTTCGCCATTTCTCTTATCTGATCCTGATTTTGTTTCATGTAGAGCTCCAGCATTTTCGTTTCTTCCTCCGTAAAACCATCATTGGAAATAACCACACATTCAGGTACACAACCTTCTGCTTTTCTCGTCCCATCTTCAAACACCACGTAAATATTATTTCTTCCGTCCTTTGGAACGATACCCGAAACCGTCATCTTAAGTTCTTGTGACATAACATCCCCCTATTTCGTAATCACCATATTCGGCCATACCTTTTCAATCAACTCATCTTCGTACTTCGTATCCAGAAAAACCTCTACTGCGGTTTCTGCCTGGATTCCATCCTGTCTCTGGGTATATCTTACCATAGCCATGGCTGAAATCAAAGCATTACAAATCATAAATAGAACCAAAATCCACGTAATTACTTTCCCCTGTAACGCAGGAAGTTTCTCAATAAGGTTACTCATTTTCGGATAAATAATTTTAATCCAAACCACGGATAAAATTCCCCAAAATCCCATGTAGAGCAGATTGGTTCGTCCACCGATATTAAACGGCATCCAGCTATAATCCCAAAAGACCGTTCCCAGAAATATCTCTGTAAACAAACTGCAGGCATATTCATATACGCCGCCAATTAGCGCACCAATTAAAAATATGTATCGATCTGCCTTATCTGCAAACCTAGATAATACAATGGTCAGTACCACTGCGCCGATACCCCAAACAATACTAAATGGTCCATATAACACGCTGGATCGGCTCATCCATACTCCACTAAATGCCCAACAATAAATAGTCTCGATAATATCTCCCAGTAATGCGGATACCAAGAATACCCATATGATTTTGTCCAAACAAATCCCTTTGGCAAATACATATTTTTCTTCCGCCTCTGGTTCCTCTTCAATATTTGGATACGCCTTTTCCAAACGTCCCCATATTCTCTCATATATGCGGCCATTTAGATTGCTCTGATACTCCTGTTGCATCTGTTGGTACTCGTTTATTTTTCGATTTCCGCGATTCTTCTCCATGATATAAATTGTAAGCAGAAAATCCAAAAATATTACTCCACCCACTATCCAACAGAAAATTTCCAATGCAATATTTGGAAGCGCATGAATGAGCAAGTATACAAATGGGTGCAAAAGTTCTACCATTGTCCAAATTACAATAGCAAATACAATCGCTACCAGCAAATTCATCCATTGCCCATTATAGGGTGTAATATCCTCAAACTTTAAAAGCATTTTGTTGCAGATACGACTTGTCACAAACTCCGCTATGGATTGAACCACCACAAATACTATGAAAACTGCAACAAACTGGAAAACTGGGTGAATGGATAGGTCATTCCAGAAAATTAATAGAATATCCATAATCACACCATACATGGTGCAGAATGGTAGATTCACAAATCCTCTGTTTCTAAAACGTCTATCTTTGATTGCGACCCAGCACACTTCCAATACCCATCCAACAAAAGAGTAAATGATAAAGTATGTAATTAATTCTAAAATTGTGTATGTCATATATTTCACCTCATATGGAATTATAACATTAAAAAAACTCCGACAAAATATTTTTGCCGGAGTTTATGAACATTTAAGAATTACACACGTTCATGAAACGTTCTACTGATTACTTCACGCTGCTGTTCTTTTGAAAGTTTATTGAAGTTTACCGCATAGCCAGAAACACGGATAGTAAGATTTGGATATGCCTCAGGATCTTCGTATGCCTTCATCAATGTCTCACGATTCATTACGTTTACATTAATGTGATGTGCATTCTTTGCAAAGTATCCATCCAAAATTGTTACCAGGTTATCAATGCGTTCTTCCTCTGTTTTCCCCAACGCATTTGGCGTAATAGAGAAGGTATTCGATACACCATCGCGGCAGTCATCGTAACTAATTTTTGCTACGGAACTTAATGATGCTATCGCGCCGTTTTCTTCTCTGTTGTGCATTGGGTTTGCACCTGGAGCAAATGCTTCACCAGCATTTCTTCCATCTGGCGTAGCTGCTGTATTCTTTCCATACATAACGTTTGATGTAATGGTAAGTACAGAAAGCGTATGCATTGCATTACGGTAAGCAGGTGTCTTACGCAACTCTGTAATCACCTTGTGCGTCATATCTTTTGCAATCAAATCTACTCTGTCATCGTCGTTACCAAATTTAGGGAAATCTCCCGTTGTTTCAAACTCTACGATAAAGCCATTTTCATCTTTGATTGGTTTCACATCGGCAAATTTTATGGCACTAAGAGAGTCCGCTACTACGGAAAGACCAGCTACACCAAATGCCATAAATCTATCTACATAAGTATCATGTAAAGCCATCTGCGTTTTTTCATATGCATACTTATCATGCATGTAGTGGATTACGTTCATGGTATTTACATAAAGATTTGACAACCACTCAATATACATATTATAACGTTCCATTACCGCTTCATAGTCTAATTTTTCTACATCCATAACAGGCATTTGAGGTCCAATATGAATCTTGCTTGAAGTATCGTAACCACCGTTTAATGCAATGAGTAAAAGTTTAGGTAAATTACAACGAGCACCAAAGAACTGCATCTGCTTACCGACTTTCATCGCAGAAACACAACATGCGATGGCATAATCATCACCATAAATTGGGCGCATCAAATCGTCATTTTCATACTGAATAGAATCGGTATCTTTTGAAACCTTTGCACAGTACTTCTTGAACCCCTCTGGAAGTCTTTCAGACCAAAGCACAGTAAGGTTTGGTTCTGGTGATGAGCCTAATGTATAAAGTGTATTTAATACGCGAAAAGAATTCTTTGTTACAAGGGTTCTTCCGTCTTCTCCCATACCACCAACCGCTTCTGTAATCCACATCGGATCTCCACCAAAAAGTTCGTTATATTCTGGTGTACGAAGATGACGCGCCATACGAAGCTTAATCACAAAATCATCCATAAGTTCCTGTGCTGTTTCTTCTGTTAGGTCACCATTTGCCATATCTCTTTCAATGTAAATATCAAAGAAAGTCGCCACACGACCAAGGGACATTGCCGCACCATTCTGCTCTTTAATGGATGCAAGGTATGCAAAGTATGTCCACTGAATGGCTTCACGCGCATTTTTTGCTGGGTGACTAATATCACAGCCATACATCATTGCCATTTCTTTCATATAGGTAAGGAATGTAATCTGTTGAAAGAGTTCTTCGGATAAACGTACTTCTTCTGTATCAAAATTCCCTTTTTCTAAAGCCTTTTTATCTTTTTTCTTTTCTTCAATCAATCGATCAACTCCATAAAGAGCGACGCGACGATAGTCACCGATGATGCGTCCACGTCCATAGGCATCTGGAAGCCCCGTAATTACATGACATTTACGGGCATCTCTCATTTCCTGCGTATAAGCACGAAATACACCATCGTTGTGAGTTGTTCTGTATCGAAACTCATTTTCAATTTTATCGCTAAGATTATATCCGTATGCCTGACAAGCCTGACGCGCCATACGAATACCACCGAATGGATTTACACCTCTTTTTAAAGGTCGGTTTGTCTGTAAACCTACGATAAGTTCATTTTCTTTATCTATATAGCCTGGAGCATAAGCAGTCAAAGAAGATACGGTTGTCGTATCAATATCTAGCACGCCACCATACTGTCTTTCTAATTCAAATAAGCTATTTACCTTTTTCATCATATCATTGGTACGAGCGGTTGCACCTTCTAAGAAACTGTCATCACCTTCATACGCTTTATAGTTCTGCTGAATGAAGTCTCTTACATTAATTTCTTCCTGCCACACACCTGATTTGAAGCCGTTCCAATTTTTGTGTTCCATTGTGTTTTCCTCCTATATGTAAATATGTCGAAGTACCTGTATATCAAGAGTCGCTTGCGACTCTTGGGCACGCGAGCGAAATTGCGAAGCAATTATTTCCCTTGTCGCGAGCTGTGCATAAAAATAGGCAATCTAGTTAATACTAGATTGCCCAGACGGTCGGCTTTCTTCTTTTACACTCCCCCGCGGTTTCCCACGTTATCCGTCAGTCATGTAAAAGGTATGTAGTTATGATACCCTTTTCAATAAGGGTTGTCAATACTCCTCGTACTAAATCATGTAATTTTAGCAATTTTCAACACAATATATAGTGTTTTGTTATATATCTTTCTTTTTCCTGTTTTCTGCATTAAGCTTATTAATCTCAGCTCCCAGCAGCAAAATTGCCATGCAGGCGTATAACCATAACATTATTAAACAAACTGCTGTCAAACC
>CAZVOY010000011.1:0-21915 GCA_964628865.1 uncultured Lachnobacterium sp. | reverse complement strand
CAAGTCTCCATCCTGTCATAGAATGAGATTTTGAAAAACCATTGATTAAAACGGTACGTTCCTTCATCCCTGGAAGAGAACATATGGATACATGATTTTCACCATAAGTAAGTTCTGAATAAATTTCATCACTCAATACGAACAAATCATGCTTTTCTATCACCTCTGCAATTGCTTCCAAATCTTTTCTCTCCATAATTGCTCCAGTAGGGTTATTAGGGAAAGGAAGCACCAAAAGTTTTGTCTTTGGCGTAATAGCAGCTTCTAATTCCTCTGCTGTGAGTCGGAATTCATTTTCTGCCTTTAACTCAATAATAACCGGTGTACCATTTGCTAAAACACAACATGGTTCATAAGATACGTAGCTTGGCTGTGGAATGAGCACTTCATCTCCTGGGTCAAGCATTGCGCGCATAGCAATATCAATACCTTCACTACCACCTACTGTTACTATGATTTCTTTTATTGGATCGTATGTAAGTTCATAACGACGATTTAAAAACTTTGCGATTTCTTCTTTTAATTCTTTTAAACCCGCGTTTGAGGTATAAGAAGTTCTACCCTTTTCCAGAGAGTAAATACCCTCGTCTCGAACATGCCATGGTGTATCAAAATCCGGTTCACCAACACCGAGGGAAATAACGTCATCCATTTCAGCGGCAATATCAAAGAACTTACGAATACCTGATGGTTTAATTTCTACGATTCTTTCAGATAATGGATTTCTCATTAATTCATCAACTCTCTTTCATCTTTTGCTGGTTTTGCAAGGATAGTTCCATGGTCTTTATATTTCTTTAAAATAAAGTTCGTTTTTGTACTGAGTACCGTATCCATTGGAGCAAGCTTTTCTGATACGAACTGTGCTACTTCACGAAGTGTTTTTCCTTCAATGATTACCATGAAGTCAAAACCTCCTGAAATCAAATAAATAGAATCTACTTCTGGGTAGTTGTAAATACGTTCTGCTACCTTATCAAAACCCATACCTCTCTGTGGAGTTACACGTACTTCAATAAGGGCTTTTGCTTTCTCTACTCCGATTTTATCCCAATCAATAAGGGTATGGTAACCACAGATTACTCTTTCATGTTCCATTGCTTCCAATTCATTTAATACAGTCTGCACATCAGAACCTACACGAAGCGCAAGTTCTTCTACATCTATTCTAGAATTCTGTTCAATTAAATTTAAAATCTGTTCTCTCATTTCATTAATTCCTTTCCAAAAAGCGTTTTTCATCCTCATTCCATAAAACTCTGTCGTTGCTATCGGTCGTTTTCCCAATCACTACCGCTGGAATACCATTTTTTTCTAATTCCATAAGAAGACCATTTCCGTCTTCTGTAGCAATAAGTAAACTTCCGCCTGAGACTATCTTATAAGGATTCTCATCGAAAAATTCACAAATCTCGATAGTTTCCTGTCGAATTGGAATTTTCTTTAAATCGATTTCCAGTCCGACGCCTGCACCTTCTGCCAGTTCCCAAAGTGCGCCAAACACGCCTCCCTCTGACACGTCATGCATTGCACTAGCGCCAGACTTTACGGCGACTGCAGCCTCTGGAATAATAGAGAATACCTCTCTGGAAATTTTCGCTTTATCAATAAATGGCTGTGCATATCTCGTGCGGAGTGCATCTTCTTTCTCCTTTGCCAAACGAGCAGCACCTTCCATTCCAATCCATTTTGTTATTACAATGTCCATACCTGGTTGCACAGAATGTATACTCCATGTTCCATTTTGTGGTTTTATCCCCATCGCTGTGACAGTGATGATAGGCTCATTTACCGCTCGTGTCACCTCAGTATGACCACTTATAATATCCACATTACAAATATCACAGGCATTTTCCAAGTTTTTTACAATGTCGCGGAGTTCCTGTTCGTTGGCTGTCGTAGGAAGTAAGATGTTGACAGACACCCCCGTAGGTCTTGCTCCAGAACACGCCACATTATTACACGCAGATATAATCGCATCTCCTGGCATTACACCATCCGTAATTATAGCTGGGTCCGATGCCATTGCCACATCACTTATGACTCCACTATCCCCACCAATCATAGGACCGCTGGAGACACTCTCATTTCTAATATGCAGTTGTTTTAAAACGGAGCGTTTTAGTATAGACTCCTTTAATTTTCCTGCTTTCATTTAGACCTCTATATATAGTGCTTAAGGCTGTGACGAAAATCGCCACAGCCTAATTATAATCTTTTAATTTGAACCATCTGAAGATCCCGTATTTGGAGTTTCTACTGGATCTTCTACCGGATCTTCTACCGGAGTTTCTACCGGATCTGTTTGTGTTGTCTGTTCAATAACAGGTATAGTAGGAACCGCTACCGCTGGAGTAACCAATGCTGCTACTGTAGATTCCACTACCGTATCATCTCCAGTGGTAATTGCTGTATTAATCGCTGCATTGATAGCTGCAATCTGTTCAGCAGTTGCACCAGCAATACCAATAGTAACTTTTCTGCAAGATGCCTGGTAAGTACTCTTATTTACACGAGTTCTTTCCTGTTCTACACCATCTACTTTTACAACTTTCCAAAGTTCTGCAACATATCCTATATGCTCACTTCTTGTCTGTGTGAACACACCAAGTGGTTGATTTGGGTCTAACGTAAACTCTGTCATTGGATCGTTGGTTTGTACAATAACACTTTCATAATTAACCGAACGATTTGTAGCTCTTGTTTCTACACCGTAGATATTAAAAGTAATATTTCTGCCTTGGCAAACACCTTCAATATATACTGGGAAGTCATAATTATTTTTAAAACGCAAATCCTTATAAGTTCCAGCAATCGCTGCGTCAGCAGAGGCATCTACATAGGTTACAATCATAGAATGATTATATCTCTGTGTGATTTCCAATTCTGCGTCAAGTACTGCATTATATAATGTAGTAGAGACCTGACAGATACCACCACCAAAAGATTCTACTGTTTCACCGTTCAAATAAGAACCTGCTAACTCATATCCATTTTCTTGTGTGAATGGATTTACTAATTCATATACAGAAAGTTCATCACCTGGATACAAAACAGTACCATTGATTTTTGATGCACCATTTTCTACATTCTTTGCTCTACCCGAACCAGAAGAACTGTAATTTGTGGTACATGTTCCGATTAAATCTTTGATTACCGATAATTCTTCCTGGGAACCACGTGGCTGAGACACAACACTTGCTAATTTAAATTCTGCCTCTTCATCTGCCGCCAATTCCCATTCTGTAGAAATGTATTCGCTTAACTCATTTACGGCTGTTTCGACATCTACTTCATCACCAGCCTGACCTTCTACATATACAAATTGTCCGTCTACAATTTTTAATCCATGATCAATTGCTTTGATATCGATTTTTGAAGTTTTATTGTAAATACTTTCAGCTGTAGCCTGTTTATCAATTGCCAGCCCCATATCAATTACATAATTTTCACTTTCCAAATCTTTTAAAACTTTGAAACGTGAAATCAGGTTTCCTGCTCTGCCTACTGCTACGGCTTCATGAACCGCTTCATTGGTCTTTGCAGTCAGCCCCATATCTTCTAAGGTAAGGGACATATTTGCTTTTGGTCCCACTAATGTAACCGACATTGTCTTAATTTTTTCCACATAATTATTTACTGCGTCCGTGGCTTCCTCTGCTGTCATGCCACTTACATCGATACCTCCGATGTATACGCCTTCTTCAATGACTGCATCTTCTGACACGTCTGCCTTAAACATATTTTCATTTGTAAACAAAAATGCTCCAGCTGCAACAATAATCAACGCAACTGCTAAAAATTTGATTCTTTTCATGTTTTTTCCTCTAAAAAAAATAAATCCATAATTACCAATAAATGTCCAACTACTTATTTTAGCACAATTATGTAGTTTTTCAAGAACTGTTATAATCTTAACAATTAATAAGCAAATGCAGCTACAAATGTAGTTACCAGCATTGCTACTATTAATACTAATCCGATAATTGCATAAAACTGTCTTTTTCTTTTTCCTTTGTTTAATTTACTCACTCTATTCACCTCTTCAAAAAAATCTGCTATACTTTACCTAAACTATTTAGGAAAGGACTATATTATGTTTCCATTTTTAGCTATTTTTATTATTTTTTGCGTCATATTATCTTACTATATACGAAAAGGCAATGCCTCTCAAGAAAAAATACAAGAAGACTTTTGGGAAAAAGAACGTCTTGCTAACAATGTCCGCAAAAAAGATATTAGTAAACTGAATTATATTACCATACCTTTGGAAAAAATACCACAAAAGATTTACACTTCTACAGAAGAAAAATTTTTTGCACTTGCAGAAAAGCCAATTTTGAATCTTACAGGTATTAGCAATACAGATTTAAAACTGCAATACGGCACTGCAAATTTTACCGCATTAGCAGAATATGATGAGAACTTTGCCCAATTGGTTTCCTTGCTACCAGAATATACTGCTGAGCTTGAAGAGGCAGGTGAAATCTCTGCTGCGCAGGCTCTTCTCGAATTTGCAATAGAAGTGGGAGCTGACTCTCGCAAGGTTCACACCCAGCTCGAAAACCTCAAACAAAATTCATCGACCATGAACTAAAATATACTTATCCATAATTCGGGAGGCTTCACTTTTGGTGAGGTTCTCCCAATTTATTTCATCATTTATCTGATGTAATTCTCGATACTCTTTTAAACGTCGTACCTGACCAGGAGTTGCTGGTGTCTGTTTTTTTGCTTTATAGCACAATGGTTTTGGCTCTAGATATGTGGCTCCGTTTTCTCTCTCCATCGCCAATACTTTTAGCCTTTCAAATATCTTCCAGGTTTCAATCGCATCATCCAACGCTCGATGCTCTCGCGTTCTTTCTATACCGAAGTACACGCATAGCTCCTCTAATTTTTTTGATTGTTCCGCTGGCAATAAAACCCTAGCAAGCTTTAATGTATCGCAGGCATTTGCCTCCAATGGTCTTTTATGGTTTACTGCCCATTGTTTTAAAAAGCTGTAATCAAAGTTTATGTTTTGTCCTACTAAAATATGTCCCTGGATAAAATCCAAAAGTTTACTTATCGCCTCATCCTTATCCATTCCCTGCTGTACCATTTCATCAGTGATACCTGTCAGTTCTACCACCCGAGTAGGAATTTTGCACTTTGGATTCACAAGACATTCCATCTTATCCACGATTTGGTTATCTTTGATTTTCACAGCTCCGATTTCTATAATCTGATCTGTCTTGGCAGATAAGCCTGTCATTTCCAAATCAATTACCACATATTCGTTTATCATTTATCTTTTATCCTTTGCTTTGCACAAATCATTTAAAAAGCACTCGCTACATTTTGGACTACGAGCAAAACAAATATTTCGTCCAAAAGAAATAATCTGAATGTTATACAAAATCCAATGGTCTTTTGGAAGCTTCCGCATCAGCTCATATTCGATTTTTTCCGGATCTTCTTCCTTAGTAAATCCCAATCTCTTTGAAATTCGTTTTACATGCGTATCAACTACAATGCTAGGCTGATCATAAATATTCCCACGAATAACATTTGCCGTCTTTCTTCCTACACCAGCCAACGTCAGCAAATCTTCTAACTCCGACGGTACTTCTCCCTCATACACTTCTACCAGACGCTTTGCGCACGCAATGATGTTCTTTGCTTTATTATGGTAAAAACCAGTCGGACGAATATCCATTTCCAGCTCTTTCAAATCCGCATTAGCGAACTTCTCCAAAGAGTCATATTTTTTGAACAAATCTTCTGTAACAATATTTACTCTCGCATCGGTACACTGCGCACTTAAAATCACAGCAATCAAAAGTTGCCATGGCGTTTCATGATTCAGATAGCAGATATATTCGGTTCCGTACACTTCATCTAGACGCTTTAAAATTTCTTCTGTTCTTTTTGCAATCATATTATATCCTCTTCTGGTTTCACATATCTCGCAGAAGCCTGATGTGTCAACACATCTCTCTTATCATAGGAAAATAATACCCACACAGGTATCTCTCGATATATTGGGAACTCATAAATCTCTTCCAAAAAATCATAATTAAATGGTTCCACATGAGACATTTTTCCATTTTTACAATAATGATGTGTGATTGACTTAAATGCTCCTGTATCACCTGCCCAAGCAGGACGGCTCTTGCAATTTTCACGGTAATATAAATCAAACAGCAAGGATTGTCGAATGCATTCCACTCGATCTTTTTTCTCTTCAAACAGATTCCATTCCTTTTCGACAAATTCCAACAAAATATCACATCTTTTTATTCGGGAATGACTCATGCTGAAGTAATTATTTTCTTCATAAAAATCGCCTAATCTTTGGAACATATCAAAAGCACTTTCAAAACAGGTCTTTAACACCTTCATGGTGATTTCAAACTGTCCACTATTATAATATACCTCTAGCATTTCTTCGATACGTTTCATTTTTAAAACATCATCATAAGAAAGCCACTTGGTGGAAAGCACTTCGTATGGCGGATTGTCATGATAAATAATGCCATATTCTTTTTCGTGCTCATACATATAGGAACCTTTCAGCACCTTTAAAAAACCCATCTGTAGCTGATTTGGCTGAAGTTCATAAATATCATCAAAGGACTTGCGGAAGGTATCATAATCCTCATAAGGAAGCCCTGCAATCAAATCCAAATGTTGATGAATATTTCCAAAGCTTTTTATTTTCATCACAATTTCTTTTAAGCGCTCTAACTTCATGGTGCGTTTGATTTCCTGAATGGTGGCTTCGTTAGTAGATTGCACACCAATTTCTAACTGAATCAAACCAGGACGCATCCCTGCCATAAGAGCAAGTTCTTCCTCATTTAGCAAATCGGCTGACACTTCAAAATGAAAATTTGTCACACCATTATCCTGTTCGGAAATGTATCTCCAAATTTCCATAGCATGCTGATGATTGCAGTTAAAGGTTCTATCCACGAACTTAATCTGTGGCACCTTCTGATCTATGAAGAGTTGTAATTCTTCTTTTACCAGATTCAAATCACGAAATCGCAATTTTTTATCTACAGATGACAAACAATAACTACAAGAAAACGGACAACCTCTGCTGCTTTCATAATAAATAATTCGATTTGAAAAATTCTCCATTTTATCATAACAAAATGGAATATCACTCATAGGCATAATCGGGCGCCATTGGTTCACACAAATTTTTCCCTCTTCACGATATGCAATACCGAGAATATCTTCCAATTTCTTTTCCGTTTTATTCCCCGTATAGTATTCACACAATTCGTGAAAAGTAATCTCGCCTTCCCCCATCATAAGACCTGTTACTTCAGCGTGTTTTTTCAAAAATGCTTCCACTTCAAAAGACACCTCTGGTCCACCTAGCCAAATCGGAATATTTGGGCAAAGCTTATGATATTCTCTTATCACATTTTCAATCATGGATAAATTCCAAATATAACAGGAAAGCATCAGTACATCTGGCTTTCTTTTATATATTTCTTCTAATATATAATCTGCCGAATTGTTGATGGTAAACTCAGCAATTTCTACCATTTCTGCATACTCGTCAGATGCTGCCTTTAAGGAATATACGGCTAAATTAGAATGAATGTATTTTGCGTTTATCGCTGTCAATAATATCTTCATTATTCATCAAACTCCATAATGATATAAAATCCTTTTTCTGTCTCCGTAATATCTACCACTACACCTTCTCTCGTTTTCAAACGTTCACTTACGGTGTAATTCCCGGACATTGCGATCGCATGCTCGATGGTGTAATAATATGAAGTAGGTAGTTTTCCTTCTGTAACAGAAAGTCGGTCTCCTACCTTTGTAAGACCAGAGCGTTCCATTTTAAATTCCATTCGACGCATAAATTTCTCCTTGTCTAAGCCCACGTTCACGTCGGCATACTTGTGCAACAAAAAAGTCAGGCATAATCGCCTGACTTAAATTTATCAGAAAAATGCGGTTCTGTAAACCGACCGGATAGCCTATTCTTTACCACTCCAACAATATGTACAAAGCTTGCAAGGTTCTAAACCAATCGCCTCGATAATATCATCTAAACGGGCGTACTGCAAAGAAGTAAATCCCAATTTTTTACAGATATCTTCTAACATTGCTTTATATTTTTCGCTGTCTGGATTTGTATATTCTTCTAATAATTCATCCGTAATTTTTCCTTCTCGTTCCATAATTACTCTTCGTGTAATTAAATCCATTTCAGAAGTAGAACGAGAAAAGTTTAGATATTTACATCCATACATAATTGGTGGACACGCAGGTCGTACATGCACTTCCTCTGCTCCACTTTCATATAAGAATTCTGTGGTTTCTCCTAACTGTGTTCCACGTACGATAGAATCATCTACCAACAGCATTTTCTTATCCTTAATCAATGGTTGCACTGGGATGAGTTTCATCTTGGCAATCATATTTCTTTGTTCTTGACTTGTTGGCATAAAAGAACGTGGCCAAGTTGGTGTGTATTTAATGAAAGGACGCACATATGGAATCTTTGCTTCATTGGAATAACCAATCGCTGCTGGCACACCTGAATCTGGCACGCCTGCTGCATAATCAGGTCTCATATCATCTCGTTTTGCCATAAGACGACCTGTTCTGTAACGCATTTCTTCTACATTTATCCCTTCATACGTAGAAGTTGGATAACCATAATATACCCAAAGGAAAGAGCAAATTTTCATTTCTTCCTGTGGCTCACTTAAAGTCTCTACACCATCTGCAGTCATAAATGTAATTTCTGCTGGTCCAAGCTCCTTATAATCATTATATCCAAGATTCAAATAAGCAAAGCTTTCAAAAGAATAGCAAAATGCATTATCTTTTTTTCCCACAATAATAGGCGTACGACCTAGACGATCTCTAGACGCATAAATACCATTTTGTGTAAGAATTAACACACTAAGAGAACCAATCACTTTTTCCTGTAAATATTTTAATCCATCTACAATGGAATCCTTCTGGTTAATAACAGCAGCGGCTACCTCTGTAGGATTAATACTTCCACCACTCATTTCTAGGAAATGTGTTTTTCCTGAGTCATAACATTCCTGTATCAAATCCTCTGCATTTGCAATTTTACCAACGGTTGTAATGGCAAAACTTCCTAAATGGGAATGCACTAACAGTGGCTGTGGTTCAAAATCGGAAATACATCCGATTCCAATATTTCCTTTTAATTCTTCTACATCTTTTTCGAATTTGGTACGAAATGGTGAATTTTGAATATTATGAATTGCTCTATCAAATCCATTTTCGCCATAGACAGCCATACCTGCTCTTCTCGTTCCTAAATGAGAATGGTAATCTGTTCCATAAAACAAATCGATAACACATGATTCTTTTGACGCTACTGCGAAAAATCCGCTCATAAACAAGCCTCCTAGTTTTCTATCCCATTAACGAATATTTCTTTTTGTTACATTACTGACTTATAATAATACGCAATTTTTTTTTCGTCAATCTTTATTCCAAAAATCTACTGGCTCATAATCCTGTAATTTTGCCAAGAATCCTTTTTTCGATAATTCCTCTTGTATCATGTCTAGCGTCTCTTCATCATCCGCTAAAATAGTATGATAATGGTATCCTGAAGTAACATTCATGAGTAGACTAGATTTTCCAGATGCTAGCTCCTCTAAATAACGACGAACATCCACTCTGGATTTTAGATTCATATCTACACGGATGATATCATAGACCTTGTGATAAACAAAAACGTCCTTTACATACCCACCAAAGTCTACGAAAAGATTTAACTCTGCCTCTACTTCTTCTGGTGTATGGTGCACTTTAAACACTCGGCTTACTTTTCCTCCATCACCCATAACATATCCGCGATTTGTCGAAATGACATCAATTCCATTCGCACGCAAAAGCGCAATATCCTGCACGATTACCTGTCGACTTACCTGTACTTCTTTTGCCAATGCAGTCCCAGACACAGGAGTTTCACTTTTTTTAATTATCTTTATAATTTGCTCTCGTCTCTGTTCTCCACTCATCATAACATCCATCCTAAAAACTTATTCAATCGCATGAAGATTTTTTAATGATACGTCCATGATTGGCGCAGAATGGGTGAGCGCACCACTGGAAATGCAGTCTACACCCAAGTCAATCAATTTTGCAATGTTATCCTTGGTTACATTACCAGATACCTCTATCTCTGCTCTACCATCAATTGCTTTAATTGCCTCTTCCATCTGTTCATGGGTCATATTATCCAACATGATAATATCAGCACCTGCATCTGCAGCATCAATTGCCATCTGTAAATTTTCTACTTCTACTTCAATCTTACGCACGAATGGTGCATATTCCTTTGCCATTTCAACAGCTTTTGCTACGCTTCCTGCAGCACCAATATGGTTATCCTTTAACATAACACCGTCTGAAAGACAAAATCTGTGGTTATTACCACCGCCAACTCTTACCGCGTATTTTTCAAAAATACGGTTATTTGGAGTAGTCTTTCTGGTATCTAATAATTTAATCTTTGTTCCTTCCAAAAGAGAAGCTACAGAATGTGTATAAGTAGCAATACCACTCATTCTCTGCAAATAGTTTAAGGCTGTTCTTTCACCACCTAAAAGCACACGGATGTCTCCTCGAATTTTACCCATCAACTGTCCTTTTACAACAGAATCACCATCTTTTACATAAAATTCTACTTCCGTTGTCTCATCCATTATTTTGAACACACGCTCAAAGATAGGAAGTCCACAGATAATACCATCCTGCTTACAGATAAGGTCTACCTCTCCCAATTTTGACTCTGGCATTACGCTGTTCGCAGATACGTCTTCACTGGTAATATCTTCTCGAATTGCCGATTTAATAAGTGGATCTACGTTTAATTTTAAAGTTGTCTGATCAAATAACATGTTTCTACCTCTTTTCTTTGGATTTCTCGTTATATCTTTTGCCGCTCTTTTTGCGAATACTAAACTTTCTAATAATGAATTACTTGCTAATCGATTCTTACCATGAACGCCATTACAAGCAGTCTCACCAATTGCATACAGATTATCCATGGATGTTTTACTTACATCGTTTACTTTAATACCGCCCATAAAATAATGCTGAGCTGGAACTACTGGAACACATTCCTTTCGCACATCATATCCATGCTCTAAACAATGTTGCACAATATTAGGAAAATGACTTTCTATCTCTTCTTCTGGGATATCCCTCAAATCTTCCCAAACAAATTCTGTTCCATCTTTTTTCATTTGTTCGTAAATGGCTTTTGTTAGCAAATCCCTAGGCAACAATTCATCCACAAATCGATTGCCATTTTTATCACGAAGCTTTGCTCCTTCTCCTCGTACCGATTCAGAAATCAGAAAACTTCGTTCGGTCTTATCTTTTGTATAAAACGTGGTTGGATGGATTTGTATATAATCCATATCCTTTAGCTCAATACCGTACTTTTCAGCTACCGTTATTCCATCTCCTGTGAGATGTCTATAATTGGTAGAGTGTGCATACCGACCACCAATGCCTCCCGTTGCTAATACCGTGGTATCTGCCACTATGACATCTTCTTCTCCATATTTATTTTCTATTCGCACACCATTACAACAATTACCCTCTACAATCAAATCTGTCATCGTAGTGTATTCGTAGATTTTAATATTCTTTCGTTTCTTTACCTCTTTTAACAACTTTGTGGTAATTTCTTTTCCTGTAATGTCTGCATGAAAAAGAATGCGTTTGTTCGAATGCGCTCCTTCCCTGGTATAAAGAAGTTCTCCACTCTCATCTTTTTGAAACTCAACATTATAAGAAGTGAGATCTTTCAACACATCACGTGATGACCGAATCATTACATCTACCACATGCCGATCATTTTCGTAATGCCCTGCTCTTAATGTATCTTCCAAAAAGCTTTCATAATCCTCGTCATCTCGTTGGACGCACATTCCACCTTGGGCTAAAAAAGAATCGCTACTTTCTAAATCTAATTTCGTAATAATCGTAACCTGTTTATCTTTGGGCAAATGAAGTGCACAATACAGTCCTGCACATCCACTTCCCACTATTACTATATTTGTTTTCATACTCTTCGCTTTCTATTTTGCCAGTTCCAACATGCGTTCCAATGGTTTCAACGCTGCTACACGTTTTTCTTCATCCAGCGTTAGCGCATTGGTTTCATTTTCTAACACATCCAGTACTTTTTCTAATGTAATCAATTTCATATCTTGGCAAATCTGATGATCATTGAGTGTATAAAACTGTTTGTCTGGATTCTGTTTCTCCAATTCATAGAAAACCCCAACTTCCGTTCCTATGATAAACTCCTTGCACTCACTTTTCTTTACATGATTGATAATGCCTGAGGTACTGCCTATGTAATCTGCCTCATCCAACAAGGCTTTTACACATTCTGGGTGTACCAAAAACTCTGCCTGTGGATGCGCTTCCTTTGCCTTATATACTTCTTGAACGGTCAACGCATGATGCACAGGACAATACCCCTCATTTAAAATTACATTCTTTTCTGGCACCTGCTCTGCCACATATCTGCCTAAGTTTCCGTCTGGTATAAAGAAAATATTTTTGTTTGGCAGTGTCTTTACAATCTTTACTGCATTGGAAGAGGTCACACACACATCTGCATGACACTTAATTTCAGCAGTTGAATTGATATAGCACACCACTGCTAAATCCTCGTATTCTTCACGCATCTTTTTGATGTTCTCCGAATCCACCATATGGGCCATTGCACAATCCGCATTTTCATCTGGCATAAGCACCAGCTTGTCCGGATTTAAAATTTTTCCACTTTCGCCCATAAATGAAACACCACAGAAAACAATAATATCCTCTTTCAATTCCTTTGCCTTCTTGCTCAGATAAAAGGAATCTCCGACGTAATCTGCAATTTCCTGCACTTCATTAGGAACATAATAATGCGCTAGAATCACCGCATTTTTTTCTTTTTTTAGTTGTTCAATTTTCTCTTTTACTGAAGATGACATGAATACCTCCTGTCAAAATCTACCTTTTGTTACATATTTCTTCTAAATTGTCTATAAGTATACCAAATGTCTTTACAAGTGACAAGACAGTAAATGTTTCAAAAAAGAAGAACCCCTAAGGGTTCCTCTTACTCATAACGTAACGCATCGATAGGATTCATCTTTGCAGCTTTATTTGCTGGGAAGTAGCCAAAGAATAATCCAATAGCCACCGAGAATCCAATGGATATCGCAATACCGCTAATCGAAGGCATTGCTGGATAACCCATATAGTTTGAAAGCATTGTACCTGCCACAATACCTAATATCAAGCCAATTATGCCACCTATCAAACATATGATAATAGCTTCCACAATGAACTGTGCTCGAATGGAAGAGTTTTTCGCACCTAATGCTTTTCGAGTACCGATTTCTCTGGTTCGCTCTGTGACGGATACAAGCATAATATTCATTACACCAATACCACCTACCAAAAGAGCAATACCTGCTACAATAGAAATCGCCAATGTGATGGTGTCTAACATACTTGTAAGCATCGCAATCATGCTTTCTAATGTCATAACCGTCACTTCAAATTCATCGTTATTACGATAATATGGTTCATAAAAACTTTTAATGTTCTTTGAAAGCTGTTCCGTATCTACGCCAACCGCTGCGCTTACTCGAATAGTGGAGAATTGATCTTTCTCATGGGAAATGTTCATTGCTGTCTGCAATGGCAAATATACCGTGCTTCCGCCAATACCAAACAAACTTCCCATAGCACTCATATTTCCCATACTGCTTGAGCTTGTACTTTCATACACGCCTACAATGGTAAGTACAATATTACTATCTTCCAACTGCACATCGATAGTCTTTCCAACCGCAGAATTCACATCACCAAACATGTCCTCTGCAAAATCCACTTCCACCAGACAACTCATACGAGATCCTTCATAATCCTGTTGAGACAACATCGTTCCTGCAACGATATCAATAGGTGAAGTAATGAAATATCCAACCGTAGTTCCTTTCAACGAGACGGCTGCGGATACATTTTCGTATTCGGCTGTTCCACTTCCGGCAGAATGTGAGATATTAATTGCATAAATATCGTCCTCAAAGCGTTCATACATTTCCTGTATCATCTCTGTGGTGATATAATCTTCATCTGTCATTTCTGCATCAGAATCAGACACCTCATATTCTGCACCATCAATTTTTACGCTATAATCATGTTCTTGACTACGCTCACTTACCGTTACATATACATCATTAGACCCCATCGACTGTAAACTTTCTTCTACAGAAATCGTCAAAGAGTTACCAACTGTGAAAATTGCAATTACGGCTGCAATACCAATAATAATACCAAGCATGGTAAGAAGGGCTCTCATCTTGTTGGATTTCAGACTGGTGACTGCAAGAATTATGTTTTCCTTTAATAACACTTACAACACCTCCCCTTCTATAACGCCCTTGCGAGTTGCATCTACATCTCTCTTCACAACTTCACTGACAATATTTCCATCTCGAATCGAAACTATTCGATCGGTTTCTTCTGCTAATTCTGGAGAATGTGTAATAAGAACAATTGTTTTATGCTGTTCTTCATTTAATTTATGGAATAAGTCCATTACCAAACGCCCTGTTTTGGTATCCAACGCACCTGTTGGTTCATCCGCTAAAATAATCGCAGGATTATTTGCCATAGCACGTGCGATGGCAACACGCTGTTTTTGTCCACCAGAAAGTTCTTCTGGCAAATGGTTTGCTCGTTCTGACATTTCTACCAATTCAAGCAATTCTTTTGCACGTCTTCTTCTTTCCGCACTAGGTACCCCTGCGTACAACATTGGCAATTCAACATTACGAATTGCATTGGTTTTTGGAATCAGATTGTAGGTCTGGAATACAAATCCTATTTTCTGATTACGAATATCAGACAGCTCATTATCATGAGCGTTTCCCACATCAATTCCATCTAGATAGTAGCTACCAGAAGTAGGGCGATCTAATACGCCAATCAAATTCATCAATGTAGATTTACCTGAACCAGAAGGACCTACTATGGATACAAACTCACCTTCTTTTACCTCCAGTGAAATACCATGTAGAATCTCTAATTCGTTTGGTTCTCCAATGTAGAATTTCTTGACGATGTCATTTAGCTTTATAATAGAGCTCATAATTTTCGTCCTTTCTATACTAAACGCCTGCGTCTGCGCCCATCATGTTCAATAATTCTTCAAAAGAACTATTTCCCTGTGCATCTGGGACTAAAATCTGTGTATTTTCTGTAATTTCATCGGAAATAATTTCTACATAATAAGTACCTTCAAGACCAATGGCAACATCCATTTCTTCTGTAAGTACATTACCTTCTTCATCTTTTCCTGTTACTTTTTCTACGTAAGTTGTTCCATCTGCTCTTGTATAAATCGCATCATATGGAACTGACCATACGTCTACGCTTTCTTCTGTAATAATGCTTGTCTTCGCATTCATACCAAGACGAAGTCGATCATTTTGCTCATTTAATTCAATTTTAACTAAATAAGTTGCACTACTACTGCTACTACTTGTAAAACTGCTTGTATCCATTCCAATAAGACTAGACAAACCACTCGTAGACGAACTGCCGCTACTGGTTGCTCTAGGTGCTACATAAGTAATCACACCTTCCATCTCTTCATCTCTGGTTGCATCTGTTTTTACCAACACCTTCATGCCAACGGTTACATCTGCAATATCGTACTCATCAACTTGTGCTTCTACGATAAACTGATCAATACCTTCAATGCTTGCAATCGTTCCGCCTGAAAAATTGCTGTCTTCTGTTACGTTAAGCGAAGTAATCGTACCGCTAATTCCAGCTCTAATCGTATATTCTTCTCTCTGTTCCTGCAATGATTTTAACTGGTCTGTGTAATTTTCAATCTGGCTATCCATCTGCTCCGCATAATTATCCTTTGCATCTTCCAATGAAGATGTATCCTGATCTGCTAATGTATCTACACGAGACTGATATGTATCTACACGGGACTGCTTGGCTTCTACATTGCTTTTCTTGTTCTCAATAACCTGTTCCATCTGAATTGCATTTACTGAGGTCGCATCATTTCCAGCAGCAATATATGCATTGTATTCATCCTGCTTTGCTTTTAGCTCTGCCTGGGCTTCTGTCAATTCTGCTTTTGCATCATTCAAATCAGCCTGGGCTTCTGCCAAGTCTGCTGCATTTGAGTTTTTCCGTTCAGCAATATCCTGGTCATACTCTGCCAACTGTGTCTGCTTGTCCGCCTGAGCCTCCGTGATATTTTCCTGTGTGTTCTTTATCTGCTCATCAATATCTTCTGTATCAAACTGACAGATAATATCTCCAGCAGCTACTACGTCACCCTCTTTTACGTAAACCTTTTCTACGGTCATACCATACGAACCGCCCGTGACATCTTCCTTGTTTGCTGCTTCTATCGTTCCATTTGCAGTAATACTATTTGCAATCGTACGTTTTGTAATAAGCTCTACGCTACCGCTAGTTGTTTGCTCTACAGGCTTTGCCGATGAGCTAGATACGACTACGCCAATAATAATTGCTACCACTAATACTACCGCGATAATAATAGCTATTAGTTTCTTTTTTCCAAGTTTTTCAGCCATTTTTCTATTTCCTTTCCCATATCTATTTGTGAAATACCAAATTACTGCTTTCATTATACTCGTTTTTTCCCCTTAGAGTAGGGGGTTTTTATAAATTTTTTCTTAAAAATACTTTTTTACTTTTCCTCTTGCAATTCCAATTTATTTGTGCAATAATTGTCCCACCCCTAAAACACCTCTTTTTCGCATTCCTATGGAATGTGTCTAAATTTAAAATCCCCCAATTTTTAAAATTACAAACACCGATTATTCTTGAAAGTAATCGCTAACCACAAAAACTAGACGGGTTGTATAAAGCCAAGTGAAATATATCATTGCTTGAACATTTTCTAGCACCCTTTTCTAGACACTGTTAGCAGGTATTGAGGTAACTATTTTGCCAAAAGTAGCGGCTTTTTATTTTGATACAAAAACTTACTATTTAAGGAGGAATTATATGGATTTTAAGAAAATCATGCAGGATTACTTTGGCATTGCTTTAGCCGTAGTCGTTGGCGTTTCCGTAGTAACTATGTACGCATCATTCATGAAAGAAGGCGGCTTAATCGAAACTTTTACAGCAGATATCCTGCAACTCGTAATGGATAAAGTAAAAAACATGATCCAATAATTTTATAGAAAGGAGTATACTTTGGAAGAAAAACATCTTATAAATGAGAACTTTTTACAGCAACGTTTCCCTGAACTGTGGAAACATCTATCGCCACCCGATGTAACCGACGTGGATTACAACTGTGGAAACCTCTGGGTGTCCACCACGGATCATGTTACAGAAAAAATAAAGGATGAGACCATCACCGAAAACTATATGCGAAACGTTGCCAAAACCATTAGTCTATGTACTGGAAAATCCTTTAATGCACAGGAAAACATATTATGTGTGGATACAAATACCTTACGTGTTACCTGTGTTCATGAAAGCGTCTCGAACAATCAGTTGTCTGCCTGCTTGCGCAAAGAGAACGACCAACTTCGTTTTACCATGGAACAAGCCATCGACGACGGATTTTGCGATGAACCCACTTTTCATTTTCTAATCAACTGTGTACTTTCAGGATTCAACTTTACCTTCTGCGGTGTTCCTGGAACAGGAAAAACCGAAACTCTAAAGCATCTTTCCAGCTATATCCCCAATTATGAAAAAGTAATATCTATCGAAGATGTAGGAGAAATTCATTACTCTAAAATTAACCCCTCACATAATTGCATCGAATTAAAGATTGGCCTTGCTGGTTATGAAGAATGCATTACCAAGGCCTTGCGCATGAATCCCTCCTGGATTCTATTCGGCGAAGCACTTGGTAAAAACGCAAAACACCTACTCCAGTGCTGGTCCAACGGTGTTGCCACCATGTCCACCCTTCATGTAAATGATGCAAGAAATATCCCCGACAAAATTCTCAACTCTCTTGGCCTCCACGCAGGCAATGAACGCATCATAAATCAAATCCATAATGATGTAGGCATTGCTATTCTTTTGAAAAAGAAAGAAATAAATGACCGGCAAATAAAAAGATATATTGACCAGATTTGTTTTTACTATCGAAAGAACGGCATAAATGGTCAGTCCCTTATATTAGAAAACGGAACGCTCTATCCAGAACGTATCCCTACTTTTATGTATTCAAAAATAGAAGAAGAAACTGGAAGAGAAATTTTTTCTTATTTTTGTTAACAGGAGGAGTTTATGAACGAAAAACTATGTATCATTCCCTTGTTTCTTATTCCGATTTTTTTCGGAATTTCTTTTGGACTTACCCTCCCGCATTTTATTATTGCACTCCTGGTTTATCTAGCTTTTACTCCAACGATTCTGCGAAATCAGAAACTACAAAAACACGAGTTTAAGCGATTTCAGGATGTGAACCTCTATATGAGTCAGATATCTCAAAGCTTCGTTCGCACAAAAAACATTTTATTTTCCCTAAAAGAAACTGCTGACATTTTCCCATCTGGAGAAATGAAAGATAAAATTTCTGAAGCCATAGATATTCTTTTATCAGGAAACCATGAGCTATCCATTTCCGAAGAGAAATCATTTTCTCATTTTGAAGAAGCGTATGGCTGCGAAAAACTTCGAACACTGCACGAATTTTTGCAATTTGCCGAAGAACGTGGTGGTGAATGCGGAGAAGAATTCATCATCCTTGAAAAATCTCGTATTGCTTGGGAAACTGCTCTCGGTGATTATCGAAAGCAATTGATCTCGCATCGAAATATGTGCAGTCTTTTATATCTGCTTATGCTAGGCGTCTGTCTTTTTCTTTTGCATGCATTCCCAGATGAACTTCAGATTACTCATCTCTCCTTTGTCCAAATAACAAACACCATCTTATTATCTATGTACATTGTTTTCTTTGTACTGATGGATTGTAAAATAAATGGCCAGCTTTTTAAACCCTCACCCCATTACATTCCTCATGCATCGAAGCACGCGCGCAAGAGAGAGATTGAGAACGCATTTCCGAAATGGCTGTTTGACATTCTATTACTCTCTCAGCGGCAAAGCATTGATTCCGCAATCATTCAATCTGTTTCCGCAGCTCCTATCATTTTACAACCTGAGCTTTCTCGAATCAGCACGCTCCTTCTCAACTCCCCAGGAAACATGGATGCTTATACTTCTTTTCTCTCGGAATATCAAATCCCTAAAATAGCGACTACCATGCGAAAACTCTACGCACTTTCTATTGGCGCAGAAAATCATCCTGAGACAATCCACTTTTTAATAGAATCCAATATGGATAGCCTCATTGAAGCAGAACGAAACGCCTACAAAACAAGAAGCTTTTTGTCCAGCCTTTATCCGTTTTTCCCGATGCTAATCGTTACTCTCGGGATGTTAGTCTATTGCGTCGCAATTATTCATGTCACTTTATCCCAAATTTTATCTTTATTTGAATAGGAGGATTCTATGGATATTTTTTACAAAGCCTTAATTTCTATCTTATGCATCATCCTGCTTCTTTCTACTGGTTTCTCTCTTTGTTTAAGCGTCGCGGATGAAATCGAAACCAACAACTATTTCTCTTCTGCCACACAGCTTTTGGCAGAGAGCAATTATAACGAAGAAGTAAAAGCCTCCCTCATTGCAGATGCAAAAGAAAGGGGATATGAACTCACCATTGATATCCATGACTCTGGCAAAGCAGGTGCATATAAATATGCCAATGTCACCCTAACCTATGCATTTAAAATCGACCTGTTTGATATCACCTTGACTCGCGTCAAACAAAGAATCGTTTAGGAGATGTCATGGAAAAATATTTTAAGACTATATTTGAATTATCTATATTACTGATTTTGTTTTTAGGCGTCTTGGATTTGCTTTGGGACTTTTTATATAAAATTAGTTTTTAGGAGGTGTCTATGAATTTGAAAGATTTTTTTGAACATATACAATTTGACCTGGTATTAGAGGGAATTGGAACCATATTTGCTTTTGCATTATTATGGAACATACTTTTCAAGGAATCGATTTCTCAACTTTTTGAGTTATTTATTTATTCAATCTGCTAAGGAGGTCTTATGAAAGAATTTATAAAACCACTTTTTGCTATTGCGCTATCTGCCATTTGTGCTTTTTTCGCGCTACATATTCTTTTTGGTGTTTCCGATGTAATCAATCCTATTTTTGAAAATGGAGAAAGTCGTTTCTCCCTTCTTTCTCCAGATTTACAGCCTTCCTCCAACCAAGAAACACCTTCTTTAAAATACATCGGTGGATCTCTAACAGTAGGAATACCTGTAAATTTCCCTTCTCTTTTCCAGCTCACCTATCCAGATGGAACAGTGACCTCTGCAAATGATGATGCTCATACCGAATTCTATTTGTTGGATATTACAAATGCTACTGGGGGTAGTGTGGTAACAATTTTAAATTCTTCTGAGGAAATCGACATCGAGGAAATTTCCTCAGTGGCTGTTTATAACAAACAAAACACTCAACTGACCTTTCATAATAGTGGCATCTATACTGTGTGTCTCAGAGTGTATTTCGAAAATCAGCCTGGGATGCTTTACGAATGTAATATTCCTGTGGAGGTGAATTAGAATGAAAAAAACATTGCTTGCTCTATTTAATCTTATTACTATTCTCGTTTTCATTTTAATTCTTTTTACTTTATATGGAAAAGCCATTCGACAAGTAGAAATTGACAACGCGTTAGAATCCTCCATGAAATATGCCATGGAACTTCTCCTTTTTGAAGAAGGCCATCCCGAGACAACGGAGGAATGGGAAGAAAAATTTATAGAATCTCTCGTCGTACAGATTGAGAGCAATTCAGATTTAACCGTACACGTTTATGAAATGGATTTAGAAAAAGGACTTTTATCTGCTGAATGCATCCTAACCTTCCGACATCCCATCGGTACAACTGGCACTGTCACAACAGGCAAACGAACCATTCTATTGGAGGAATACATATATGAAAACAAATGACAATTTGTACAATTCTATTGCTAGTTTTGTACTTTTTGGGCATAATATATTTACAAAATACAGGAGGAATATATTATGACTGTTTCAACTAGTGAATTAAGAGAAAATCTAAATAAATACATTACGCTATCACAAACAGAAGATATCTATATCACAAAACATGGTGAAGTGGTTGCAAAACTTGTAAACCCAAATCAGGAGCGCATCAAAATGGCAGAGTCGCTGTTCGGAATTTTGCCTGAAGGAACAGAAACTGACATAAAAAAAATTAGAGAGGAGCGTATATTAGAAAAATGGAAGCCTATCTAGATACAAATGTCATTCTTGATGCAATGTTAGAACGAGGTGCGTTTTCTAATCCAGCAAAAGAAATATTCTACAACCTTGCTTCTTCTCAAATCACAGGTATCATAAGCACTAGTGCAATTACAGATATATATTATTTAATCCAAAAAAATACAGATCGTTCAACTGCCAAAAAAGCAATTGAAACTCTTTTCAATCTTATGTATATATCTGATACCACCCGTGAAGATTGCATAAATGCATATTCTTTGGAGATGAAAGATTTTGAAGATGCGCTGGTAGTTAGTGTGGCAAAACGAAATAAAGTTGACTGCATCATCACACGAAATGTGAAAGATTTTACAAATGCCCCTCTTCCCGTTCTCACACCGGAAGAATTTTTGGAAGACCTAAATCCAATAACATAATGTACCGAAATTCGGTACATGAATCCAGGAGGAATACAATGGATTTTTTAAAGAACAAAAACAAAATTTTAGCGATTATCCTGATTGTATTAGTTGTGAT